>JAQXNZ010000113.1 GCA_029098265.1 Clostridia bacterium | reverse complement strand
GGAAAGGATACAGAGGATTAAAGCTTCTGTAATATCGTCTGCCGCTTTTTACGGAACGGAAAGCCTTTGAAAAATATAATAGTGATAGCAGCCGTCTGACATTGGCAAAGGAAAATGCTCCGAAGCAGTGTCAGGCGGTTTTTAAGTCTGTTGATATGGCATAGCTAAAAAATTATTCCCATATATTTAATAAGATAACTGTATGGGAAGGTTGCTTATGGACAGGATTACATATAAGGGGCGCAAACGGCTGTACATTGCCCTTGTTGTTTTTATGGCGGCGCTGGCGGGGCTGGCTGTAAGGGTAGGCTACATAATGCTGACAAAGGCCGACGACTATCAGCCCCAGGCCTACGAACAGCAGACAAGGGACAGACTGATAACGCCCAAACGGGGAAGCATACTGGACAGAAACGGTGTCGGCATGGCGGTGACAGAATCGGTAAGCTCTGTGTCTGTTATACATGCCCAGGTAAAGGACAAAGAGGCAACGGCAAAAGCACTGGCGGAAATATTGGAGCTTGACTATGACGATGTTTTGGAGGATATTGAGGAAAGAGTTGCTCTGAAACGTATAAAGACAAAGGTTGACAATGAAACGGCGGCAAAAATAAGGGCTCTGGAACTGCCGGGAGTAATGATAGACGAGGACGTGGAGAGAACATACCCCTATTCAACGCTGGCGGCAAATGTCATTGGCTTTGTGGGCAAGGACAATCAGGGAATAATAGGACTTGAAAGCAAATATGAGGAATATCTAAAGGGAAGTCCCGGAAAGATACTGACACAGACGGACTCCAAGGGTCTGCGGGTAAGCGATGCCGAAGAAAGGGTGGAGCCTGAGAGCGGAGAAAACCTTGTTACAAGCATTGATGTGGTGATACAGGAATATACAGAGCAGGAAATTCAAGCTGCAGTGGAGGCTAAAGAAGCAAAAAGCGGACTTATAATAGTTATGAATCCGCAGAACGGAGAAATATATGCAATGGCAAGCTATCCGACCTTTGACCTGAATGACCCCTTTACCGTAAATGATGAGGAGCTTGCCGCAAAATGGGACAGCTTTACCCAAAAGGAAAAGAACGATTATTTGAATCAGATGTGGAGAAACAAGGCAATAAACGATACCTATGAGCCGGGAAGCACCTTTAAAATAGTTACATCATCGGCAGGACTTGAGGAGGGTGTAATAACGCCCGAAAGCACTTTTAACTGCTCCGGAGCTATGACTGTGGGCGGAAGAACAATAAAATGCTGGAGATTTCCGAGAAACCACGGCACTCAGACCTTTGCCGAGGGTGTCAGAAATTCCTGCAATCCTGTGTTCATGCAGGTGGCGGAAAGAATAGGTGGAGACAAATTTTATGACTATATGGTAAAGTTCGGCTTCAATGAGAAAACGGGCATAGACCTGAACGGTGAGGCCATCGGAATACTGCATAAAAAAGAGGATATAGGTCCCGTGGAGCTGGCAACAATGAGCTTCGGTCAGACGTTCCAGATTACGCCCATTCAGCTTTTGAGAGCCGCCGCAGCGGTGGTAAACGGCGGACGACTCATAACACCGCACTTTGCCGTAAGAACCGAGGACGACAACGGCTTTATACTCAATACCTTTGAGTGGCCCGACAGCGGAAATGCCATAAGCGAGGAAACCAGTGCCACCATGCGTGAAATACTGGAATCCGTTGTAGCCCAGGGCACGGGAAGCAAGGCGCAGGTTGAGGGCTACCGCATAGGCGGCAAGACTGCCACAAGCCAGAAACTGCCAAGAGGAAGCGGAAAGTATATAGCAAGCTTCATGTCCTTTGCACCTGCCGACAACCCCACTGTAATGGCATTGGTTCTTATAGATGAGCCCAAGGGAGTGTATTACGGTGGCTCGGTTGCGGGGCCTGTGATGAAGGATCTGCTTTCAAACATACTGCCATATCTGAATATTTCTAAAAATGCGGCTGAGCAGTAACTTTAACACTTAGGACTTATTTACATTGCAAAACTGCTGTGATATAATTTATTAGTTATGGAAAACCAATATTTGAGGGGGTTTTGCGGTGAAGCTTAAAGAACTTATAAAGGATATAGAATGTGAAATTAAAAAAGGTTCTGCCGATACGGAAGTGGAACATATTGCCTATGATTCTAGAAGGGTTGAAAAGGACGGACTTTTTGTATGTATAACGGGACTTAAGACAGACGGACACAAATATGTAAAGTCTGCTGTTGAAAAGGGAGCTTCAGTCATTGTGGCGGAGCACATGGCAGAGGGTATGGAAGCCGACGGACTCACCGTTGTTCTCTGCGAAAATACAAGAAAGGCTCTTGCTCTTATCTCTGCCGAGTTTTACGGACGTCCTTCCGAAAAAATGAATGTTATCGGCGTTACGGGCACAAACGGAAAAACAACTACAACATACCTTATAAAGACAATACTTGACAGACTGGGCTGTAAAACAGGCGTTGTCGGAACTATCGGAAACATGATCGGAGACAAAACTCTCCATGCCGACAGAACCACTCCCGAAAGCCTTGAGCTTCAGGAGCTTTTTGCCGAAATGGAAAAGGAAGGCGTAACCCATGCGGTAATGGAGGTATCAAGCCATTCCCTTGCCCTTGACAGGGTTGCAGGTGTTAAATATAGTACGGCAATTTTCACCAACCTTACACAGGATCATCTTGATTTCCACATTACAATGGATAACTATATGAAGGCTAAAGGACTGCTTTTTGCCGCCGCTGACAAGGCTGTAATAAATATGGACGATAAAGCGGGAGCATATATGAAAAGCGTAGCCAAGGGTCCTGTTATGACAACGGGAATAGACAGCGAGGACGTTGATCTCAGGGCGGAAAACATATCGATTACCGCCGACGGTGTAAGCTATACCCTTGACTATGAAGGAAAGCAGTATCCTGTCAAGCTCAACATTCCCGGACGTTTTAGCATATATAACTCACTGGGTGCCATAGGTGCCTGTCTGCTCAACGGCATAAAGATGCAGGATATTATCGACGGCCTTGCAGAGAATAAGGGAGTTCCAGGACGTTTCCAGTCCATACCCAATGACCTCGGCATTACGGCTATAGTTGACTATGCCCATACGCCCGACGGACTTGAAAATATACTTGAAACAGCCCATGAGTTCGCCAAAGGCAGAATAATAACGGTATTCGGCTGCGGCGGTGACAGGGACAGAACAAAACGCCCCATTATGGCAGAAATAGCAGGAAAGCTTTCGGATTTTGCGATAATCACCAGTGATAATCCCAGAACCGAAGACCCCGAAAAGATAATTGACGACGCCGAGGTCGGCATAATACCGACAAAATGCCCCTATCACAGAATAGCGGACAGGAGAGAGGCAATAAACGAGGCAATAAGAATGGCAAAGCCCGACGATGTTGTAATAGTTGCGGGCAAGGGTCATGAGGACTATCAGATATTTGCTGACAGAACAATACATTTCAGCGATTATGAGGAGATAGAAAAGGCTGTAGAGGCCTTAAGGAGATAACAATGATACCTATCAGTGCGCAAAATGCCGCTGAGTTTGCGGGTGGCAGGCTCATCGGCTGTGAAAGTACAATTACATATATAACAACGGACTCCAGAAAGGCCGCCGAAGGCTGTCTTTTTGCCGCCATAAAGGGAGAAAAATTCGACGGGCACAGCTTTATAGAAAAGGCATGGCATGACGGCGCAGTCTGTGTGTTAAGCTCCGAGAACATTGATGTTCCCGAGGGCAAAGGTCTTATACTTGTGGATGACACAAGAAAGGCGCTTCTAAAGCTTGCGGGCGGCTACAGGGATATGTTTGATATACCCGTTACAGAGGTTACGGGCAGTGTGGGAAAGACGACCACAAAGGATATAATTGCGGGTGTTCTTTCCGAAAAATACAATGTTCTTAAAACAAACGGAAACTTTAATAATGACATCGGCGTGCCTATAACTCTTTTTTCGCTGGAAAAGGAGCATACAGCGGCTGTTGTGGAAACGGGCATGAACCATAAGGGCGAGATAGATGTCCTTGCAAAGGAGGTTAAGCCTAATGTTGGTGTAATAACCAATGTTGGTGTTTCGCATATAGAAAACCTCGGCTCCAGAGAGGGCATACTCAGGGCAAAATGTGAGATGTTCCCCTATATAAAAAGCGGAGGCTTTGCGGTTCTCAACGCTGATGATGATATGCTTTCAACCATAGAGGGCAGAGAAGCGGAATACGGTCTGCCCGATGATGTTAACATTATGTGGTACGGCACCAATGACGACTGCGATATATGGGCCGACGGCATAGAGCTCCTGGGAATAGATGGAGTTAAATGCACAATACATACGCCTAAGGGCAGCTTTGATGTCACCATATCCGTTCCCGGAAAACACATGGTATACAATGCAATGGCCGCCGCAGCTGTAGGAATAATTGACGGCATGGAGACCGAGGATATAAAGAGAGGCTTAGAGGGATTTGTGCCAACAGGCATGAGAATGGAAAGATTTAAGCTTTCCGACGGTTCTACTCTCATCGATGACTCATACAATGCCAATCCCGTTTCGACAAAGGCGGCAATAGATGTGCTTGCATCCTGTGACGGGCCTAAGTGCGCCGTTTTGGGAGACATGTTTGAATTGGGTGAATTTTCTGATAAAATGCACTATGACGTAGGTGCTTATGCGGCACAGAAAGGAATTGACCGCATAATTGCCATAGGCGGGGCTTCAAGAAATATATATGATGCCGCCGTTGCCGAGGGTGCTGAAAATGCCGAGTATTACGGCACTGTGGAAGACTTCCTTGCTTCGGGTTTCGGCTTTGAGGGAACAACGCTTATTAAGGCGTCTCACAGTATGCATTTCAATAAAATAGCCGAATATATGAAACAGAAGTAACGGCTTGCTTAAAGGAGTAATACAAATGAATCTTTTGATAAAGGGAATATACACACTTATTATCGCTTTTGTACTGGGCGTGCTTATCTGCCCTGTGCTTATACCTTTTCTTCATAAACTGAAATTCGGTCAGACCGTCAGGGACGACGGCCCCCAGACCCATTTGCAGAAATCGGGCACCCCTACAATGGGCGGACTGTCATTTTTGATAGCATTTGCGGCAGCGGCTCTCATTATGTCACCTACCCATGAAACCGTGGCTGTAATACTGGTTACGTTGGGCTTTGGTCTTATCGGCTTTATTGATGACTACATTAAGGTTGTCAAAAAACGTTCTCTCGGTCTCAGACCCATGCAGAAAATAATAGGACAGCTTATTATCTGCGCTCTGTTTATGGCATATCTTTACAGGTCGGGAGTGGGAACGGCAATATACATTCCCTTCGGCGGCGGTAAGACATGGGATATGGGAATACTGTTTATTCCCTTCTGCATAATAGCCGTGCTTGCTACGGTTAACGGCGTAAACCTTACGGACGGACTTGACGGACTTGCCGATGGCGTAACACTTATTGTTACGGTGTTCTTCACCATGTGCGCCTATGCCGCAGGAAACGGCCTTGTTACTGCCGGCGGAGCAATGGCAGGCGGTCTGCTTGCTTTCCTTATATTCAATTCATATCCGGCAAAGGTATTTATGGGAGATACCGGTTCGTTGGCACTGGGCGGCTTTGTTGTTGCCTGCGCCTTTATACTTAAAATGCCGCTGTTCATACTTATAGCCGGAATAATATACGTCGTTGAGACTCTTTCGGTTGCCATACAGGTAACGGTTTACAAAAAGACTAAAAAACGTGTTTTCAAAATGGCACCCCTTCATCATCACTTTGAGCTCTGCGGCTGGAAAGAGACAAAGGTTGTTACCGTATTCTATATTGTTACGGCAATTGCCTGTCTTATAGCTTTCCTCGGCGCACAGGGAATGTTTTAATAATCGGGGAATTTGAAAGGAAGATATTATAATGAATTATTCGGATAAAAAGATGATAGTCTGCGGCATGGCAAGAAGCGGAATAGCGGCGGCAAGACTGCTTGCGTCACTGGGAGCTGATGTTACACTGCAGGATATGAAGCCTATGGACGCCCTTATAAAGCTCCATGACATAGAGGGCTACAAAAAGGAAGGCATTAAAATATACGCAGGTTCAAATCCCGATGATATAATAACAGATTTTGACTATGCCGTTTTGAGCCCAGGTGTACCCTGCGACCTGCCGTTTATTGAGAAGGCAAAGGCAAGCGGAGTAAAGGTAATAAGCGAGGTTGAGCTGGCCTATACGCTTACACCCTGTCCCGTATGCGCCATAACGGGAACAAACGGCAAGACAACCACTACAACGCTGACAGGACTTCTGCTTGATAAAAAGTATAAGACAGCCGTTGTGGGAAACATAGGAGTTGCCTATTCCGAAAAGGTGAAGGAGCTCAAAGCAGACAGCTATGTATGCGCTGAAATTAGCAGTTTCCAGCTTGAAACATCATATACCTTCAGACCACATATATCGGCTGTACTCAATATCACTCCCGACCACCTGAACAGACACAAGACAATGGAAAACTATGTGGCCGTAAAGGAAAAGATATTTGCAAATCAGACTGCCGATGATTTTACAATACTCAATAAAAATGACGAATATTGCGCCGATATGGCCAACAGAACAAAGGGCAGGGTATTTTTCTTTTCAAGTGCCGAAAAGCTTGATGAAGGCATATATCTTGACGGTGATGTAATACATATCAAATGGGACGGCATTGATGAGGACCTTATAAACGTAAATGACCTGAAGATACTCGGCGTCCATAACTATGAAAACGTAATGGCGGCATCAGCCTGTGCTTTATGTGCCGGTGTTTCTTTGGATGATATAAGAAAGGTGCTTCTTGACTTCAACGGAGTTGAGCACCGTATAGAATACTGCGGAACCTATAACGGAGTTGATTATTACAACGATTCCAAGGGAACAAATCCCGATGCATCAATCAGAGCCGTACTCGCCATGAGAAAGCCTATAGTGCTTATCGGCGGCGGATATGACAAGGGCTCCGAATATGATGAATGGGTTAAGCTGTTTAACGGCAGAGTCAAAAAGCTGGTACTCATTGGCGTTACGGCGGAAAAAATAGCCGCCTGCTGTGACAAGTACGGCTTTAAGGACTATGAATTTGCCGACAGCTTTGAGGGATGTATGGATAAATGCAGAAAAGCCGCAAAAGAGGGCGACTGTATCCTTCTTTCTCCGGCATGCGCAAGCTGGGGCATGTTTGAGGACTATGAACAGCGCGGAAGGATATTCAAACAGCTTGCCGCTTCAAAATAATGTAAGCTTTGTCTGAACAGACACAGGAGGTAATCATGGCCGACTACAGAAAAAGAGACGGCAACGTCTACCAACTGAATAACAAAAAAGTAAGAAACGATATTCCGGATAAAAGCAGACTGTATCTTCGCAATCTGATAAATCCGCACCCGTTCAGAGGTATAGACTATACTGTGCTGATACTCGTTATACTGCTGGTAATGTTCGGACTTGTTATGATTTTTTCGTCAAGCTACTACTATGCCATGACAGAGGCAAAGTTTGACTATAATAAGTTTTTCTTCTTCAATCGACAGCTAAAATGGGCTGTGGTGGGATTTGCTGCCATGCTGGCCTGTATGAGTATAAACACAGAGTTTTTCAGACGGATATCGGGTTTGGCCTATGTGGTTATTGTAGCGGTACTGGGCGTAGTACTGGTGCTGGGTGTTGCTACTAAGGGATCCCAGCGATGGCTGGAGGTTTTCGGCACATCGATACAGCCCTCGGAGTTTGCCAAGTTCATAATAATCATATTTATGAGCGGGTATGTCATAAAAAACAGGCGGCTGCTGAACGGAAACTTTTTGATGTTTTTTAAATGTTCGCTGCCGGTTCTGATAGCGTTCATTCTTATTGCCAAGGAAAATCTTTCGACAGGTATAGTCGTTATGTTTGTAGGACTTGCGATTATGTTTGTAGCCAGCAATAAAATTGCTAATTTTGTTGTATATGCTATATGCGGATTTATAGGCTTCATTGGACTTGTTGCGGCTGAGGATTACCGAAAAGCCCGTATTGTCGGCTGGCTTGACCCCTGGAGTGACCCAAGCGGCGCAGGATATCAGATAATACAGTCGCTGTATGCCGTTGCATCGGGAGGGCTGTTCGGACTTGGTATAGGACAGAGCCGACAGAAAACCTTCATACCCGAGAGCTACAACGATATTATATTCGCAATAATATGTGAGGAACTGGGTCTTGTCGGTGCAGTAGTAGTTATACTGCTGTTTGCACTTCTCATATGGAGAGGTGTAAAAATAGCCATGAATGCCAAGGACAAATACAGCTCCTATGCGGCTACGGGGATAACGGCGATGATAGCAATTCAGGTAATAATAAATATTGCCGTTGTTACAAATACAATGCCTAATACAGGTATGCCTATGCCGTTTATAAGTTATGGCGGTACATCTCTGGTCGTAACTATGGCATCTATGGGACTGCTTTTAAATATTTCTAGAAACAAAGGCTGATATAGTTTTATCATAAAAATTGCAGCTCCACCCGTTAACGGGTGGAGCTGTTTTATAGTTAATATGTAAAGAACTGTGACCAGTAGTATGTATTTCCGCTCTTATAGCATCCTACTCCTATTGTAGTAAATTTTGTGTCCATGATGTTTGCTCTGTGCCCCGGAGAGTTCATCCATGCGTTTACAACCTCAGCCGGTGTTCTCTGACCGTAAGCAATGTTTTCACCTGCTCCTCTGTAGCTTACGCCTGCCTCTTTAAGGGCTGTGAAGCAGCTTGTGCCGTTGGGTCTTGTATGGGAGAAGCTTGTTACTGTTTCCTTGGCTCTTACCTGTGCGGCAGACTGAACCACTGCATCGGTTTTAAGGGCGGTAAGACCTTCCTTTGCTCTTTCGGCGTTTACTAGACGAACTACCTCAGCGGCATAGGCGCTTTCTGTTGTATCGGTTACTGTATCACCGGGCTTCTGAGAATCCTCAGGCTTCTGAGAGTCCACGGGCTTCTGAGAATCCTCGGGCTTCTGAATATCCTCAGGCTTTTCTGTGCTCTCACAGCTGCCGCCGATGCAGTCAGCGGAGTCGTTATTGCAGTCGGGACTGATAACAGTGCAGTCAAAAGAACTGCAGTATTTATCCTTATAGCAGTCAAATAAATCGGAAATATCAGAACCGTTTGAGCAGGAATTTTTGTCAAATTTTATTTTGATTCCGTTTAAATAATTACTCTTATTATTGTCAAGGCTTATAGCTGTATACTTGCCGCAGGCTGAATAGTTATTAACGGCGGCAAATGCATTTGCCGATGACAGCAGCATGATTGACACTGAAGTAATTGCTAAAATTTTCTTTTTCATTTTCATCTCTCCTCTAAAATATTAAATTTTTATTACATTTGTGTTACATAAGCATGATAACACTTCCTTTGCCTGTATTCAATGGAACATTGTGGCATTAACGCCTTTTAAAAATAATATAAAACTGCTGAAAAGCCCATAAACAGGGAGTTTTTAAGACATAATTATTACAAAAGTATTACATAGTGGAAATTTATACCGTACAATATTGTTTACGAATTCGGACAAAAGTGTTATTATAATCTATTGAAGGAGAGGGGTTTAATTTGGTAGAAACAGTGAAACTTGAAAACGGACTTAGGATTGTCATGGAGGACATACCCTATGTACGTTCCATTGCCTTTGGTATATGGATAAATACAGGCACAAGATGTGAAAAAACGGAGGAAAACGGAGTATCACATTTTATAGAGCACCTGATGTTCAAGGGGACGAAAAAGAGAAGCTCTAAGGACATAGCGGAGGAAATGGACGCAATGGGCGGACAGATAAACGCCTATACAACCAAGGAATATACCTGCTATTATACAAGAACGCTGGACAGGCATTTTGACCATGCCCTTGATGTGCTCAGCGATATGATACTGAATTCAAGATTTGATGACGCCGATATTGACAGGGAAAGGGAGGTCATCGAAGAAGAAATAGATATGTATATCGATGCACCCGAGGAGCTTGTACATGACGCTTTGGAGGAAGCGGTATGGAAAGAGACAAGCCTCGGAATGCCTATCTGCGGAACTGCGGATACGCTTGCGGGCATGGACAGCCATGTAATAAGGGATTATTATAACAGAACCTACAGACCGCAGAATACGGTAATAGCGGTTACGGGAAATTTTGATAAGGATGAGATGCTTAAAAAGCTGAAAAATGTTTTTGGTAAATGGTCGGCTGAGGGCTATGAGAAAATCAACTATGCACCTGCCACCTATGTTCCTTCGGTGCTTACAATAAACAAAGATGTGGAGCAGATACATATGTGCTTCACCTTCAAGGCTCCGAAGCGTGACAGTGAGCATAAATATTCTATGGCTGTACTCAATACGCTTTTCGGCGGCGGCATGAGCTCAAGGCTTTTCCAGACCATTAGGGAGGAAGCGGGACTTGTATATACCATATACAGCTATACTTCCCTATACAGCGATACGGGCGTTATGACCGTATATGCCTGCACCAGCCCGCAGAAGGCCGAATCGGTTGTGGAAAGTGTATTCAGGGAGATTAAAAGGCTCAAGTGCGAAAGAATTGAAGAAAAGCTCATAAATGTCACCAAGGAGCAGATTATAAGCAACTATATCATCGGCAGTGAAAGCACCGCAAACAGACTCAGCAGCAACGGCGGCGGTATGATACTGACAGGTAAAATAGTCCCGATGGAGGAAATACTTGAAAAAATGGATATGGTGGACTATAACTCGATAAAGGCAGTTATAGACACAATATTTGATGCTGAAAATTTAAGCTTTTCGGCGGTTGGAAACGTTGACGGAATAGATTTTGAAAGGCTGATAGAAGATGGAAAAAAGATTTTATGTGACAAGGACTGACGATGCAAAGGATTTGCCCCTGCCTAAATATATGTCAAAGGGCTCGGCGGGCATGGACCTTTATGCCAACGTGCATGAGGACGTTATGATTAGGAGAGGCGAAATAAAGCTTATACCGACAGGTATTAAAATTGCGCTTCCCGATGGCTATGAGGCGCAGATAAGACCCAGAAGCGGACTGGCGCTTAAAAACGGTATAACCCTTGTCAATACACCGGGAACCATAGACTCCGACTACAGAGGCGAAATAGGCGTTATAATGATAAACTGCGGTACACAGGGCTTTATAGTAAAGAGGGGAGACCGCATAGCGCAGATGGTCATAAACCGCTATGAACAGATAGAATGGACGGAATGTGAAAAGCTGGACGAAACGGAACGTGCTGACGGCGGCTTCGGACATTCGGGAGTTTAATAATACTATACGGGATAACAAATGCAGTTTCGGCAATGAAATTATTATGGCTGAAATTGCATTTTTTTCATTTCTTAAGAAATGCTTAAATCTATTGTTGAGTCAAAATTATTTATGTATACTTGACATAAGCAGTTATGTAAAAGCAAAAAGCGAAAGGCGGCGAAAAAATGAAATACAGACTTATTGCCATATCAATGATAATTACTATGGCTGTATGTGTTCCTGCATACGCCGAAACACAGCCGGATTCAAGTATAAATGAAACAGCGGCTCAAACAGAAGCAGTGCTGAATGCAAATGATGACAGCAGTGAACGGACAGCTGAAAATTCGGGAATATTCAGTGATGTTCCGTCAGATGCGTGGTATGCCGAGGCTGTTGACTTTGTCGCTAAGCGTAAAATAATGAACGGCACATCATCAACGGAATTCAGTCCCTACAGCGATGCCACGAGGGGAATGCTGGCTGTTGTTATAAAAAATATGGACGGAACCAGCGAAAAGGCCTATTGGTCATATCTTGATGTCAAGGAGGACGCATGGTATGCGGATTCGGTGGCGTGGTGCTCCGAAAATGATATTCTTAAGGGCTACGGCGGCGGAATGTTCGGACCGGAGGACAGCATAACAAGGGAACAGCTTATATCAACTCTGTACAGGTTCGCTGAGTATAAGGGTTTTTCAAATATGGAGACCAACGGCGTTGAGCTGCTTGAATATAAGGATTATGCTGACATAAGCGGATATGCGGGAGGCCCCATGCAGTGGGCGCTCAAAAACAATATAATAAGCGGCAGGGACGGCAGGCTTGAACCTAAAGGCGTTGCCAGCAGGGCGGAAATAGCCCAGATACTGAGAAACTTTATGGTGTTCTATAACATGTAAAAAACAGCGGAAAGGATATGCTCCTTTCCGCTTTATTTTTCATGCACTACACTTATGAATACAAACGAATATGTCATTAGGGATACAGACCTTGCAAAAGAAAAAATGAAATTTAAGTAGAAAGAGCGGAATGCTGAAAACCTTTCAGCAAATGAAGTAAAGACCGATTGATTTTTCTATGTAGATATATTATACTTTATTTAGAACAAACGAATTAAATGAAGGAAGCGATTAGGTGGCTAATTATACAGAAAAACAATGGAATGCAAAAAAAATCGACCTTATGGAAAAATGCTATAACGGTTTTGCGGAACTGGGACTTCACGGAACGGGTATCCGGGGATTGGCTAAGTATTGCGGATACAACACATCTATGATTTATACATATTTCAAGGATTTAGATGATCTGATTATCCAATCCACCGAATATTGTATGAGCAAGGTGGAAGATGACTTTATGGCGAAAGCCCCCACAGACGTTGAGGGTTTATGGCGGTTCATTGACGAGATACCGTACTGGACGGCAAAAAAACACGGAAAGAAATACCGCCTGATGTATCAGGTTTATACCCACCCGAAATACAGAGAATACGGTCAGAAATTCTTTAAGGGCGTTGACAAACGATATACCGAATACGCAAAAGGCTTGGAAGGCAAGCTTGGGATTCCCTATCAAAAGCTGACACCGTTGATTTTCATTCTGATTCGAGCCTGCGTGC
>JAQXNZ010000112.1 GCA_029098265.1 Clostridia bacterium | reverse complement strand
GCTCTGATGATTGGATATAAGCACAAAGTTTCGGTTCTTGGGTATATTTTCACGGCCTTCAACTATTATTTCCGTACCTGCGCATCTGAACACCCTTTTTATTCTCTCGGCGGCTCTTTCTGCGGCATATTCATCGCCTGCGACATTACCCTTTTCGACCCTTATTTTGTTCGATATACCCACATGACGATAGCCCGTCAGCACCTCAAATGCCAGTACGATATATGTTATTAATGTCCTGAAAATCATATTATCTCCCGCTTTTAGTATACTTTATATTAATTATACCCCCTGTTTTCAATATTTTACAGATGTATTTACGACCTGCGTCATTTCTGCGCAAAAAATACCGCCATCGGAATACAATATTCGTCAGGCGGTCATATTTTCAGTATATTACTTTTTCAAGCAGCCATTGACCGTTCTCAAAGACTGCCGAGCCGTCAGCGTAATAATCCTTTTTCTCGGGGACAGCGGCCGGCTCCTCTATGCTTCCCCTCGACGTAAAACTGCATTTTTCTCCGTCTGCTGAATTAACGGTGATGTCACAGTCATTCCAGTCCACATAATATCCCTTTGCACCCGCAAGGTTGATATTTATGCAGAGCATTCCGTCTACATTAACATACATGGGCTCTCCCTCGTAAGGGCAGTCATAAAGCAGTCTGTCCGCCTCATCCTTTGCGTACACACCTCTTATGTATTCCTCAAATTCCGAATAACCCGAAAATTCACTGTTGACTTTGTAAATATTATCTCCCTCAACAGGCTCTCCCTCGTAGGGAAGGTGGCATGCGCCGAATATCCTTGTCATGCAATATACGTTTTGGTCAAACAGTGCTGTTATTGTTTTGTCGATTGAGTCCTCGCTTTCGACAGTTTCGTCTGCTGCCTGTTCTTCGTTTACCGTCTCTGTATTTACCTCTGTTTTGCTTGACTGACAGCCGCTGAGCATAAGTACGGCCGCCGCCAAAGCAGCTGCTTTTTTATATTTCATAGCTTATTCCTCCGAATTTTATATTTCCGCTTCGGGCCTTTCCGGCATAATTACCGCCGCAATAATATAAGCGATAACACCGCTGAATGCAACAAGGCCGAAAATTGTCCATAATATTCTTACAACCGTCGGGTCTATGTCAAAGTATTCTGCTACTCCTGCACATACCCCCAAAAGCATGCAGTTTCTTGATTTATAAAGCTTTTTATTCATACCTATCCTTCTTTCTTTTCATATCACTGCGGCAGGCTTATATCCATATCCGGGTCCTTTACGGGCTTAAAAGCAAAGTTCTCTGTTTTTCCCGCTTTCAGCATCATTACCATTCCCGCAAACACTTGGCCGAGCATTTCCGCAATTTGTTCCTCCGTAAGGTCGCATACCTTCATGGCGCACAGCGCACCCATGCCGAAGGCATGAACCCACATTTGTTCAAACAGCGTTCTGGCCTCCTTATCTGTAAAGCCGTAGTCCTTCTTTATTATGTCTATGCAGTCAACTGTCATAAATCCCAGGTCGTTAATTGTGTCTTCAAAGCTCTGCCCATGAGAATGCTCCTGCATAAACAGCAGCTTATAAAGCTCAGGTTCATTTATGGCATAGTAAACCATAAGCATGCCTATGCGCTTGAACGCAGGCTTATATTCCCTGAAATCTCCCGCATACTTTTCAAATTCCTTTAAAGCAAGCTCTCTGGCAGCCCATTTTACCTCGCTCATATTTTTAAACACTGTGAATATGGGTCTTGATGAAGCGCCGAGTTTGGCACCGAGGTTTCTTGCGGTCAATGCGTCAACGCCCTCCTCCCTTACTATCTCAAGGGCAGTCTCGGCAATTTTTTCTTTAGTAAATTTCGGTTTCGGGGGCATAGCACTCTGCCTTTCTTTTTTAAAACTACGTTTTACAACATCGTTTTGCAACTATGTTTTAGATTATATACCAACCGTTTCAAACTGTCAACAGTATATATTCAAATTACGAAAAAAGCGCATGGAAAACCATGCACTTCTATCACTCTATATAATTTCCGAATTTTCTGAACCTGTCATATCTGCCCTGCAAAAGCTCCTCCGTACTCTTTGCGCAGAGCTCCTTAAGCTTTTCAATAAGAGCATTTTTCATTATGTCCGTTGTAAATTTCAGGTCATTTTCAATGCCGCTTTCGGGCTCGGGTATAATTTTTTCTATAACCTCCAGTTTGAGCAGGTCCTCCGCCGTAAGCTTCATAAGCTCCGAGGCCTCTGCCGCCCTGGAAGCATCCTTCCAGAGTATGCTGGCAAATCCTTCGGGTGAAAGCACCGCATACATACCGTTTTCAAGCATCCATACCTCGTCTGCCACCGCAAGCGCCAATGCTCCGCCGCTTCCGCCTTCGCCGATAAATATGGATATAACGGGCACCTTAAGCCTTGCCATTTCCATTATGCTTCTGGCAATGGCCTCGCCCTCGCCTCTTTCCTCGGCACCGATACCACAGAAAGCTCCCGGTGTATTGACAAAGGTTATTACGGGTCTCTTGAACTTTTCGGCCTGCTTCATCAGCCTAAGAGCCTTCCTGTAGCCCTCGGGATTGGGCGAACCGAAATTTCTTTTGACATTTTCCTTTACGGAATGTCCCTTCTGTACGCCTATGACCGTCACCGCTCTGCCCTCCAGAGTAGCTATTCCGCCTATGACGGATTTGTCATCGGCAAAATATCTGTCACCGTGGAAGGTAATAAAATTATCAAATATCTGCTCGATAAACTCCGTTGCCGTAGGACGCTGAACCTTTCTGGCTATACCTATTCTTTCATATACGCCGCTCATTGTCCCGCCTCCCTGCTGTGTATCATAAGTATTCTGCCGAGCATACTCTTCATTTTTGTTCTTTTTACTATTTTATCCACAAAGCCGTGCTCCAGCTGGAATTCCGCCGTCTGGAAACCCTTAGGCAGTTCCTGCTTCATGGTCTGCTCAATTACCCTCTTTCCCGCAAAGCCAATGACTGCACCGGGCTCGGCAAGTATTATGTCTCCGAGGCTTGCAAAGCTGGCTGTAACGCCGCCCGTTGTGGGGTCTGTCATTACGGAAATATAAAGCAGTCCCGCTTCACTGTGCTTTGCCACAGCCGCGGATACCTTTGCCATCTGCATAAGAGATATTATTCCCTCCTGCATTCTTGCTCCGCCCGACGCCGCAAACACAACTATGGGCAGTCTTTCGGCGGTGGCCCTTTCAAAGGCTCTGGCTATTTTTTCTCCGACTACCGAACCCAGACTTCCCATTATGAAATTGCTGTCCATAACGCAGATAACCGTCCTGTAGCCCAGTATGGTGCACTTGCCCGTCACAACGCCTTCTTCAAGCCCCGATTTTTCCTTGGCCTTTGCAATAAGCCTGTCATAGTCGGGGTAATCAATGGGGTTTGCCGCAGTCATGTCCTTGTCAAACTCCTCAAAGCTTCCCAGGTCGCAGGTCAGCTTAAGCCTTTCTCTGGCTCCTATTCTGAAATGACCTCCGCAGTTGGGACAAATTTTGTACTCGTCCAGCTCCTTGCGATATATGGGTTTTCCGCAGTGGGAGCATTTAATCCATGAGCCGTCGGGTATCTTCGGCTCGTCAGCCTTGGAAAGCGCCGGCTGTGACGCCGGAAGTTTTATATAGTTTTTCTTTTTAAAAAGATTCATAGAAGTATCTCCTATTGAATAATTTCATTGGCTATACCATTTACGCACCTCATCGGTGTTTTACCTCGATGTCTTTTACTGCTTAATAATTTCATCGGCAATAAATGATGTATCGAAGTCTCCCTCGATATACTTGGGATTGAAAAGTATAGCTTCCTCGAAATCTATATTTGTGTCAACACCCTCGATGACAAATTCGTACAGTGCCCTGTACATTTTGGCAATGGCCTCGTCTCTGTTTCTGCCCCAGGCTATTACCTTGGCTATCATGGAGTCATAGAACGGCGTTATTGCACAGCCAGCATATACGGCGCTGTCCACCCTGACTCCTATTCCGCCGCCGGGCATAAGCAGATAATCTATATTTCCCGGCGAGGGCGCAAAGTTCCTTTCGGGTGACTCGGCATTAATACGGCACTCTATGGCGTGTCCGTTTATAATAACGTCGTCCTGGGTATAATCCAGCGCCTCTCCTGCGGCAATTTTTATCTGTTCCTTTACTATATCTATACCTGTTATCATTTCCGTAACGGGGTGTTCTACCTGCACACGGGTATTCATTTCCATAAAATAAAAGCTGCCGCTTCTGTCATACAGGAACTCAATGGTTCCTGCGCTTTTGTAGCCCACATACTTTGCGGCCCTGACAGCGGCCTCGCCCATCTTTTTTCTTGTTTCGTCATTCAGGGCAGGCGAAGGCGCTTCCTCCATGACCTTCTGGTTTCTCCTCTGCAATGAGCAGTCCCTTTCTCCAAGGTGTATCACATTTCCGAAGCTGTCACCCAGCACCTGTATTTCTATATGTCTAGCCCTCTCGATGACCTTTTCCATATACATGGTATCGTCACCGAAGGCGGCCTTTGTCTCGCTTTTGGCTGTCTCGTATGCGTCTGCCAGCTCGTCCCTTGACCTGACAATTCTTATGCCTCTGCCGCCGCCGCCTGCCGCCGCTTTGACCATAACGGGATAGCCGAGTCTTTCGGCCTCCTCATAGGCTTCCTCAACGCTGTTTACGGCACCGTTGCTTCCGGGTATTACGGGTACTCCGGCTTCTATCATAAGCCTTCTTGCGTTGGACTTGTTGCCCATTTCATCTATAGTCTCAGGGTCGGGGCCTATGAATTTTATATTGCATTCCTCACACATGGCGGCAAAGGTGCTGTTCTCCGACAGAAATCCGTAGCCCGGATGTATTGCCTGTGCTTTTGTAAGCACTGCCGCACTGATTATATTCTGCATGTTAAGATAGCTGTCTGCGGCTCTGGCAGGGCCTATACATACGGCCTCATCGGCAAGCTGTGTATGAAGTGCCTCTCTGTCGGGCTCCGAAAACACCGCCACCGTGGCAATGCCCATTTCCCTGCAGGCCCTTATTATACGCACCGCTATCTCTCCGCGGTTGGCGATAAGTATTTTATTAAACATCTATCGGCCTCCTAAATTTTTCAGCCTATCATAAACGTAAGCTCGGCTTCCGCCGCCTTTTTTCCGTCCACATAGGCTATTCCCTTGCCTATTCCCGCATTTCCTCTGAGTTTTGTGAAGGTAACCTCAAGTCTCAGTGTGTCTCCGGGAACGACCTTTTTTCTGAATTTAGCCTTATCAATGGCTCCGAAAAACGGCTTTTTGCCCTTGAACTCGTCCATGCTGAGTATTGCCACGGCACCCGCCTGGGCCATTGCCTCAATGATAAGCACTCCGGGCATTACCGGCTCTCCGGGATAATGTCCAACAAAGAAGGGCTCATTCATAGTAACATTTTTTATTGCCACTATCTTTTCTCCCTCGACTATCTCCTCTACTCTGTCAATGAGAAGAAAAGGCGGTCTGTGGGGTATTATATCCATTATCTGCTTTATATCCATCATAGCTGACTCTCCTCAGACTATACGGAACAGGGGCTGTCCGAACTCGACTATCTCTCCGTTTTCCACGAACACCTCGTCCACCGTACCGTCAAACTCACTGGTTATCTCATTCATTATTTTCATGGCCTCGATTATGCAGACCGACTCGCCCTTTTTAACGCTGTCTCCGACGCTTTTCATGGCGGGAGCAGAGGGCTTTGAAGCCGCATAGAACGTTCCTACTATGGGCGATTTGATTATATTGCCCTTTTTGGGCTCCGCTGTCTTTACAGCAGGTTCTTCATTAATGCTTTCAGTCTTTAGTGCCTGTTCCTTTACAGGCTCTGCACTAACCGTATGCTCAACGGCCATTCCCTCGTTTTTGCTCATGCTGACGCTTACTCCGTCGGCATTGAGAGAGAAGCTTTTAAGCTCTGAATCATTGACTATTTTAATAAGCTCCTTGAGCTGTTCAAAATCCATCATTCTCCGTCCCACCTTTTAAGGCATAACACGGCGTTATGTCCGCCGAAGCCCAGAGAATTTGAAAGGGCATATTTTATATCGGCCTTTCTGCCCACATTGGGAACATAGTCCAGGTCGCATTCCTCGTCCCTTTCGCTGTAGTTGATTGTAGGAGGTATAAAGCCCTCCTCCAGTGCCTTTGCACATATAATAGCTTCAACAGCGCCTGCCGCTCCGAGCAGATGTCCCGTCATTGACTTTGTTGAGCTTACGGGCACTTTATAGGCATATTCGCCGAGCGCTTTCTTAATGGCCTTTGTTTCTGCCGAGTCATTGGCGTGGGTGCTTGTGCCGTGGGCATTTATGTAGTCCACGTCCTCGGGTGTTATTCCCGCTTCTGCCATAGCCAGCTTCATGGCTCTTGCCGCACCGTCACCGTCCTCACAGGGAGCTGTCATATGATATGCGTCACCTGTAGTGCCGTAGCCCACAACCTCGGCATATATCCTTGCTCCGCGCTTTTTAGCATGCTCAAGCTCCTCAAGCATTACTATGCCCGCACCGTCGCTTAATACAAAGCCGCTTCTGTTCTTGTCAAAGGGCTTGCAGGCTGTTTCGGGGTCATCGCAGGCTGTGAGAGCCGTCATATTTGTAAAGCCCGCAACACCTGTTTTTGTTACTGCGGCCTCGCTGCCTCCCGCAAAGCATATATCTGCATAGCCGTGCTTTATATATCTGAAAGCTTCGCCGATATTGTTTGTGCCTGACGCACAGGCCGTAACAACGGACTCGCATACGCCTTTTGCACCGAATCTTATTGATATATTTCCTGCCGCCATATTTATTATGGACATGGGCACAAACAACGGAGAAATTCTACCCGAGCCCTTTTCAAGAACCCTTGCAATCTGAGTCTCCATAGTAAGGAATCCGCCGATACCGCTGCCGACCATACAGCCGAAACGCTCATGGTCTATTTTGTCATCTTCAAGGCCCGATGTATCAAAGGCCTGCTGTGCCGCCGCAATGGCATATATGGCAAAAGCATCGTTTCGTTTGAGTTCCTTTTTCTCCACATATTTCAAGGGGTCAAAGTTTCTTACCTCACCCGCAATCTTTACTTTAAACTCACTCGTATCAAATTTTGTAATATATCCGATGCCGTTAACTCCGTTTTTGACGCTGTTCCACATTTCCTCGGCGTCATTGCCTACAGGAGTAACCGCTCCTATTCCCGTAATAACACATCTTCTGTCCATGAGTTCCTCCTAGTTCATTACCATTCCGCCGTCAACATTTATAACCTGTCCCGTTATATATCTGTTTTTGGCTAAAAATACAGCGGCCTCCGCTACCTCCTCCGCCTGTCCGAAGCGTTTGAGAGGTATGGCCTCAAGCATCTGTTTCTTTGTTTCTTCCTTAAGCACATCGGTCATGTCCGTCATAATAAAGCCCGGTGCAATGGCATTCGCCGTTATGCCTCTGGGTGCCAGCTCTCTGGCAACGCTCTTTGTAAGACCGATAACGCCTGCCTTTGATGCGGCATAGTTGGCCTGGCCTGCGTTTCCCATAAGGCCCACCACCGATGAAAGGTTTATTATGGTACCTGATTTCTGTTTAAGCATTATGTTTGACGCAAATCTTATGGTGTTGAACGCACCCTTAAGGTTTGTGTCCAGAACACTGTCAAACTGCTCCTCGGTCATTCTCATTATGAGCATATCCCTTGTTATTCCGGCGTTGTTGACAAGTACATCAACACTGCCGAAATTATCCTTAGCGGCCTTTATAAGTGCCTCGGCTTCGTCAAATCGGCTCACATCGGCCTTATACGCCAGACATTGTACGCCGAAGCTTTTGATTTTTTCGATTACTGCCTCGTCCACCGTGCTTCTGTAGTTAAGGACTATATTACAGCCCTCCGCCGCAAATCTCTCGGCTATGGCTCTGCCTATTCCCTTGGCGGCTCCCGTAATGACAGCCGTTTTTCCTTTAAGCATATATTTCCTCCCAATCAGCCTTTCAGCTTCTCTATGGTCTTATCAAGTGACTTGATATCCTCCACGTTCAGTATGGTCACACCCTTGACCGTTCTTTTTACAAAGCCGCTGAGCGTTCTGCCGGGGCCTATTTCAATAAAGGTATCCACACCGTTTTTCGCAAGGGTATTTATGGTCTGTTCCCATCTGACGGGGCTCATGACCTGTTTTATAAGAAGAGGAATGACTTCCTCAATGTTTTCAATCTCATTTCCGGTTACATTTGTGACTACCGGTATATTCAGGTTGCCGATGCTCATTTTTTCAAGCTCAACCGCCAGTCTGTCGCTGGCTGGCTTAAGAAGCGCCGTATGGAACGGTCCGCTGACGTTAAGCTTAACGACAAGCTTTGCTCCTCTTTCCTTGCAGAGTGCCGCCGCCTTTTCAGCCGCTTCGTTCACTCCCGCTATTACTATCTGTCCGGGGGCATTATAGTTGGCGGGGGAAACAAATCCGTACTGTTCACAGTCCCTGCATGCGTTCTCAACGGCCTCGGCATCAAGACCCATTACGGCATACATGGCTCCCACACCCTCGGGAACTGCCTCAGTCATAAAGCATCCTCTTTTTTTGACCAACTGTACTGCCTCGGCAAAGTCAAAGACCCCTGCCGTAACAAGAGCCGTATATTCTCCAAGGCTGAGTCCTGCCGCATAATCGGCCTTTATGCCCTTTTCCTCCAGCACCCTTAAGGCGGCTATGCTCATGGTCAGTATGGCCGGTTGGGTATTCTCCGTTTTGTTCAGTTCTGTCTCATTGTTAAAGCATATATCGCTTATGGAAAAACCGAGTGCTCTGTCTGCTTCGTCAAACACTGCTTTTGCACACTCAAAATTATCATAAAGCTCCTTGCCCATACCTGCGTACTGGGAGCCCTGTCCGCTGAATAAAAATGCTGTTTTCATAATTACACTCCAATATGTTTCAAAACTTAACTATTGAGGATACTTAAAGCACCTCGCCGATTGTAGACAAACAAGTTTTATGCGGAAAGGTTTGGAAAACGAAGAGTTTTCCAAGTTTAATCCGCAGGAAAGCAAACCGGAAGAATATACTCCGGCACCGTTAGGTGTTCCCGAAGGGAATTTGTGAACATGCTATAGAGACCGCGCACATATCAGCGTGC
>JAQXNZ010000111.1 GCA_029098265.1 Clostridia bacterium | reverse complement strand
CGCAATTTAAGCTGTTGCCTCTCCCCAAGGTATTAGCGCTCGCCAGAGCGCAAAGGGCAACCACTCGGAGAGTGGAAAAACTTAAATTCGAAGCCGAGGCTTCAAAAAACATTTTTAAGTAACTTTAGTTGCGATAAACTATAATTTATAAGAACGACGCTTGTTTGCATCAAAAGCGCCTTTTTTTATTCCCTTGACAATGATATAATTATATCTAATAGAAAATATATATCATATAACTAATTTTTATGAACGGAGGGGCGGTATGGACAGCGGAATTTCTCTTGATTCCTATAAAATATTCTGTACGGTGGTAAGAACGGGAAACATGTCAGCGGCAGCAAAGGAGCTTTTTATTTCTCAGCCTGCTGTCAGTATGGCTGTAAAACAGCTGGAGGAAAGACTGGGAGGCCCTCTGTTAGTCAGAACACCCAAGGGTGTAAGGCTCACTCCGGAGGGGCAGGTGCTCTATACCTATCTTGATATGGCCTTCAATATGGTGAAAACTGCCGAACATAAGTACCATGAGCTTGCCAATTTGGAAAAGGGTGAGGTCAGAATAGGTGCCAGCGATATAGTTATCAGCGGCTATCTCATGCCATATATTGAGAAGTTCAGCAATGCCTATTCGGATATAAGGATAAAGGTAGTCAATAAAACAACCTATGAGTCACTGGAACTGATGAAAAGAGGGGTTATTGACATGTGCTTTGTCAACCTGCCCATTGAAGACAGTGACGATATGGATATTACAAAGTGCGTTGAGATACATGACTGCCTTATAGGCGGTACAAAATACAAAGAGCTTGCCAAAACGGGAGTAAAGCTGTCGGAAATGTCAAAGTATCCTCTGCTGCTTTTGGAGGATATGAGCAATACAAGAAAACAGCTGGATAAGTTTGCGGCGGAAAACGGCATTGCCTTTAAGCCCATAATAGAGCTTGCCAGCTATGACATACTGATACAGTTTGCGAAAATAAATCTCGGTCTGACGTTTATCATAAGAGAGTTTGACAACAGCGCCATTGACGGAGAAAACATTTTTGAGATACCGCTGGAGCCCAAGCTGCCGACCCGTTATGTGGGGCTTGTTATGCTCAAGAATGCGGCACTGTCATATGCGGCGAAAAAATTTGTTGAAATGCTGGGACTGGAGGGAGTAGGACATTGAGAATACTGCATACATCGGACTGGCATCTGGGCAGAATGCTGGAAAACAAAACCAGATACGCAGAACAGAAGCACTTTATTGATGAAATAGGCGAGATAGCCGAAAGAGAGAAGGCGGAGATAATACTCATTTCGGGAGATGTGTATGATACGTCCAATCCGTCTGCCGCTGCCGAGGAAATGTTCTATAACTCTGCCGTAAAGCTGGCGGGAGAGGGCGAAAGGGTGGTAATAGCTACGGCAGGCAACCATGACAGCCCCGACAGGCTTATGGCTGCGGCCGAAATACTCAGACCCTACGGAGTTTTTATAATAGGCCGCCCGGGAGATAAAATACCCGAAACCATATTCGGAAATTACACAGTTTATACGGACGAGAACGGTGCGGTCGTCGTTGATACAGGCGTAGAAAAGGCCGTAACAGCCGCCCTGCCCTATGTCAGCGATAAGAGAATAGGCGAAATAATAGGCGAAGCGGGCGATGATGAGGAAAATGCGGTCAGCTATTCGGATAAGGTTTCGGAACTGCTTGCAAAGCTGTCGGAGGGCTTTTCCGAGGACACGATAAACCTTGTTTCCGCCCATCTTTACACAGTCGGCGGAGAGGAAAGCGGCAGTGAAAGAAGTATTCAGCTGGGCGGAAGCTATTCGGTCAGGGCAGAGGCATTTCCTGCCAAGGCACAGTATATAGCGTTGGGTCATCTGCATAGGCCGCAGACCGTTCCGGGTCTTGATAAAAGGGCGTTCTACAGCGGTTCTCCGCTGGCCTACAGCAAGGACGAAGCCGCCTATGCAAAGGCTGTGAACATGGTTAACGTCAAGGCGGGAGAAAGGGCGCAGGTGGAAAAAATACCTCTAAGCTGTATAAAGCCCATAGAAATACTGAAATGCGATTCCATAGAAGAAGCCATAGAAAAATGCAGAGACGAAAGCGGCAGAGAAAGCTATGTTTATCTGGAGATAAAGTCCGACAGAACCCTGTCTATGGAGGAAATCCGTGCAATTAAGGCGCTTAAAGCCGATATAATGGACATACGGCTGATACTGGACGGTGCCGAAACGGTGCTGACCGAGGAAAGAGAGGAGCTTTCGCTTAAGGACAGCTTTATAGATTTTTATAAAAAGAGCAGACTGGCAGAGCCCGACGATGAGCTTGTGGAGCTGTTCATGTCAGTGATGGGAGAAGGTGAGGAAGGTTGAGACCAATAAGACTTAAAATAAAGGGAATAAACAGTTTTACCGATGAGCAGACTGTCGACTTTGAAAAGCTGTCAAAGGACGGACTTTTCGGCATAGTGGGCGATACGGGAAGCGGCAAAAGCTCCATTCTTGACGCCATGACAATAGCGCTCTACGGCGACCTGTCCAAAAACACCAATGAGTTTATAAATAAAGAAACCAATACGGCATCGGTGGCGTTTGACTTTGCCGTTGACAGTGCCGAGGGGGAAAGCATTTACCGAGCCGAGAGAACCTTCCGCAGGACAAAGACAAAGGAATGCGACCCGGGCATTACCAGACTTTACAAACGGGGCGAAACAGATGAAGTAATAGCCGACAGAATAAAGGATATGAACAGGGCGGTGGAAAATATAATCGGTCTGTCCTACGGCGATTTTACGAGGACGGTGGTACTTCCCCAGGGTAAGTTCAGCGAATTTCTGAACCTTAAGGGGGCGGAAAGAAGGTCGATGTTAGAAAGAATATTCGGTCTTGAAAAATACGGCTCCGCACTGGCATCAAGACTTAAGGGCGAGAGGGCTGAGACTGCTGCGGCGCTAAATACCGTCTGCTCCAAAATAGAGGTTTACGGAGACGTAAGCAGAGAGCTGTGCGGTGTAAAGGAAAAGGAACTGAAAATACTGCTGGCTTCCCTTAAAAAACGCACCGCAGAGACAGAGGAAATAAGAAAACGGGCCGCCGAGGCCGAACGTATCGCCGAGACTGTGGCAAAGATGAAAAAATGCGGCGAGGAAATAAAGTCAATAGAAACGGAGAGAGAAGGCATAGACCTTTTTGCGCAGAAAATCGGCCTTGATAGGGCTGACGAGGAAAAGCTGAACGAAAAGGCTGTCTCCTACAGACAGGCAATAAACCTTAATGCGGAGATAAGGGATAATGCCGCAGAAAGGGATAAGCTTATAAAAAAAGAGAATACAGTAAAGGAAAAGCAGAGCGCCTTGAAAGCCGAAAGACAGAAGCTTGATAAAACGTCCGCCGAGCTTTCGGAAAAAATAAAGGCCGCCGAGGCCTTGCGTGAACAGCTTTCCGCCGAGAGAAGCAGGGATATGGCGGAGCTTATAGAGGGCGAAGACAGGCTCAAGGAACTAAGGGAAAAGGTGTATAATGCCAAGGACGCCTTTGACAGGCAGAAGAAACTGTACACCGAGATTAACGCCCTTATTGCGGAGATAAAGGAAGAAAAGGAAAAGGCGGAAGGACTGGAAAAGGCGGTATTGTCTGCCGAAAAGGAAAAAACGGATATAGAACAGGCTTTGGAAACGGCGAAAACCACTCTGGAGCTTCTGAAAGAAAAGAACATGGCGGCTGTGCTGGCAAACAGGCTTAAGGACGGAGAAGCCTGTCCCGTGTGCGGTTCAATGGAGCATCCTGCCGCTGCTCAAAGCATTGAAAATGCGGTAATAGAAGCCTGTGATAAGGAAATCAAGGAGCTGGAGACAAGGAAGAACAAGGCCGACAAAGAGCTGACACGCCTGAAAGCCGAGTATGCCGCTTCGACAAGGCTTCTGGAAAGTAAGTCCGACCAAAAGACCGAAAAAGAAAAGGAAAGCGGCGGTGTGACACTGGCGGAGCTGAAAGAGGCATACAGCAAGGCCGCCAAGGAATATAAAGCCGAAGAAAAGCTGGATAACGAGCGCAAAAAAGCAAGGGAAAAGGAGAAAAAATATCAGGAGGCCGAAAAAGCCGAAAAGGCGCTGAGAAAGCAGGCCGAGGACATTTCCGTTAAGATGTCGCAGACCGACAAACAGCTTGCCGACTGTGTTACCGAGGAAAAGCTGTTAACGGCTGAGATAAACAGACTGGACAGCGAAAGCAGGACAAAAAGGGCGGAGGCCGAGAAAATAACCGGCGGAGAAAATCCCGAAAAACTGCTTAAGGATACACAGAATGCCGTTGACATAATGAAAAACTACTCACGCCGCAGAAACCTTGTCGAGGACACCTTGAAGGAGCTGACGGCAGAGCTGGGCGAGAGAACCCTTGCCGACGGGGAACTGGAGGAGATACGCTCAAGGCTGAAGCAGGCTGAGAAGGACAGGGAGGAAATGTCCAAGGAGGCCGCCGTAAGGGACAGGGAGCTGAAAAGAATGAAAGCCGATACGGAGGCTGCAGAACAGCTTAAAGCCGAGGAAAAGAAGCTGAGAAAAAGGAATGATATGCTAAATGAGCTGTCAAAGCTTACGGAAGGCAACCGTTTTGTCGAGTACATGGCGGAGAATAGGCTGAAATATATAGCTTCCGATGCTTCGGTTAGGCTGAAGGGCATCAGCGGGGGACGTTACGCATTGGAGCTTCTGGACGGAGAATTTATAATAAGGGATGATTTCAGCGGCGGAATAAGGCGTAGACCTGCCACGCTTTCGGGCGGAGAGACCTTCCTGACGTCCTTTGCGCTGGCGCTGTCCCTTTCGGACAGAATACAGATGAAAAACAGCTCTCCACTTAAGTTCTTTTTCTTGGACGAGGGCTTCGGAACACTGGATAAAAGCACTCTGGACGTGGTCATGCATTCATTGGAAAATCTGACCTCGGGCGGCATGACGGTGGGACTGATAACCCATGTGGAGGAGGTCAAGGAAAGACTGCCTGCAAAGCTGGTGGTGGAGGCCGCCGTTCCCGGTGAAAGGGGAAGCAGGGTAAGCATAGTGTAGTTGATGTTGCACAAAATAAAATAATTATGTTATGCATAACGACAAAAAGGACAGAGCAGTACCTGTTATAATTGAAAAGCCTATCGGCATCATGTAGAATTAAAGAGGATTTTATTATTCGCCGCAGTAAACGGCGCTCTGTGCAGAGAGCACTGTTTGGGGTTAACTGCGGTTCCATTTTTAATAAGGGAGGAAGATATTTATGGGTTCACTTGATGGATTAAAGGTGCTGGATTTTTCAACATTGTTGCCCGGCCCCTATGCTACGCTTATGTTGGCGGATATGGGTGCGGAGGTGCTGAAGGTAAGTGCGGCAAGCAAGCCGGATATAGTTCTTGACTATCCGCCTTACATCGGCGATACGGGCATATCGGCGTGTCAGGCGTGGCTTGGAAGAAACAAAAAGACCATGTTTCTTAACCTCAAGACAGAGGAAGGCAAGGCAGTCGTAAAGGAGCTTGTCAAGGAATATGACATAGTTCTGGAACAGTTCCGCCCCGGAGTAATGGATAAGCTGGGTCTCGGCTACGAGGACTTAAAGGCGGTAAATCCCGCTGTAATCTATTGCTCACTGACGGGCTACGGACAGACAGGCCCCCTCAGAGATGCGGCAGGACATGACATAAACTATATGTCAAGAAGCGGTATAATATCCCATGCAGGCAGAAAGGAAAGCGGCCCTTCACTTATGAATTTCCAGATAGCGGACATAGCCGTTGGCTCGCTCAACTCGGTTGTAGGTATACTTGCCGCAGTAAACTACAGAAGAAATACGGGCAAGGGTCAGTATATCGACGTTGCCATGATGGATGGATGTGTTCCATTCAACAGCCTTGACGGAGCAAACTTCCTTGTTTCGGGCAAGGAACCCGAAAGAGAGGGTGAAAGACTCAACGGCGGCTGTATGTATGACTTCTATGAGACAAAGGACGGCCTTTATATGAGCGTAGGCTCACTGGAACCCCAGTTCTGGAAACAGTTCTGCATGGCTATAGGCCGTGAGGACCTTATAGACGGCACTGTATGGCCCGAAAATGTAAACGAGGTAAAGGCCGAGATAAGAGGAATATTCAAGACAAAGACAAGGGAAGAATGGGTGGAGGTATTCTCGAAATACGATGCCTGTGTACAGCCCGTGCTGAACCTTAAGGAGGCGCTTCTTGAGGACGAACAGGTCAAGGACAGACAGATGGTTGTAGATGTTGACCTGCCCCTGCATGAAGGCGTTAAGGTAAAACAGCTGGCAACATCAATTAAGCTGAGTGAATGCCCCTGCGAGTATAAATTTGCTGGCTATCCTCTGGGATACCACACAAAAGAGATAATAGACAAGCTCGGACTGAACTATGACGAGCTGGAGTCAAAGGGAGTATTTAAGTAAGCGGCGTGGCCGCTAAGTCGAAAACAGGTTTTCGACTTGATTGAATTAAGGTATGAAGTCCTGACACTGCGCACGGCTTGTGTCTTAGGACTTCTCCGAGCCCGTTATCACTTTGCTCGCAAAGCACCCGTTTGCGGGTGGCGGCATTGCCGCTGATATGTGCGCGGGCTCTATTGCAGGTTCACAAATTCCCTTCGGGAACGCCTGCGGTGCCGGGGTACATTCTCCCGGTTTGCTATGCCTCGGTTTAAAGCCTCAGAAAACCTTCCCGGTTTTCCGAACCTTTCCCGGTTGTTTCGGCTAATATCATATAATTTCAAATCATTAATTGATTGTGTTTTGACGAAACAAAAAGCCTGTCGGAATTAATTTCCGACAGGCTTTGTATACTTATGAATAAGCCACACTGAAATGAAAAGTTTCCGCGGGAGCTTTTGGTTCCAGTGCCAATAACAAGCGGAAATCCCACAAGGATTTTCGCTTAGCGGCTTTGCCGCTCAGTCCTTAAGGTTCTTTACATATTCAAACTCGTCTGTTATTTCCTTAGAAGGTGCAGGTGTAATAAGGCTTACAACCACTATTGCGATACATGCAACGATGAATGCGGGAAGAAGCTCATATATGTTCCATGCGCCGCCCATA
>JAQXNZ010000110.1 GCA_029098265.1 Clostridia bacterium | reverse complement strand
GGAGTTTGGGCCGTGTCTCAGTCCCAATGTGGCCGATCACCCTCTCAGGTCGGCTACTGATCGTCGCCTTGGTGGGCTGTTATCTCACCAACTAGCTAATCAGATGCGGGCCCATCTCATACCGGATTACTCCTTTTCTTGTCAAAGGATGCCCTTCGACAATGACATGCGGTATTAGTCACGTTTTCACATGATTATCCCTCTGTATGAGGCAGGTTGCCCACACGTTACTCACCCGTCCGCCGCTAAGATATTTAAAAAGCAAGCTTTCCAAATATCTCCGCTCGACTTGCATGTGTTAAGCACGCCGCCAGCGTTCATCCTGAGCCAGGATCAAACTCTTATGTTAAAATCCTTGCCAGATGCTACTCTGACTTTTTTGTTTCTTACCTTTATTACTTGGTAGTATAATCTCTTTCAAGATTACTCTTAGTCTATCGACTTGGGTTTAATTTTCTTATCATCAACTGTTCAGTTCTCAAGGATCATTTCTTTTTTCTTTCTCACCGTTCTCGGTGACAGCTTGATTAGTATATCACTCTTTCAAGCCGTTGTCAAGAACTTTTTTTGAGAGATTTTAATTTTCATTTCCTTACTGACCCGTTTCCGTATCAGCGAAAATTATATTACCGCATTTACCTCCATTTGTCAACACCTTTTTTCATTTATTTTTAAACTTTTTAACACAGCCTTAATTAAATCCCATAAAATCAACATTTAACGACATAATATAATGAATGGGGCACATAGCTATCCGTCACACCGATTAATGTACTGTATTAACATAGTTTTGAACAATCGGAAAAAGGAGCCGGATATATATATCCGACTCCCCCTTTGTTACCTGCAATTGCTTTTGTTGTTTGACTGCTTATTGCTGTTTTTGCTGTTCTTTCCCGACTCAATGCTGTACTCTTCCGCAAATTCTGTTCTGTTGTTTCTTTCGGAGTTTCTCTCTGAATTCTTTTCTGTTCTGTCAGAATTTTTAGAAGTGTTTCTGCTGGAGTTCTTGTCCACTTTATATTCACCCTTTCAGATAGTATATGCAGTATATCCCTGCACACACTTAGTATTGTTTGCCGAAAGGATTTTATACATGTATTTCTTATTTTTTAAATATACTCCACCACAGGCACAATTATTTTCTGTCCGGCTTTAATGTTTTCGTCCGCAGCTCCGTTGAATTCCATTATATATTCTGTGTATTCATCTCTTGTCATTCCGTCGTATTTATATTTGCCCGCAATATCCCAATAGGTTTCGCCGCTTACCACACACACTTCTTCATAGTAAGTTTTTGTCTCATCTTTATCTGATTTACCGAACGCACTGTTTACAAGTCCGACTGACACCAAAAACGCTATAAGCATAAAAACAAATTTTCTCATGTTATCGCCTCTAATCAAATATATGTTCGTATCATCGATTTAATCTTACACGAATTTTTGTTCTATGTCAATATTTTTTCCGCAATTTAGAAACATTTGTTTGATATTTTACGGAATGTATGTTATTATATAGAAAATAAACGCTGTAAGGAGCGAACATAATGGAAAAATTATCTCAGAAACAGATGCAGATACTTGAATATATGAAAAGAGAAGTAAAGGAAAAGGGTTATCCGCCTTCGGTAAGGGAGATTTGTGACGCTGTAGGTCTTAAGTCCACCTCTACGGTACACGGTCATCTTGAAAGACTTGAGAGAAAGGGATACATAAGAAGGGATCCGTCTAAGCCCCGTGCCATTGAAATATTCACAACCGACGCTCCCGAGGATAACGGCTCATCGGTCAAGGAAATGCTTAACGTTCCTATTATAGGTACTGTTACGGCAGGAACACCTATACTGGCTGTGGAAAATATAGAGGACACCTTCCCTATTCCCGCCGATTATGCTCCATCCGGAGATATATTCATGCTCAGGGTAAAGGGCGACAGTATGATAAACGCAGGTATATTCAACCGTGACCTTATACTTGTAAAGCAGCAGAAAACTGCAGAGAACGGAGATATAGTAGTTGCCCTAATCGAAGATTTCGCCACTGTCAAAACCTTTTACAGAGAAAACGGCTATATACGTCTCCAGCCCGAAAATCCAACCATGTCACCTATAATTGTTCGTGACGTTGAGATACTGGGAAAAGTAGTCGGACTTTACAGAAAGTATTGATTTGATTTGTAACTGGCGGATGCATCATTGCCATGTATCCGCTTAATTTATTGTTTAGTAATATACTTAATAGTGAATGAAACAGTCAAAATTTAAATATTTTCTGTTTCAGCGATTGACACACTTTTGTATTCAATATAAAATCTATGTTATATGATTTGTTAATTAACCGAAAGGCTGTGATAAAATGAATACATATAGAATCGTATCGGATACTTCAAGCGATATATATCCTTCAGTAATAAGCTTTGAGGATATGCCCAGAGTTCCTTTTTACGTTTCCTTTGATAAAGAGAATTACAAAAGAGAAGTTGCGGAAATGTCCATTGATGAATTTTACAGAATAATCACCGAGGATAAGCTTTTCCCCAAAACCTCCTGCCCCACTATATCCGACTATACAGATGTCTTTGAGCCTATTCTTAAGGATGGCTTGGACGTACTTTGCTTCTGCATATCCTCTCTTTTCAGCGGTTCCTATCAGTCAGCTGTAAATGCCGCAGAGCTTATGAAAGAAAAGTATCCAGAGCGCAGGGTTGAAATAATAGACAGCGTACAGGCTACAGCAGGAGCAGGTCTTATTGTTTATCAGTCATATCAGATGATGAATGAGGGCTATACCCTTGATGAGAACATTTCCGTTGTAGAAAGACTTAAGCATGACACATCCATATACTGGACTGTCGGCTCTCTCAAGTTTCTTCAGAACGGCGGACGTATCGGAAAAGCCACTGCGCTTGCAGGCACACTTTTCAACGTAAAGCCTATTATCTGCATGAAGGAAGGCGAGCTTTTCCCTGTTGAGAATGTCCGCGGCACCAAAAAGGCAGTTAAAGCCATAATTTCTAAGACCGATAAGGAAATAGAGGGGCATGAGTCTGACTATCTTATTTGCAGTTTCTATGCCGACGCACGTTCTCCCCTTATGGACGCCATTGATGAGCATTACAGCGATTCAAAATATACATACAGAAACGATATGTGCCGTGTAGGCGTAACCGTAGGTGCCCATACAGGCCCCGAGGTAATAGCTATAGCCTATTCCAAAAAGTACAAACTTTACGACAAATAATGATTTGGGCCGTTTAATAAGCGGCCTTTTAGTGTCGACAAAGTCGACACTAAGTCGAAAACAGGTTTTCGACTTGTTTAAATTAATGTATGAAGTCTGGCAGGTTCTCAAATTCCCTGCGGGAACGCCTACGGCGCCGCGACTTTCACGCGGTTTGCACTTTACACTGCGCATGGCTTGTGTCTTAGGACTTCTCTGCGACGGAAGTGAATTCCGCCGCAGTTTAAAGCCTCAGAAAACCTTCCCGGGTTTTCCGAACCTTTCCCGGTTGTTGTAGCTGATACTGAGTAATTTTAAATGGTTAGTTGAGTTTGTCTATAGTCTGGTGCCGTTTAATAAGCGGCCTTTTTATTTTGCTCAAATCATGGTATAATTGATACAGGAGATGATAGTATGTTTAATTATATAGATATGGATAAATGGGAACGCAGCGAGCATTTTGACTACTACCGTACAAAGATACGCTGCGGCTACAGCTGTACAGTACAGCTTGATGTAACCGCTTTTCTGAACCGAGTTAAATCAAAGGGGCTGAGATTTTATCCTGCCTTTGTTTACTGTGTTTCAAAAACCGTAAACAGCATGAAGGAATTCAAAATGGCTGTTGACAAAGACGGAAAGCCCGGATACTTTGATGTTTCAAATCCCAATATGACTATTTTCCATGAGGATAACCATACTTTCTCTGATATGTGGACCGAATACTATCCCGAGTTTGATAAGTTTTATAATAATACAGTTGCCAATATGGAAAAATACAAGGACGTTAAGGGAATAAAGGCACGGTCTGACCAGCCTGCCAACTTCTTCTGCATATCATGCGTTCCCTGGCTCGAATATACGGCCTACAGCACGAGTATTCCCGGCGGTGACCCTAATTTGTTCCCTATCATAACCTTCGGCAAATACGCAAAATACGGCGAAAAATACCTTATGCCGTTTACAATCAACATTTCACATGCTGCAGCCGACGGTTATCATACCAGCAAATTCATAAATGACCTTCAGCTTCTTATAAACACCGTGGAGCTGTAAAAAAATATCCCTATGACATTAAATCATAGGGATTTTTTTTATAATACCTTCGCAAGGAAGCTCTGAAGTCTTTCTGTCTTGGGATGATTGAATATGTCGTCGGGAGTTCCTTCCTCCATTATTATGCCGTCCTCCAGAAAAAGAACCCTGTCACCGACCTCTCTGGCAAAGCCCATTTCATGGGTAACTACAACCATTGTCATGTGGTCCTCTGCCAGCTCTTTCATTACGTCCAGTACCTCGCCGACCATTTCGGGGTCAAGGGCAGATGTGGGCTCGTCAAAAAGCATAACATCGGGCTTCATGCACAGAGCACGCACAATGGCAATACGCTGCTTCTGTCCTCCTGAAAGCTGTGAAGGATACGCATTGGCTCTGTCCGCCAGTCCTACTCTTTCCAGAAGCTTCATGGCTTCGGCGGTAGCTTCCTGCTCGCTCTTTTTTTGGAGCTTCATAGGTGCAAGAGTCATGTTTTTGAGTATAGTCATATGAGGGAAAAGATTAAAGTGCTGAAAAACCATTCCCATTTTCTGTCTGTGTATATTTATATCGACCTTTTTGTCAGTTATGTCAACGCCGTTAAATGTTATAGTTCCGCCTGTGGGCATTTCCAGCAGATTAAGGCATCTTAAGAATGTGCTTTTGCCCGAACCTGAGGGACCTATCATAACCACAACCTCGCCCTTTCTTATGTCGGTACTGACGCTTTTAAGGGCAGTAACTCCGTTGAACTTCTTTTCAAGATTTTTTACGCTTATCAATATTTCCTTATCGTTCACTGTTACGCAGCCTCCTCTCCAGTACGCCTACAAAGTATGTAAGAATCATTACCATAACAAGATAAATCAACGCAACGCCGACAAGAGGCATAAACGGACTGAATGTTTTACCTCTAATAATATTACCCGCTCTTGTAAGGTCGTTAACCGCAACATAGCCGGCAACCGAGGTTTCCTTTAACAGCGCGATAAACTCATTTGCAAGCGAGGGCAGAACATTTTTAAATGCCTGCGGTATAATAATATATCTCATAGTTTCAATGTAATTAAAGCCAAGGCTTCTGCCTGCCTCCATCTGGCCTCTGTCTATTGACATTATTCCGCCTCGGATAATCTCCGCAACATAAGCTCCTGAGTTGATGCCAAAGGCAACAGCGGCAACAAGCACACCATTGTCCGAGGAAGCAAGTATAATAAACCATATTATGAGAAGCTGAATTACAACCGGAGTACCTCTTATTACGGTAAGATATACTCTTGCGATTGTATTAAGCAAACCCATAACAGTCTTTTTTCCGCCTCTCATCTCGTCCTTTGTAAGATCGTAGGTGGAACGGATAGTAGCAAGAACAACACCGATAATAATACCGATGATTATTGCTATCAAAGTAATTTTTAAGGTTGTACCCAGACCGCTGAGTATCAGCTTCCATCTGTTTTCCTTTATAAAGTTCAAATAGAAATCAGCTTTTATTTTAGTAAACCATTCAGACAAAATAACACATCCTTTCTTAATAATCCCCATTCTAATAGCTCTGATTGCGACAGAGAATAAATAAAACCGTCAGAACCAATAAAGTCCGAACAGCTTTAGTTATCCTCTGCTTACGCAATAACACCATGCAGAGAATAACCCCGCATGGTGTAATGCTTACAGAATCAATTATCTGCAATTATCCTGCATATTTTGTGTTTAATTCATCAAAGAAGCCCTCTGCCTTCATGTCAGCGATAGCTGCATTAATTTTGTCAAGGAGCTCTGTGTTTTCCTTAGCAACTGCAATACCGTAGTATTCCTTGTCTTCCTCTGTTCCGAATGTTTCATCAAGAACAACAAGGTCGTTTGCTGCTGCGAATGCTTCTGCAACGCCTGTATCAAGAATCATGCAGTCAACCTTGTCGGCAAGGAGAGCTGCAAGAGCGTCACCGTATTTTTCATACTGGCTTACTCTGTCGCCGAGCTTTTCAGAAGCCATGATGTCGCCTGTTGTACCAAGCTGTACACCTGCTGTGTAGTCGCCGTCAAGAAGATCCTGATATCCTGTGATGGGAGAATCCTTTGTAACGAGGATTGACTGAGCAGCTACGAAGTAAGAATCTGAGAAGTTTACGCTCTCTTTTCTTTCTTCTGTGATAGTGATACCCGATACACCTACATCAATTTTACCTGTCTGAACAGCGGCAACAACTGAGTCAAAGTTCATATCTTTGATTTCAAGTGTCATACCGATTCTGCTGCAAATCTCATTCATCATATCTACGTCAAAGCCTTCGATAGTTGTTGCATCGTCTGCGTATGATTCGAAGGGAGGGAAGTCAGCGCTGCAGCCCATTACGAGCACTTCGCCTTCTGCTGTTTCGCCCTCAGTTGCTTCTGTCTGTTCTTCTTCCTTTGGTTCTTCTGTTTTGCTTGAGCTGCATCCTGCAACTCCGAGTACCATAACAGCTGTCATGGCAATCGCTAAAAATTTCTTCATAAATTATGTCCTCCTTAATTGAAAATCCTTATATAAAGCCCTTCGGCTTTAAAAACAATTCACATTATAACTCATAATAAATCATAATACAAGTATTTTATGCAATATTATAAAGCTTTTTTGTCTATTAATTCAAGCTTGTTCTTTGAATAGGCTATATTCTGTGCGCTGTACAGGCCGTAGTATCCCGAAAGCCTGTATGAAACAGCGCATACGACTGCATAATATACCAATCCCTTGGTTCCGAACAATTCTACACTGAGCACAAGGGACGTAATTGGACAGTTTGTAACACCGCAGAACATTGCTGCCATGCCCAGTCCCGCACCGAAAGATGCACCCAGTCCCATCAGTTTTCCTGCAACGTTTCCGAAGGTTGCACCCACAAACAGTGTAGGCACTATCTCGCCGCCCTTAAAGCCTGCGCCTAATGTCAGCGCCGTAAAAATAATTTTGAGAATAAAGGCTTCGGGTCTTGCCTCTCCCGCAACGGCTCTGTTTATTACGTCCATACCTGCACCGTTGTAGTCCCTTGTTCCCACAATAAGTGTAAGCACCGCAACCAAAAGGCCTCCGATAAATGCCGCCGCCATTCTGTTGGGTATCTTTTCATACAGGTGGTGCGCTTTTTTAAGCATCATGCACATGAGCATACTGAGTGCTCCGCATAATATACCGAGAATTGCGGTTCTTATGAGGGGAGCGATGCCGAGGGCAGGTATTTCTCCCACAAGAGCAAAGGCCGTAGGGGAAATACCGAACAGCGAAGCCACATAAGCTCCCACCGCCGCCGATATTATGCAGGGAACAGCCGCCGCATGGTGCATTACTCCTACATTTACTACCTCCAATGCAAATACCGCCGCCGCTATCGGCGTACCGAAAAGTGCCGAAAAGCCTGCACTCATACCGCACATTATCATTATTCTTTTATCATGCTCATCAAGCTCTAAAAATTTTCCTATGCACGAAGCAATACTGCCTCCTATCTGGAGTGCGGCTCCCTCTCTGCCCGATGAACCGCCGAACAGATGTGTCAGCACAGTGCCGATGAATATGAGGGGCGCTGTCTTTATGGACATGTTTTCTTCGGAACGG
>JAQXNZ010000109.1 GCA_029098265.1 Clostridia bacterium | reverse complement strand
TTGCGTCAAGATCAAGCCTTCTGTCGATATTCCACCACATTCCGTCAAGTATTTCGTAAAAGTTTCTCGGATTATAGCCGTTTATGGAAAGTCCTCTGGCAAGGGCGCTGTATATATGGGTGTGGGCGTTTATAAATGCGGGCATTATAACATTTCCCTCTGCATCGATTATTTCCGCATTGGGATATTTCAGCTTGAGCGTAAGGTCGTCGCCGACCTCAACAATTTTATTGCCCTCTACAACTACTCCGCCGTCCTCAAAGTACGGATTATCAATATCACGGGTTATGACCTTTCCGTTGGTAATGAGATACATACAAACTCCCCCTTTTGTCAAAATAGTGTATGGCAAAAAAAATTTTTCAAAGTCTCTGAATAAATTTTATATTATTTTCCCGATAAAAGCAATTAATTTATGCACAACAGCAAAAACTTACCTGTCGATTTACATATTATACTGAAAAAACGCTCGAATTTTTATAATTTATGCTATACTGTAAATGCCGTCAGGCAAACAGTACAAACTTCGGAGGAAAAACGATGATAAGATTTAATAACGATTACAGTGAAATATGTCACGAAAGAATACTCAAAAGATTTGCGGAAATAAGCGATATGCAGGTTTGCGGCTACAGCGAGGACGAATACTGCAAAAAAGCCGCCGATACAATAAGAAAGCTCATAGGCAGGGAGGATGCGGCGGTGCACTTCCTTGTGGGCGGCACCCAGACCAACATGACGGTTATTTCTGCGGCCTTAAGACCCCACCAGTGCGCCCTCTGCGCCGACACGGGACACATCAACGTCCATGAGACTGGCGCTGTGGAAATGACAGGCCACAAGGTAATGGGCATACCCCACAAAAACGGAAAGATAAGCGGCGATGATGTCAGACGTGTACATGCGGAGCACTGGGCGGACGGCTCCCATGAGCATATAGCCCAGCCCAAGCTGGTATACATATCCGACTCCACAGAGCTTGGCACCATATACAAAAGGGACGAGCTTATTGACCTGTACAAGGCCTGCAAGGAGTGCGGCATGTATCTTTTCCTTGACGGTGCAAGGCTCGGCTATGCTTTGGCCTCTGCCGAAAACGACCTGGACATAAAGACCATAGCCGAAAACACCGATGTATTCTATATCGGCGGAACAAAATGCGGCGCCATGTTCGGAGAAGCCGTTGTAATTCTGAACGACGCCCTTAAGGAGGACTTCCGCTATATGATAAAGCAGAAGGGCGGAATGCTGGCAAAGGGCTGGCTGTTAGGCGTACAGTTTGAGGAGCTGCTCAAGGACGGTCTTTATTTCAGACTGGCGGAGCACGCCGACCGTCTTGCCCTCAAAATACAGAAGGCGGTGCTTGAAGCAGGCTATGAGCTTTACGCCGAGGGTCCCACAAACCAGCAGTTTGTAATCTTCCCCGACAGCCTTATTGCAAAGCTTTCCGAAAAATATGTATTTGAATATCAGAAGCGCATAGACGATAGCCACAGTGCGGTGCGTATATGCACAAGCTGGGCTACAAAGGAAGAAAATGTCGATATGCTTATAAATGACATTAAGAATTTGAAAGCCTGATTTTAAAGAATCGGCGGGGAGAAATTCCCCGCCGATTCTGTTATTTACTCATCTTTATTTTTTCTCTTTAATCTCTTTTTGGTCTTAGGCATCTTTGCTTCCTCGCCCTCAAGGACTATTTTTGCGCCTTTACGTTTCTTTCTTATAAACAGCAGTATCAGTATTAAAAGCAGAACTGCGGCGGCTACATATTTCATAATACCCTCCGATGAGGGTGCAATACAGAATACCCCCTCGGTGCCCTCAAGCTCCGTAATGACATAGCTTCCGTTGTCCTCCGCCTTTACAGCTGACCACTTGCCGTCCTTAAGCGCCCAAACGTCGGCATTTTCCACGCCGTCGGGCTTAAGAAGCCTGAGCTCCGTCACGCTTTCATCACTGACATTGCCGCTGTTGATGCTTACCTCTATGACAGCCGTTGTTTCGCCCTCTGTCACTCCGCCGGGCATAGTCTCGGTCTCCGTATACTGAGCCGCTATGTTGTCATCCTCGGTGAACACTCCCTGTGCCAGCGCAAGAGCCTTATCCGTACCCTCACCCGCCTCACTGCTTGTGAGGACGGTAACCCAGGGCTTATATTCGGCCTCAAGCACCGTGCTGAAGGTCATGTGCGACAGGTCGGTGTCGGGCCATGAGCCGTAATAGCCGTCCCTTTCGGGAACCTCGGGAAGCTCCATGTCCGAAAGGTCCTCGCCGAAGGTAAAGGGCACTGTCTTTATAAGACTGCCGTTTGCCACAAATTTCAGCGTGAACTCCAAAAATTCATCAGGAAGGCCGCCCTGTGCATTCATCTGCTCGTAGGTCATGGGAACGGAACGCCCCTCATAGCTTATGCCGCCTACACCTGCCCAGCCCGTATTCACGAAGCTGTTGTTTTTTATATTGTCTATGTCTTTGGCTTCGCCGACGGTGGCACCTACTCTGCCGATGCTGTCCTCAATGCTTATTATGGAGCGGCAGTTTTCAACGGTGTCCGCTCCGCCTGCTATGCCGCCGATACAGCTTCTGCCCGACAGAATACATTTTGCAAAACTGTCCCTTATGACCGATTCGGAAATGCCTGCAATACCGCCGATATAGTCTCCGCCCGTACTCTCTATATAGCCGTAGCCCTCGCACTCGGCGGCGGTACCCATATCCATTTTGCCCACAACGCCGCCCACATAGTTTTTCTTGGACGTTATGTTTCCGTAGTTCTTACAGCCAAGAAGCACCGCCTTTGTCTCATATCGGAAGTTAAGCGAACGGCTGCCCACGGAGGATATATCGTCCTCGGGATCCAAATCGTACTCTATGCCCATCGCTCCCGCTATGCCGCCAACGCCGAGGTCTGCCTCTATCCTGCCGAAGTTGGAACAGTTTTCAATCTTTCCCTCGGTGGTCTTATGTATATCCGTATCCGAGGTGTCCATGGTCAGGTCGGAAAGCTCTTTATCCTCGTTGTCGGTTACGGCATCTATCAGTATATCCATGATGACATTGAACTGATTGTTTATAGCTCTTATGTCAGAGGTCAAAAGTCCCTCCGAGTTCTTAAGGTCGGTATTGAGACCCCTTACCTGTTCGGATAGGTCAGTCAAAGAGTCATGCAGACTCTGGGTATCCAGATGATAGTCGCTGTCCAGCGTTTTAAACTCTATGGGGTCATCGTCCGCCAAATCTTTCATTATCCTCTTTATCTTTTTTACCGCCGAGGTCATGCTGTCGGAGGTGTCGGAAATTCCGTCCAGTGTGTCCGCCATTGTGTCGATTATATCGTCGAGGGCAGAGGGCAGCTTTTTCAGATTTTTCAGTGCCGAAGCCGTATCCTTAACGGCATTTATAACCTCCGTCACCGCCTGCTCCATGTCCTCGGAAATGCCCGAAAGCTCGCCGAGTGCCTCTTTTATGTCGTCCTTATCAATATCCGCATTGGCCGCAATCTTTATGACAGCCGCGCCTATCTTTACCGAATTGACAGCCATTCTGCCCGTATTTTCCGCTATTGCCGCAAGACATTCAGCAAGCTGTTTCCTTTCCTCATCGGAAAGGGGCAGGCTTTCCGCATTTTCGATTATGTCCCTTATTTCGTCAACGGCCGCCTTCCTTGCCTCCAGCGCCGCCGAAAGACCCTCGCAGGCCGATTTAAGCTGTAAAAGTGCCGCATTCAGCTTTTCGTTGTCGCCTGACACAGCGGCGTTAAGCACAGCCTCTGCGGCCTTTTTGACCTTTTCAAGGGCGTTATTTACGGAGTCCTTTGAAGCTGCAAGATGCTCGGCGGCCTTTTCAAGGCTTTTTTTCATGTCCTTACCTATGCCGTCGGAGTCGGCAATTTCCTCCAGGGCGTACGCAAGGTCGTCTATTATATCTCCTGTGCTTTCGGATATGTCCTGTATATCCTCTATAACGGGCACAAGTCTGTCAAAGGTGTCCGTTATTCTTGCGCTCATATCGTTTATGACCTCGATATTGTCATTGGCAAAGTCCTTTATGTCGTCCATATAGTCCGATGCCTCATCCATGAGCTCCTTGGAGCTGTCTCTGGCGGCGTCGGTGCAGTCGGTTATGGCCTCCACTCTGGCGGATACCGTGTTTGTTGTCGCATCTATATGGTCAAGCATGCCGTTTACCAGGCTCTGCATATCGTCCAGTGCATCGTCCAGCTGCTGAAGCGTGTCGGAGGAATATCTGAGTATAATATGCGGCTCGGCCTGACCGACAATGCCACCCACGTCCTTTCTTCCCAACACCTGCGAATGGTTGACACAGCCGTTGACATAGCCCGTCTGTCTGCCCACAATGCCGCCGATATTATAGCCCAGATGCTGATAGCCTATTGATCCGTAGTTCTGACAGCTTTGTATAATGCCGTTTGAATAGCCTGCTATGCCGCCCGTATCGGTATGTCCCTTTAAGGGGTTTATCTCCTCCGAAACGGCGGCGTTTGTATCGTCAAGGCTTATGTCCTGAATATCCGTTTTGCTTTCCTCCGAGGAGGTGTTTATTTTTCCCCTGTTTACACAGCGCAGTACAGAGCCGAAGTTTTCGCCCGCTATACCGCCTGTGTACTTTTCGCCGTTTATCGTGCCGTCGTTTATGCAGTTGCCTATACGTCCGCCGGACTCATTTATGCCCGCTATGCCGCCGACAATGCTTTTTCCGTCAACGGTACCGTCAAAGGTGCAGTTGGTTATGGTTCCCTCGTTCACTCCTGCTATGCCGCCGAAGGTGCTTTCGCCCTCGTCCTGCTTTATGTCGCCCTTTACCGTAAGACCGTCGACAACGGAGCCCTCCTGAACATATCTGAAAAAACCCTGTACAGGCTCGTTGGCCTCTATATACAGTCCGCTTACGGTATAGCCGTTGCCCTCAAAGCGTCCGCCGAAGGTCGGTATCTGCTTAAAGCTGCTACCCCTTACGTTTATGTTGTTTTTGAGCACCACCGTAACGCCCCTTGACCATGAGTCCAGAGTACAGTTTTCCGCCAGCTTTTCCAAATCCTCGGCAGTCTCTATGTTTATTATCCTTTCGTCCGCAAAAACGGCGGGGACGCAGGCGGCAATAAGCATGACAGCCAGAATTACGGAAACAACCCGTTTGACAAAATTCTTTTTATTTTTTGCTTTCATCCTCCTGCACCCCCTTTTCCTTTGTATTTTCTTTATTCGCATTTTCTTCTTTCTCTTTTGTCTTATGTCCGTCCTCTATGAGACCCTTGTCTATTTTCTCCATGCCTCCCGTCTCCACCATAGCATTGATTGAGCCGTGGAGCACACCGTGTACGTCAGCGTCAATAACGCCCGAAACATAGCCTCTTACTCTGCCGTTCACCCTCATGGTGCCTGTGCCCGACTGAACGGGAGCACGCTTTTTGAGTGTAAAGGCAGTCTTTTCTATTATTATGTCGCCCAGTACCAGTATCTGCGGCAGTACAAGCATAACAAGTATTATGGATATTATGGTGCCTCGTCCCAGACATTCGCCTATGGAGGAAACCGCAGGGTCGGAGGAAAGCCTGCCTATGAGTATGCCTGCCGTTGCCAGTATGGTTCCCGATGTAAGTATGGTGGGGAAAGCCTGATTGACAGCCGCCACCGCCGCTTCCTTGGGCTTTTTCCTTTCCTTAAGATCCTGATACCTGCTGGTTATAACTATGGCGTAGTCTATGTTGGCGCCCATCTGTATGGAGCTGACAACAAGATAGCTCATAAAGAACAGGTTGGTTGACGTAAGATAGGGGAATGAGAAGTTCATCCATATACTGCCCTCTATGACAAGTATGAGCAGTACGGGAAGTCCCGCCGACTTAAATGTAAATATAAGCACTATTATTACAAATACAGCCGAAAGCACACTTATCATCGTGTTGTCCTTTACAAAGGACGAGGACAGGTCTCTGTCACTGGTGGAATTGCCCACAAGGCAAACACCCTCGGGATAATATTTTTCCGCCACCCTGTGTATTCTGTCAAGGAAATCAAAGGTTTCCTGCCCCTCCTCGGGCATATCCGAGAATATGAGCAGTCTTGTATAATCGTCGGTTTTCAGCTGTGCCAAAGCATCGTCCAGCTGTTCATGCAAATCGTCAAGCTCCTCATTCAGGTCATCGTCCAGTGTGACATAGCCGGCTTCCTTCTGGTCATACAGATACATGAACATATCTATCAGGGGCACACCGTAGTCATCGATGCCGCTTACTATCTGCCCGTAGTCCTCCTTATCGGCGGCATAGGCCGAGTAGAGCAGTCTTGCCACCTCTATGTCCAAATCCGTCAGCTCGGCAAACTGCCTTGTCTTAAGGCTGTCCGTAAGCATATATCCGTCGCTGGCCTCGGTGTTAGCAAGACCCAGTGTGCCTGTAACTCCGTCAATTTCCTCCAGATCTGCCAAAAGCCTGGCTTCCTTATCATAGTCTCCCGCAGGCACAAGCATGGCTATCAGGTTGTCACTGCCGAAGGTGTCCTCTATTTTCTGTTCGGCTATCTGGCTTTCGTTCTGCTTTGCCGTTGTTATCATGCTGTAGCCGTAAACATAGGGGCACTTGGCCTGCAGAAGAAACGCACCCACCAGCACCACCGCAAATACGGGCGGTATGACAAAGCGTGTCTTTACGGCAAACTTGCCCACGGGCGTTATATCGGGAACAAAGTTCCTGTGGTGGGTCTTGTCTATGAGCTTTGAAAACAGCATCAAAAGTCCCGGCATCAGCGTAAACACGCACAGTATGCTGATACATATAGCCTTTATGAGCACAATACCCATATCAAAGCCTATGCCGAATTTCATAAACATCATGGCGCCCAGACCCGATATGGTCGTAAGACAGCTGCCCGATATTTCGGGTATGGCCTTGGACAGCGCCGTTATGGCGGCGTCACGGGGCTGCATTATCACACGCTCCTCGGAATATCTGTGGCAGAGTATAATGGCATAGTCAATGGCCAGCGCCAGCTGAAGCACCACCGCAACGGAGTTGGATATAAACGAAATTTCTCCGAAAATGAAGTTGGTGCCCTTATTGAGAATTGCCGCCGTTCCGAAGGTTATGAGCAGTACGGGTATCTCCGCATAGGTTCTTGAGGTTAACAGCAGTACCGCAACGATAACAACAACGGCAATGACCATAATAACGCTCATTTCCTCGTCCAGACGGGCGGAGGTTGTGTCCACGGCATCGCTTTTTATGTATGCATCATAGCCTGATACCTCAGTTGTAACCCTGTTCAGCGCCGCCTCTGCCTCCTCGGTGTTGCTTTCGCAGTCAAAGGTTACCGAAAACAGCGCCGAAGCGTTTTTGAAATGCTCCTCGGTCTCGTCAAACTCCACACTTTTTACGCCCTCAAGCTTTTCCAGCCTGTTTGATATATGCTCCGCCTTTTCGTAGGATATATTGTCAACCATGACGTCCGCCGTGGCAAATGTCGTAAAATCCTCCATAAGGGTCAGACCCTGTCTTGTTTCCGTTTCCTCGGGAAGGTATGACGAAATATCGTTGTTTACCGATACCCAGCCGGAGGCCACGGCACAGAATACAGCAAGCCCTATGTACATGAGAAAAAAGCCGTTTCTTTTATCAACGATAAAGGCGGCCATTTTTTGCACAAAGCTTCTCTTTTCCTCCTTGTCTCCTTTCAACTGTAAACCCTCCTACCTTTTTTCTCTGTATTCACCCTCGATAATATTGTCTCTGTCAAATATTTTGATTGTATACAGGCCGATAAATATATTAAGCGCGCCGTCCGCAATAAGACACACGCCTATAAGTCTGATTACCGTTTCCGCACTCTTAAAGGGCGAAATAACAAGCAGTACGCCAAGCACACAGGTTGCCGCCGCACAGAGCGCTATTGCCTTCCATCTTTCCAGACCGAAGTCCTTTGCCTCCACCGCCGTCTGTATTTTAATAAGACCGTCCAGCAAAATAATTATTCCTGCAAGGAAATTGATTACGGATACGGCAAAGGCAGGCTTTGCAAATACAATTATGCCCACAAACACCGCCAGCGCCCCGAAGGCCAGGTCATGCTGAAAGGCCAGCGAATACAGGTCATGGCAGAAATAGCCGTATATTTTGAATATTCCGCATATCATAAGCACAAGGCCTATAATACGGCACAGCGCATTCAGCGGGAACGAAGGCTTTAAAAGCATTATAAGCCCGATTATTATGAGAACTGCCGATGACAATATATATCCTGTTTTTGCAGATTTTACTGTTTTCATAAATATCTCCTTCCTTTATATACAACGGATACTCCCGATATTTCAGCTTAGGCAGACAGCGCATAAGGCGCAGCTCTGCCGTTTTAATAATCTATAATAAATCTTACTTTTTTTAAACAGACAATAAAAAAACGGTGCACAAAATTTATGCACCGTCTCGAAATTGACTGTATTTAGGACACTTTTTATTTTTTGTCCTGTGCGCTTATTTCCAGCGACCTCTTTATTGCTCCGTCCATCAGCTTGCCGAGCCTTCTTATTATGTCCTCGGGCTCTCCTATCATTCCCTTTTCAAGCCAGGTAAAGACCATTCCCGTAAGAGCGCCCTTATAGAACTCCGTTATCAGCTCTATATCCTCCTCGGAGGCGCCCGTACCGACTGCTCTGCGCCTTACAAAGCCGCTGACAGCCTTATAGGCTATGGCGTTGAAATACTTCTGAAGCTCCTCACGGTTTACGGAATTATATATATGATATACCGCCTTCTTGTTTTCCAGAGCGAATTTGGCCATGTTGATAAAGTTCTCACCCCAGGACTCATCGGAAGCATCCGTATCGACAGCCTCCGTCATCCGGGTGTTGAAAGTGTATATGGTCAGCTCCTTTATATCCGCAAAGTGATAATAGAAGGTATTGCGGTTTATGCCGCAGTCCTCCACAATATCCTTTACCGTTATTTTATCCAGCGGCTTTTTATTAAGGAGCTTTATGAATGAATTTACTATTGCCTTTTTTGTAAGCTGAGCCATATTTTCCTCCCCGTCCTCCGAAGCGTCGAAAGATTATGTCTACTTATACCACAAATCAGTCAGTTTTTCAAGAATGTCGGTTTAGCAGAAATTGCATTTTCTTGCCATAGACATGTCGTTGAAGCCCAAAGCCTCGGCCTTGCTCATCCTGCCGTTTACAACCTCCAGCATAAGCTCAAAGAGCTTTTCTCCGGTCTCGGCAATGGACGCCTTGCCCGCCACTACGGCACTGGCGTCAAAGTCTATATTGTCCTTCATAAGTCCGTAGGTTTCGGCATTGCCCGTCAGCTTCACAACAGGCACTATGCCGTTGCCCGTGGGCGTGCCTCTGCCCGTGGTGAATATGACTATCTGTGCTCCGCCTGCCACCATTGCCGCTATGGAGGCTATATCCTGTCCCGGGGTATCCATTACCACAAGACCCTTTTTGTCTATCTGTTCTCCGTAGCCGTATACCTCGTTTATGGTGGAATATCCCGCCTTATTGATACAGCCCAGTGATTTTTCCTCTATGGTTGTCAGGCCGCCCTCCTTGTTGCCGGGTGAGGGATTGCCGTCCCTTATGTTTTCTCCCGCCAACGAGAAGTGCTCCTCGTTATTCTTAATCATGGCCAGCAAATCCGCCGCCACTCTGTCGTTTATACATCTTGCCGCCAGTATGTCCTCTGTGCCCATAAGCTCCGTGGTCTCCGAAAGTATACTGGTGCCGCCCAGTGCCACAAGCTTATCGCTGACATAACCCAGTGTGGGGTTTGCCGCCAGACCGCTGGTGGGGTCGCTGCCGCCGCACTCGGTGGCAAGTATAAGCTCCGATATGTCGGCCTCCTCCCTCTGACACAGAGATGCGTCCATGCTCATCTTCATGGCGTATTCCACACCCTTTTCAACGGCCTTTATGGTTCCGCCGGCATCTCTTATGACTACGCTTTCAACGGGCTTATTGGTCAGCGCCTTTATCCTTTCCACAAGCAGGTGCGCCTGCACGCCCTCACAGTTATTGCCTATAACCACAGTGCCGTATACATTGGGATTGGCGGCAAAGCCCGAAAGCACCTTGAAGGTCATCTCCAAATCGGCGGCGGAAACGGCACAGCCTCCCTGATTGGGTATATATACCGCCGAGGGCACCTGGCTTGCTATAAACCTTGCCGTTTCACTGGCGCAGAGTGAGCAGGGCAGTATAAGCACATGGTTTCTTATTCCTATTTTTCCGTCGGGTCGTCTGTATCCTCTGAATTTCATAGTGCTTCCTCCCTATCTCATAATACTGTCCAGATTCTGCGTGTGTACATGGGCGCCCTTTTTGATGTCCTCCAGAGCATATCCGATCTTACAGCCGTATTTTATGACCGCTTCTCCCTTTTTAATGTCCCTGAGGGCGGCCTTATGATAAATGGGTATATCCGCCCAGGCTGTCAGGCTTTTTTCCTCTCCGTCAATGCTGTATATTATGCTTTCTCCGCTTTTTACAGGCGCAATGACCGTTGCAACGGTATCGGCTTCCTTTATAACGAGACTGTTGTACATAAGCTATCTCCTTTCATGGGGGGCAGAGTGTCGAAGCAGAAAGTTTTGCTCCTGCGGTTTTATTTTTCCGTGCCGAAAGCTCTCCTGAGCGCCGAATACATAAGCTCATAGGCCATTTTTGCGTATTTTGAGTCGGGCACAGCTATCTCAAAGCTGTGGTAACAGCCGGGGAATATATGATACTCCACAGGAACTCCCGCCCTGATGAGCCTTGTCCAATATTCAATATTTTCGTCAAGGAGAGGGTCAACGGTGCCGATATATGAAAATACCGGCGGCAGTCCGCTCAAATCCTCCGCCAGTGCGGGTGAATCATAGCAGTTAGGCTCTCTGTCGGGGTCAAGGTATGCGCTCCAGCCTATTTTGCTGTAGTCATAGCACCATACCTTTCTGCTTGTAACGGCCTTCTGGGAATATGTATCCGCATGGCAGTCCAGCATGGCATACATCGGTATCTGGAGAACAGGCATGGGAGCCTTTCTGTCCCTTATCATAAGCGACAGCGCCGCCGTGATTCCGCCGCCTGCCGAAAGACCCGTTATGGCTATCCTTGTGGTATCTATGCCGATTGACGAGCCGTTCTCTATTATCCACATATAGGCCTTAAAGGCGTCCTCTATGGGTGCGGGTGCCTTATACTCCGGCGCAAGCCTGTATTCCACCGAAACCACCATAGTATTCACGTTCTTTACGAACCTGAGACACATATCGTTCTGTCTGAGCACACTGCCGAAAACAAATCCGCCGCCGTGGAAAAACATGGCGCAGGGCAGAAGCTCAACGCCTCTGTCGGCAGGCTCGTATATACGAAGCTTAATTTCGGGCGCACCCTCGGGTCCGGGTATCATTTTTTCATACACGCTGACCGCCGGGTCGTCCTTCAGGTTTTTCTTTTCCTGTTCATAGCACGCCGGCTTAAAGGTATCCAGATGATCCAGGTCAAAGCCCTGTGAAGCGTCATAATTCGCCAAAAGCTCCTCATCTATCAATGCTCTCATGGTTTTTTCGTCCATTTGTACCGCCTCCTTAAATAGTGTTATAATTATTTTAGAGTATGTTCCCGTTTCCTGTCACTGTGAAATATAGCCAAAAAAGCTCCGTCATTTTTTCCGATTCCGTCTGTCGGTTTAAACCGTTAAAATCCGATATTGTACAACCTATTTATCTGTGATAAACTTATTATAACTGCAGACGGGGTGATAAAATTGCTGGACAGGTCCGTTCCCGAAAAAAGTATAATAATGAAGCTTTCCGCCGACAAAGCGATAAAGCTTGCTCCGCCCGTACTGCCCGAGGGCTTTGCCTTCAGACCCTACCGCAGGGGCGATACGGCAGTATTTGCGGATATAGAGACGTCCGTTGGGGAATTTTCGGACAAGAGCTTCGCCGAGGCATTCTTTGCGGCGGAATATATCAGATATTCGGAAAACAGGCTTAAGGAAAACTGCATTTTTATTGAAGGCCCGAAAAATGAGGCGGCTCTCTCCCTTATATGGGAAGCCGAGGGCAAGGTCAGTCTGCAATGGCTGGCAGTCCGTCCGGAATTTCAGGGGCTGGGGCTTGGCAGGGCGGCCTTGAGATATGCCGTTTGTCTCTCCCAAAGGCTTTATCCGAAAAGGGATTTGCTTGTCCACACCAGAACATGGAGTCATAACGCCCTGTGTCTGTACTATAATGAGGGCTTTCGTCTGACCGATGAGCGCTGTCCGAGAAAAATAGGCGGCTTTCACATTAACGAAAACGCCGAGGCCCTTGAAATACTTAAAAACGCTTTACCGCCCGAGGTATACAACGGGCTTAATAACCAAATTATTTAGGAGGAATCATATATGGCAAGAAATGTTATACTTGACGTTGATACCGGTTCCGATGACGCCTGCGCCATCATGCTGGCCGCTCTTTCGCCGGAAATCAATCTTTTGGGAGTAGTAGCCGTTAACGGCAACCGCCCTCTTGCGGACACCCTCACAAACTCACTTAAAATAGTTGAGCTTCTCAAAATGCAGGACAAGATACCCGTAGTCAAGGGTGCGGCAGAGCCCCTTGTGCGTGACCTTCTTCCCGGCAGAAACAAAAACCCCAAAACACCCGAAATTCAGTACGACGAAAACGGTGTAGAGGTATGCTATCACCCGAAGGAATTCAACCTTCCCGCACCCACACTCAAGCCCGTTGACGAAAACTTCGTTTCATGGTACATAAAGACAATTAAAAACAGCCCCGAAAAGGTAACTCTTGTACCCGTAGGACCCCTTACAAACATCGCCATACTTCTCCGTGCGGAGCCTTCGGTTGTTGACAACATCGAGGAAATCGTAATAATGGGCGGCGGACACATGGAAAGAAACTCCACAGCCGCTGCTGAATTCAATATCTGGAAGGACCCCGAGGCCGCTGAAATAGTAATGAACTGCGGAGCAAAAATAACACTTGTTCCCCTGGACGCTACCCATGCCGCTTCCACAAGACTCAGCGAGGTACAGCAGTACAAGGATCTTCACACACCCGTAGGCGATATGATTGCAGAGCTTATTGAAATTCGTACAAGAGCATACAACATTCTTCAGCCCCTGCACGAGCCCGACCTCTGCCCCATACACGACGCATTATGCATTGCTTATCTCATAGACCCCAATGTTCTCAAGGACGTTATATTCACAAGGGTTGACGTTGACATAAGCGGCGGCTTTGCCGACGGCATGACAATCGTTGACACAAGGCATTTCCACAACAGACCTGACAACTGCTATGTGGCACTCAATGCCGACAGAGACCTGTTCAACAAGATACTCTATGATAGAATAGCTTTATTTAAATAAGCGGTATGCCGCTATGTTTAAGCCGAAACCAAGTTTCGGCTTTTTTTGTTTTGGCATCACGACGCCGAGGCTAAATATGAGTGCGTGCACACTCCGAGTGCGTGACTTTAGGCTTTTCGCAGCCTCGGCTTCGAATTTATGTTTCTGAGAGAGTATATTCTATATTATAATTAAACCCGGCTGTGATTCACTGATATGCACCCCAAAAGTTAGACACATTTGGAGGTGCATATTTTTATGAAAAAAAGGGGCAAACACAGAAAAGGCAGACCACCAAAGCTTGATAAAGAAGTGGAAGAAGATTTGATAGCTGAAAATCAGCGATTAAGAATGGAGATAGAATACATAAAAAAACTGAGGGCCTTAGTTCTTGCGGAAGAGCGAAAGAACGGCAAAAGCAGAAATAATCGCAGAATTAAGGCATAAATATCCGCTAAAAGAATTGCTGAAGCTGTCAGGTATAGCAAGAAGTACATACTATTATTATCTCAAGAAGAAAAATAAGGATAAGTATGTCTGTGAGAAACAAGAGATACGATCTATTTATGACAAACACAAAGGCAGATACGAATATCGCAGAGTATGTACAGAACTGCGTAATCAAGGATATGTAATCAACCACAAAACAGTACAAAAGCTAATGAAAATTCTTGGATTAAAGGGAAAACAGCGTAAAAATGACCATTACCACTCTTACAATCCAAGCCAAATAGTTTCTGTGGGAACTATTTGGCTTGGTGCCATTAATAAGCGAAAATTCGCCGGAATTTTCGCTTAGGCGGCTCAGCCGCCTATCATTACTCCTATATTCCCATTGACTGCCAGTCTTATCAGTCCGCATACAGCCAGATGAAGCGGATAGTAGAGATAGAAAAACCATTTCATACCCTTCCACTGCCCCCGCTGACCGTTGTAGGCCTTAAGAAACGGTATCGATAAGAAAACAAACAGCTGAATGATTCCGTAAAGCTTGTTTATAAAAATAAAATATACGGCGGCATACATGAGAACGTAAAGCATCATCTGCGCCATCTGCTTTTTGAAATTGCCCCGATTTGTGCCTATTCCCACAATGGCAAGAACGGCGATACAGCTCCAGTCTGAGCAGAAGGTTATGATGCATATAAGAATCAGCATAATTATTTTCTGCCACTGCTTAAACCTGTCGCTTTCCACCATAGCCAGTGCCACAAGTCCCCATGCCAGCGACCATATAACGCTGGTCTGGTTGAATACGGACGTTTTAAAGGGTATAAACGTTATTCCAAAAGCGAAGTTATAGGCAAAATGGGATATGATTGCGAAAAGGAACAGTCTTCCGACATACTTTTTGATATCATGGGTATAGTGATAGCCCTCGGCAACGAAATACCACATTATAGGCGCCGTCAGCCTGCCTATTATATGACCTATGACTATCCTCCAGTCCGTGGGATAGTTAGGATAAATCACACATATTAAATGGTCCAGCGTCATGGCGGCTATGGCCAGCATCTTTAGCTGATTTGAATTAAGTCCCCTTGAGTTCGACAATCTATCCATTTTTTACCTCCCGATAAGCTTTGTTCGCTTAAATTATACACTGTGCAACCCGGAAAAGCCATCATAAAAATGCTTTAGCCGCTTGTGTTGGCTCGGTATTTTGCCGTGCCTGCAAAAAATTACATTAAATTCAAGCAATTCTATTGACAAATTATTTTCATAGATGTATTATCTTTATGACTTTAGCAGTTGTTAGTGCTAAAGCGATAAAATAGAATGAATAAATAAATGCCCCTTTATTTATTTCATTATAAAAACCTTTTATTTCTTTTGGCTCTCCGAATCCCAACGGGGAGCCTTCCCTTTTTTAGAGCGTTACAGTGTCTCGGGCTTTATTTGGCCGCCTGTCACATGATACAGGGCGCTGTTTTCGGCAATGGGTTTGTTTTCCGCTATGAGCATTTTCAGCTTTTCAATGTCTTTTTCTTCAATTCTTAACGATATGCCGCAGGAGGCCGTTATTTTTCTTAAGGTAGGCATAACCTCCACTGCTATGTGAGGCGCAATATATTTCTCGGCGGCAACGGCAAAGTGGGTGGAGTCAAAGGCCATTGTATAATAGTTTTCACTTCTCATAAAATATCACCGATAAAATTATAAGGCATTTGACATATAAATACAATAAGGTTATACTTTTATCAGAATAACGAAGGAGAGTGATACAGATGTCAAAATATATAGATGCCAGAGGAAAAGCCTGCCCCATGCCGGTCATACTGGCTAAAAAGGAAATAGATGGCGGCGAAAAGAATCTGACCGTAACGGTAGATAACGAG
>JAQXNZ010000108.1 GCA_029098265.1 Clostridia bacterium | reverse complement strand
AGATATATAATTTTAAAATCAACTTACAACTAATTATAAGCTATACTTATACCAAAAAGCAAATCAATATTTTTTATATTATCTATAAACCACACGAATAACATACTTATTTTTCTGAGAAAAAAGATGCGGAATGAATATATCATATCCGCATCTGCTAAATCTATATTATTCTGTTTCGGCTCAATTATACTCTTACAGCCTCGCCGTTTTCCTCGATAAGGTCTTTGTTTTCCTCAAGGACAGGCTTAACGTATCCGTTTACAAACTCCTCTGTCTGCTCGGGTGCTCTGCCGACAAAGTTCTTAGGCTCCATTATAGCGTTAAGCTCTTCAATTGTCAGACCGAACATGGGGTCTGCTGCAATTCTTTCAAGGAGGTCATTCTTTTTGCCCTCCATTTTTACGGTCTTTCCGGCTTCCATAGAGTGCTGTCTTATTCTTTCGTGAAGCTCCTGTCTGTCTCCGCCCTTCTTAACGGCGTCCATCATAATGTTTTCGGTTGCCATGAAGGGAAGCTCGTTCATAAGATGCTGTTCGATTACCTTAGGATATACAACAAGTCCGTCAACTACGTTTCTGTAAAGAATGAGAACTGCATCTATGCACAGGAATGCTTCGGGAATTGAAATTCTCTTGTTTGCCGAGTCATCAAGTGTACGTTCAAACCACTGTGTAGATGCTGTTACAGCGGGGTTGATAGCATCGGCAATAACATATCTTGAAAGAGAACCGATTCTTTCGCTTCTCATGGGGTTTCTCTTATAAGCCATAGCCGATGAACCAATCTGTTTCTTCTCGAAGGGTTCTTCTATTTCCTTAAGGTGCTGTAAAAGTCTTATATCATTGCTGAACTTATATGCGCTCTGTGCAATGCCCGAAAGCACATTAAGCACCTGTGAGTCAAGCTTTCTGGGATATGTCTGTCCCGAAACCTTAAAATAGTCATTGAATCCCATTTTTTCGGTAATTCTTCTGTCAAGCTCACGGCACTTCTCATGGTCACCCTCAAAGAGCTCCAAGAAGCTGGCCTGTGTTCCGGTTGTTCCCTTGGAACCGAGAAGCTTCGCCTTGCTTATCTGGTGGTCGAGGTCCTCCAGGTCCATAAGAAGATCCTGAAGCCAAAGTGTTGCTCTCTTACCAACTGTTGTTGTCTGGGCTGCCTGGAAATGTGTGAATCCCAGTGTAGGCATGTCTTTATACTGCATGGCAAACTTGGAAAGCTCATTGATAACATTGATAAGACGTTTTTTAACAAGCTTCATTGCCTCAGTCATTATAATAATGTCCGTGTTGTCGCCTACATAGCAGCTTGTGGCACCGAGGTGGATAATAGGCTTTGCAAGGGGAGCCTGGAGGCCGTAGGCATATACATGGCTCATTACATCGTGGCGTACTTCCTTCTCCCTTGCCTCCGCATCGGCATAGTTGATATCGTAAATATGCTCCTTCATCTGGGCAATCTGCTCATCAGTAATATCAAGACCAAGTTCTTTTTCGGTTTCGGCCAGGGCTATCCACAGCTTTCTCCATGTAGAAAACTTATAATCCGCCGAGAAAAGATAAGACATTTCATCACTGGCGTATCTGAGATTTAAAGGGCTTTCGTATTTATTCTTCATTTCAATGCTCCTTAGTAGTTAAAATATTTCAATATCAGTGCATACGGATACATATTAACATAGTTTTATATTTTTTTACAATACCAACATTAAAATTTTTAGAATATCTCCCAAATATAACACCTGTTTTCGCTCCGCTCCCGCAGACACAAAAAAGAGTGTCCCTTTCGGGACACCCTTGGAGAGTGTCGACAAAGTCGCCACTAAGTCGAAAACTAGTTTTCGACTTGTTTAAATAAATGCATGAATGGCTATTCCATCGGCTTTTCAAAAAAGCGTATAAGCTCAGCACTTGCCTAAAGGCAAGCCGCCTATGGCGTCGCCGCATCTTCGGCGTGCTACTTGAAACACGCCATTCTCCTCGGCCGTTATCACTTTGCTTGCAAAGCGCCCAATTGTGGGCGGCGGCACGCTGATAT
>JAQXNZ010000107.1 GCA_029098265.1 Clostridia bacterium | reverse complement strand
CTGTCCCTTTTCGAGCTTGCCCTCTATTCTATTGTTTCTGCCGTGATCCTTTGCGCCTGAACGCACATAGCCCATAGGCATATCGAGTATATGTCCTGTTATAGCTGCATGGGCGATACCTGCCGTACTAGTACCCATGAGCACCTCACATTCAGGATAATGCTCCTTAACAACCTGTGCAAGTGCATTTTCAACATCTGTTCTTACCTTGGGAGCAGTGAGTGTGAGTCTGTTGTCGCAGTAAATGGGGCTCTTTATTCCGCTTGCCCATGTAAAGGGTTCCTCAGGTCTTAAAAATACAGCTCCGATTGAAAGCAGGTCTTTTGCTATAAGTCTTTCAGTATTTTCCATTGTTATCTCTCCTTTTTATCCGATAAATTCTTCAACGCATCTCTCATAGGCGGCAACGGGGTCGGCGGCCTGAGTTATGGGTCTTCCCACAACGATGTAGTCAGAGCCAATCTCCTTTGCCCTTGCGGGTGTTGTTATTCTTACCTGGTCGCCCTTGTCACCGTCGGCAAATCTTATGCCGGGTGTTACTGTAACAAAGCCGTTTCCGCATACTCCGTGTACCTTTTCGGCCTCAAGGGGTGAGCATACAACGCCGTCCAGTCCTGCCGTCTTGGCATTTTCGGCATAGTGCATTACGGTTTCCTCAAGGCTTCTGTTTATGTAAAGCTCCTTCTGCATTCTTTCCTCGTCTGTAGATGTAAGCTGTGTAACGGCTATAAGCATAGGTCTTGTGCCGTCCTCCCTTGTCAGTCCCTTAAGGGCGGCCTCCATCATGGCGATTGTACCTGCGGCATGGAGGTTTACCATGTCAACATCAAGGTTTGAGAGCACCTTCATGGATTTCATAACGGTATTGGGAATATCGTGAAGCTTAAGGTCAAGGAAAATCTTATGTCCTCTTTTTTTGATTTCCCTTACGATAGCAGGGCCCTCTGCGTAAAAAAGTTCCATGCCGATTTTTACAAAAGGCTTTTTACCCGTAAATTTGTCAAGGAAAGCAAAGGTTTCCTCCGCACTGTTAAAGTCACATGCAATAATAACGTCCTTACCCATCAGTGTGCACCTCCGATAATACTCTTTAAGTCGTCTATTTTATATTTTTCCATTACCCTCGGTAAATCCTCAATAATGTTCTTGCAGGCAAAGGGCTCCACAAGGTTGGCGGCGCCCACCTCTACTGCCGTTGCTCCCGCAAGCATCATTTCTATTACGTCCTCGGCAGTTGTTATGCCGCCCATGCCGATTATAGGTATTTTAACTGTCTCATACACCTGATATACCATTCTTAAAGCAACGGGCAGTATTGCGCTTCCCGAAAAGCCGCCCATCTTATTGGCTACAACGGGTTTCTTTGTTTTCAAATCTATTCTCATACCGAGCAGTGTGTTTATCATGCTTATTCCGTCTGCACCTGCGTCCTCACAGGCCTTGGCGATTGAAACGATGTCGGTTACATTGGGGCTGAGCTTAATGTAAACAGGCTTTGTCGTAACCCTCTTTACTGCCCTCGTTACCTCTGCGGCCGCCTCTGCCGATGTGCCGAATGCCATTCCGCCGTTATGGACATTGGGACAGCTTACATTGACCTCGATAATGCCGACCTGTTCTTCCTTATCTATTCTTTCACAGCAATAGGCATACTCGTCAACGGAAAAACCGCTTATGTTTGCCACTACCTTTTTATTGAAGCATTTTTTAAGCTTGGGTAATTCCTCGGATATTACCTTATCTATGCCGGGGTTCTGTAAGCCTACGGAGTTTATCATTCCCATAGGGCACTCGGCAATTCTGGGTGTGGGGTTTCCGAAGCGGGGCTCCTTTGTTGTACCCTTGAATGAAAAGCTGCCCAGTATATTTATATCGTAAAGCTCTGCAAACTCATAGCCGTAGCCGAAGGTTCCGCTGGCGGGGATAATGGGATTGTCAAGCTCCAGTCCGCTCAATGTGACATTGGTTTTTACCATATTATCTCCTCCTTCTCCAGCACGGGGCCGTCCTTGCATATTCTCTTATTTCCGTATTTTGTTTCACAGCTGCAGCCCATGCATGCACCAAAGCCGCAGCCCATTCTTTCCTCAAAGCTGAACTGTCCGCTTGTGGTCATTGTGTTATATACAGCCTTAAGCATAGGCTCAGGGCCGCAGGTATACACATAGGTGTATTCCATATCCTTCATGGCGTCGGTAACAAAGCCCTTTACACCCACACTGCCGTCGGCTGTGGCAATAACAACCTCCGCACCGAGTGTCTTGAACTCGTTTTCATAAAATATCTCATCGGCCTTATTGAAGCCCATTATTACCGTCGGCTTTTTGCCCTGCTCTATCAGTCTTCTGCAAAGGTCGTACATGGGAGGCACACCTGCACCGCCGCCTATAAGCAGAGGTTTGTCACCGCTTTTTGTAAGGTCGTAGCCGTTGCCGAGACCCGTCAGCACATCAAGCCTTTCTCCGCCCTTCATATCGGCCATAAATTCCGTACCCTTGCCGACTGTCTTATATATAATTGTAAGCTTTCCCTCGGCTCTCTCGCATACGGATATGGGTCTGCGCAGATAAAAGCCCTCCAGCTTTATATTCACGAACTGGCCCGCCGCCGTAATTGCCGAGGTATCGCCCTCAAGTATCATTTTGTATGTGTTTAACGCAATTTTCTCATTGCTTACTACCGTAAAAACGCTCTGTTTCATAAATCTCATCCTTTATAGACTATATCGCCGTTTACCATTGTCATAAGGCACTTGCCGAACACCTTCCTGCCCTCAAAGGGAGTTGCCTTGCCCTTTGAAAGGAAGTCCGCAGGGTCAACGGTATATTCCGCATCAAGGTCGAACACCGTCAAATCCGCAGGCTGTCCCGCCTCAACGGAGTGTCCTATGCCGAATCTGCTCTGCGCATTGCCGTTGAGAAGCTCCATAGCTTTTTCAAGGCTTATGACATTCTTTCGTACAAGTTCAGTATAAACTATCGGGAAAGCAGTTTCCAGTCCGACAACGCCCATAAGGCTGTCTTTTAAGCCCTTGCTTTTTTCCTCGGCTGTATGGGGTGCATGGTCGGTGGCTATAAACTCTATGGTTCCGTCCTTTATACCCTCAATGAGCGCCAGTCTGTCGCTTTCGTCCCTTATGGGAGGATTCATCTTAAAGCGTCCCTCCTCCTTAAGGTCCATATCATTGAACACCAAATAGTGGGGGCCTGTCTCACAGCTTATATCCACACCCTCGGCCTTAGCCTTTCTTATGAGTTCAACGCTTTCCTTTGTGGATATGTGGCAGACATGATATTTACAGCCTGTTTCCCTTGCCAGCTCTATGTCTCTTTCTATCTGCTTCCATTCGCTTTCGGAGCAAATGCCCTTATGTCCGTGGAGCTTTGCATATTTTCCGTCATGGATATAGCCGCCCTTTAACAGCTCATTTACCTCGCAGTGGGCAACTATCATCTTTCCGAGGGACTTGGCTCTGAGCATGGCCTCTTTCATCATTTCGTCCCTCTGAACTCCCCTGCCGTCATCGGAAAATGCTATGGCGTAGGGCGCCATACCCTCCATATCTGACAGCACTTCGCCCTTTTCCTCCACCGTTATGGAGCCGTAGGGATAGACGTTTACCACAGCGGTATCCTCTATTATCTTCACCTCAGCCTTTATATTCTCAACCGAGTCGGGCACAGGCTTAAGGTTAGGCATGGCGCATACCGATGTATATCCTCCGTGTGCCGCCGCCAGCGTTCCCGTGTGTATCGTCTCTTTGCACAAAAAACCCGGTTCTCTCAGATGAACATGAACATCTGTAAAACCGGGAAATATATATTTATTATCAAAATCAAAAGAAACAGCGCAATCACCATTGGAAAGGCTGTCACCAACGGAAACAATCATGCCATCCTTTATAAAGATGTCGGCCTTTATAAACCCATTATCAACGTATACATTAGCGTTTTTCAATAAGCAATCCATTAATTATCCTCCGTTCCTTTCTGAACACCGCAGATATTTTATCATCAGTACCGCAGACTGTCAAGGGAATTCGGGGTTTTTGTCGGCTGTCCATATATACGAATCGCATTACTGTTAAAACGGCTGTTTTATCTGCTGATGCTAATTTTCATTGTCCGTCATGTGTCCATTTTTATAAAATAGAGTCTATCGGTATCAGTATCGTATATTGCCAAAGTAAAATTCAAAGATGACCGATTAAGCACCTGCGAATCATCATATTTATTCTCGCTTTCAGAGTGACGGTCAATAAAGCAGTAATACCCATTTTGTATATCCGGTACTATGGATTCTCCGTTTTCATCAGTCAGATAGGGTCCTATCTCAAACCCTTCGCCCTTTACTCCATATACGAGAGCCGTAATATTTTCATCAAAGGGCAGACTTCTCCAGTTCTCATCTGATTCTATGTCCTTCATAACGTCCTCGTTATCCTTAAACTCCAGAACAACACAGGACGTTCCGTCACCGTGGAATCCTCCGTGGTCATCAAAAGACAATACCTCGCTTCCTGCACTTGCATCAACCCCGACAGAATTTGTTATCTCTTTGTTCTTCTTCGGCTGACATCCCGCAAGCAAAAGTATTGAAGTCAGCAGACAAATAGCTGTCTTTATCTTCATAAAATCATCTCCTTAGGATAATCACGCCGGAGTAATGCTCAAAAGCGTCATAAAGGCAAAATACAGTATGGTGATAAGCATGACAGGCGAAGCGAAAAAGCATTTCACTGCAAAGCCGTCGGGCTTATTTTCACGCCACAGCATTCTAAGCTTATCCCTGTTTCTTACAAGCATAACTACAGCAAAGGCAAATGACACACACATGAAAATATTATATACAACTATTGCCGCATCCGACACATACACCAAATTGCCCATCAGCTCCACAAACAGATTATTGAGCATGTGAAGCAATACTGCCGCCCCCAGCGAATATCTCTGGGCGATATATCCGAAAACTATGCCCATTACAAAGGTAGTTAAAAACTGCACTATGTTGAAATGTATCAGTCCGAAAAGCAGCGCCGACATAATTACGGCAAAGCCCTTGCCGTAGGGCTCCAGTCTTTTCATCAGCAGTCCCCTGCAAAACAATTCTTCGGCTATGGGTGCCACAATTACGGAATACACTATGCCCGAAAAATATATTGACGGGTCGCTGGCAAGGGATGCGGCCTCGTCAAGACTGCCGCCGAGCATGGAAACCGCATATCCGACGGGCGCAAAGGCATAGGAGCAGATAACCTGCAAGCCCTCTATAAGCACAAAGAACCATATTATCGTTTTGAAATCTATTTTTGTCTCACTTTTAAATGACGGCTTTTGTCTGGCACACAGAAATGCCGCCGCAACGGAGCCGACAGCCGCCGCTATAAGCGAGTGTCCGCTGTAATATGCAAAATCCATAATGCTTTCCGCACTCATTTCCGGATGAATTACACTCATTAACGAAACAACCGCCATATCTGATACGCCCATAAAAACAGAAAACAACAGCGTATACACTATCAATATCAGTGCAGTATAATTGAATGATCTTTTTATTACTTTTTTCTCTTCGTCCATCATAACTCTCCTTAGCTTACTGTTCTAAAAACAGTATAGCCACCGTCAGCACAATCCGCAACCGAACGCCTTCCTAAAAATTGCATAATACGCCTTAATAATACGAACAATTTCCTAAAAATAACGAGCATATAAAAGAAGCCTTCGATTTTCACCAAAGGCTTCAGACTGTAGACATGCTAGTTTTTAGTGCGGAAAGGTTTGGAAAACAAAGGGTTTTCCAAGTTTAATCCGCAGGCGGAGACCGCGCTCTTCGCCGAGGAGAATGGCGTGTTTCAAGGCCAGCGGCCGATGGAATAGCCATTCATGCATTAATTTAAACAAGTTGAAAACCTGTTTTCAACTTAGTGTCGACTTTGTCGACACTCTAAAGCCTATATATTATATATAGGCTTA
>JAQXNZ010000106.1 GCA_029098265.1 Clostridia bacterium | reverse complement strand
TGATTTGAAAAGGCTGTAGGTATCAGCCGAATAGGGCTTTCCCGCTCTCATGCTTTCCAGGTTATCGTCAACGGGTACGTTTGTGTCTATCTCCACCAGCGTTCTTGAAAGCCTTGCCTGCTCGGCATAATCACGCAGATTTTCCGAAGCCTTCTTAGGCTTTACATCGGCATAATTGGCAATGGCGTTTTCAACACTCTTATACTGCTGTATTATTTTTACCGCTGTCTTTTCGCCTATTCCGGGTACACCGGGCACATTGTCCCCCGCATCGCCCATAAGGGCCTTTACCTCTATAAATTCCAAAGGTGAAACGCCGTATTTTTCCTCTACCTCAGCTGGGCCGTAGTTTTCCACCTCTGTTCTGCCCTTTATGGTCTTGGGTATTCTTACGGTTATTTTGTCTGAGCATATCTGTAGCAGGTCTCTGTCGCCCGATACAAGCGTTACATCAAGACCCTTTTCCTCGCCGCGCTTTGCCAGTGTGCCGAGTATATCATCGGCTTCATAGCCCTCCATTTCAAAGCACTTAACATTCATGGCGGCAAGCACCTCTTTTAAAATAGGCATCTGTCCCCTTAGCTCCTCGGGCATTCCCTTTCTGTTTCCCTTATAGTCGGAAAACATCTTATGTCTGAAAGTGGGAGCGTGAACGTCAAAGGCTACGCCCACATAATCAGGGTTTTCCTCATCAAAAAGCTTGAAAAATATATTTAAAAAGCCGTATACACCATTTGTATACCTGCCCTCGGCGTCCGTTAAAAGCGGTATGCCGTAAAAGGCTCTGTTTACTATGGAATTACCGTCTATTATCATCAGTTTTTCCGGCATGTCATGACCTCCGCATGTCTGATTTACAGTTTATCTATTGAAGTGGTTTAAATTTAATTATACACTCTGTTAAAAATTGCTGCAATAAATAAAACCAACATATACTTACAATTTTATTAAATTATCAGCATTTATCTCCTGAACGAAAAATACAGGTCAACAAAATGAAACTCCTTCATATATTGATGTATATATGGTTTATTCGGAGGAAATAAATGAAAAAAATATTTTCCGTACTTGCAGCCGCAATATTGTCTCTGGCGGCTGTTACAGGCTGCTCATCATCGGGCGGCAGTGAACTGACAAAGGTGCGTCTGAACGAGGTAGTTCATTCGGTATTCTACGCTCCTCAGTATGTGGCCCTTGCCAACGGCTATTTTGAAGAAGAAGGCCTTGAAATAGAGCTGTCCGTCGGTCAGGGTGCTGACAAAAGCATGACAGCCCTGCTTTCGGACTCGGCAGACATAGCGCTTCTTGGAACAGAGGCGGGCATATATGTCATAAACGGGGGAAAGGAAGGCAGTATAAAAGCCTTTGCACAGCTGACCCAGAGGGCGGGCAACTTCCTTGTATCAAGAAATGACGAGCCCGATTTTGAATGGACCGACCTTAAAGGCAAGTCCGTTATCGGCGGCAGAGAAGGCGGCATGCCTGAGCTGGTTCTGGAATATGTTCTGAAACAGAAGGGTCTGGAAAAGGGAAAAGATGTTGACATAATCAACAATATATCCTTTGAGTCCACATCGGGGGCCTTTGCTGCAGGCGAAGGTGACTATACCGTTGAATTTGAACCGACTGCCACCTCTTTGGAGCAAAAGGGCATCGGTCATGTTGTTGCCTCCCTCGGAACGGAATCGGGCTTTGTGCCCTACACCGTATATATGACCACCGACGAATGCATGAACAATAATCCCGATGTAATACAGAAGTTCACCAATGCCGTATACAAAGGTCAGCTTTGGGTAGCAAGCCACAGCAGCGCCGAAACAGCACAGGCAATACAGCCCTATTTTTCCGAGACCGACACTGAAACCCTTACGGAAATAATTGAGCGGTACAAGGAACAGGACACATGGAAAAGCGACCCCGTATACAGCGAAGAAAGCCTCGAGCTGTTTGAGGATATTCTGGAGGAAGGCGGAGAGCTTACAAAGCGTGTAGACTTTGACACCTTCATAGAAAACAGCTTTGCAAAAGAGGCTTTAAGAGCCGTTACATTGGACTGATTAAAGTCCAATAACAAAAGTCCTGACGTCCGCTTGCCTGCGGTTCAGGACTTTCATATTATTCGTTATAGGTCAATGCTTTTGCCGCACGCCTTCTGAGTCTCCTTGCCTCTGCAAAAGCAGAGCGCATATCCTTCAAAAGCCAGCCGGGGAGGTGCATCTCCTCGGCTTCCTTAAGCGTAAGCCAGTAGTAGCGGTCATGTTCCTCACTGAGCTTTACCTCACCGGAACGATATATACACACATAAGTTACTATAGTCATGTGAATCTGGCTGTTTATGGCATCAAAAACACGGATGGGCTTTACAACCCTTACCTTAAGGGCTGTTTCCTCAGATATTTCCCTAAGCATTCCCTCAATGCAGTTTTCATGGAAATGCACACTTCCTCCTGGAAGATCCCATTTTTCATTTTTGTTAAGAACACTGCTTTTTATTTCCTTTTCGCTTCTTCTCAGTATAAGGGCCTTGTCGTTTCTGACAATGACCGATTTTGCCGCCAGTGCAAATCCGCAGCTCATTGATACACCTCCCGACGGATATTACTTCTTTGAAGCTTCATCGAGAAGCCTTCTGAGATCTGCCTCGTCAAAGTTATATACCTTATTGCAGAAGTGACAGGAAAGCTCTGCCTTTTTGTCCTCCTCAAGTATCTGCTTAAGGTCATCCTTTCCGATAGCCAGAAGGGCCTTTTCAACTCTTTCCCTTGTACAGCCGCAGTAGTATTCGCAGGGTATCTTGTCGATTATTCTCAAATCCATATCACCGAGTATAAGATTGAGTATGGACTCGGGTGTATCGCCCATTGAAAGCAGTTCTGTTATATATGGTATTACGTTTATTCTATTTTCAAGCTTTGTTATTATATCCTCTGTTACGCCGGGCATAAGCTGAATTATAAAACCGCCTGCCTGCAATATTGATGTATCCGTGTCAACAAGCACACCCAGGGATACGGCGGAAGCAACCTGCTCGCTCTTTGCGTAATAGTATGCGATATCCTCCGCTATCTCGCCTGAAATAAGCTCTGTCTTGCCGACGTAGGGCTCCTTTAAGCCAAGGTCCTTTATAACCGTAAGGAAGCCCTTGCCCACTGCTCCGCCGACATCCAGCTTAACAGGTGATTTGGGCGGTATGTCAACATTGGGATTGAAGGGATAGCCCTTTACCCTGCCCTTGCAGTCGGCTGTTACAAGAAGACCCTCCACGGGGCCGTCGCCCTTTATCTGTAATGTTACAAGGTCATCGTCGCTTTTAAGCATAACGCCCATCATTGCACCTGCCGTAAGCAGTCTTCCCAGCGCCGCAGAAACAACGGGAGTTGTGTTGTGAAGCTCCCTTGCCTTCTGTACGGTTTCT
>JAQXNZ010000105.1 GCA_029098265.1 Clostridia bacterium | reverse complement strand
AGCATGGCGGTAACGGAATTTACTATATCGTCTTTTGTTATATTTCGTGTTTTAACTATTCCTGCGTTTTCGCCGTTTACAAGTATCTCACTGCCGTTGCGCCTTGTGGCAAAGCCGATTATTCCCGCAAAAATGAGCACCAATATAACAATGCCTATCATAAGCACTCTTTTTCGTCTGTCATAGTGCATTTGTTTTCTTTTTCTTGCCTTCTGACGTCTCGACATATTTTCAGCCGAATTTATTTCCGAGCGAATAGGCGCAGAGCTTCTGCGATTTCTGTTTGAGCCCGTAGATGAACTTCTTCTGCTTCTTTCCGCCATATAATCACATCCCTCGATATTTTATACAATTATATTTTATTATAACCTAAAAAATATATCAAGGGAAAGCAAATAAAGTAATAAAACTTTAATAAAAAATCAGCCCTTTAAATTAACTTAAAAAGGGCTGAAATAATATCAGGCATTTTTGATTGATTTAAGTATTTCCAGTGTCTGGTCCTCGATATGCTCTCTGCTTATTCTGCGTGCTCTTTCGGCATCTCTTTTTTCAAAGGCCTTAATAAGCTCAATATGCTGTTTATCGGGCACGGATACATCGGAAAGAAGTTTAAGATATGTTATTCTGTATCTGAATATCTGTATGGAAATATTGCTTATTATCTGTACAAGCTTATCATTCTTTGTAGCATTGAATATTATGTCGTGGAAACGGGTATCTGCATCAAGCACGCCCTTTCTGTCTCCGTTGTCAAAGGCGGTTATAAAGTCGTTATGTACCTTTTTAAGCTCTGCTATCTCCTGCTTTGTAATGTTTTCTGCAGCAAGACCGGCGGCAAGCTCCTCCAAAACCTTTCTTATCTCAAGTACGTCCTTTATGTCCTTTTCGCTCATTTCCTTAACTTGGGCGCCCTTTCTGGGAATAAGGTCAACAAGGTTCTCAATCTCGAGCATACGAAGTGCTTCTCTGATAGGTGTACGGCTTACGCCCAGCTCCTCGGCAAGCTGATTTTCAAGCAGTCTTTCACCTGGCTTAAATCTTCCGGTAAGTATTCCGTCCTTGATTGTATTAAACACCACGTCTCTGAGGGGAAGATATTCGTTTTCTGTAATTCTCACTTTGTAATCAGGCATTTTATTTCACTCCTAGACATTAAAAATTTTAGTTAATACGACATCTCTGAGTCGGTATTTTTTCTTTATTTTATCGGCGGCGCCTTTTGCCGTCTCTTTATTGTCGAATAAGCCGTATACTGTGGGGCCGCTTCCGCTCATCAGCGAATTGAGCGCACCTAAGTCAAGCATATCCTTCTTTATATCCGCTATCATGGGACACATGGGTATTGACGCCGCTTCCAGTACATTGGACAGTTTTTTTGAAACTCCGTAAATATCCGAGTTTTTTATATCTTCTATCATACCGTCACAGTCGGGATGCTCACCTATTTCAACCGCATCTATAGCCTTATAAACTGCGGCTGTGGACAGGCTCATGGTCGGTTTTGCAAGCACAACCCATGCATTGGGACATGGCGGAAGCTTTGTAAGTATTTCCCCTCTGCCCTCGGCAAGAGCCGTTCCCCTCATTAAGCAATAGGGAACATCACTGCCAAGCTCCAGTGCGGCCTTTGACATTTCACTTCTGCTTACACCGAGGCCGAAAAGTATATTCATTCCGTACAGAACGGCGGCACAGTCGGCGCTTCCTCCTGCAAGTCCTGCGGCAACGGGTATGGATTTCCTGAGTTCTATAAATACTCCGTCATCTATGCCGTATCTCGACATCATAAGGTTTGCCGCCTTATAGGCAAGATTTCTGCTGTCACAGGGCAGCCATTCCAGATTGGATTTTATTTTGATACCCGGTTTATCGGTCTTTTTTATAAATACTCTGTCGTACAGCTCCACGGTCTGCATAATCATTTTCAGCTCGTGATAGCCGTCGCTCCTTATTCCCGTAACATCCAGTGTTAGATTTATCTTGGCTCTCGCCCTGAGATTTATATGCTCCATAATGTCACATCCGATAAATTTTATAACATTCATTTAATTGATTATAATTGGATTGTACACAAAATACAATGCTTGCTTAAAATAAAGTTTAACTTATTTTTTTACTAAATTTGTCTATAACGTATAAAACGGCAGAAATTATGCTTCTGCCGTTTGATTCTTGTCATACATCGTTAAATTTAATCGTCAGTTTTAATAATTAATTCGGGCGGTTTTATGCTTACATAGCTGTTTTTCTCAACAGAGGCTGTAATAAAGGAGTTACCGCCTATTACAGAGTTTTCTCCGATAACCGTTTCGCCGCCGAGTATGATTGTATTTGCATATATCGTTACGTTGTCCTCAACGGTGGGATGTCTCTTTACGCCTGACAGAGTCTGTCCCTTTCTGGGTGAGAGAGCACCGAGGGTAACGCCCTGATATATCTTTACATTGTTGCCTATCTTTGTAGTCTCTCCGATAACTATACCCGTTCCGTGGTCGATAAAGAAGTATTCGCCTATCTCTGCACCGGGGTTAATGTCAATGCCTGTTTTGCCGTGGGCATATTCGGTCATCATTCTGGGTACAAAGGGAACCTTTCTTTTGTACAGCTCATGGGCAATGCGGTATACGAATATTGCATAAAAGCCCGGATATGACAGCACTATCTCCGACTTGCTGGAAGCCGCAGGGTCTCCCTCATAGTTGGCTGTAACATCCTTAAGGAGCATTTCCTGGAGATTGGGAAGCTCGTTTATAAATTCATCACATATATTATCAAGCTCCTCTGAGTCAAATACTTTCTTTACGCCTGTACACTTACTCAGCGAGAGGGCAAGCTCAAGCTGGGTTTTCAGCTGGTAATATATGCTGATGAGAGTTTTTTCAACAAACTCGGGAGCAGTCATTCCCTTTAAGGAGCTGATACCGAAATAAGCGGGAAATAGTATTCTTTCAAGCTCATTAAGTATCTCGACTATCTCCTTCCTGTCGGGAAGTTTCATCTCACCGCAGTAGATGGGCATATCCTCTTCGCAAGAATAGTTTACGGCAATTTTTCTGACAGCATTCTTAAATGTGGATTCTTTTCCGGTAACCATTAATTTAAGCCTCACTTCATAGATGATTTCAATTCCTAGCGATATACTATGATATTATATCAGCTATATGTAATTTGTCAATACCTAGTGTGAAACTATGAAATGATTTTTTTTTAAATACTTAGAAATCAAACAGTGAAAGCTGGTCGGATTCGGGTATTCCTCTTAAAACTCCGTTTTCCTTAAGCATCTCGACTATGCTGGCACCCGCCGATGTTCTGCTCTTAAATTCCTCTATGGTTCTGAATTCTCCGCCCGCTCTGCCGTCAACAATGCTCTGGGCGGCGTTTACACCCAGACCCTGCAAAGAATTAAGCGGCGGTATAAGACCTTCAGGACTAACGATAAACTTTCTTGCATCGGATTTATACAGGTCTATGGGCAAGAAGTTAAAGCCCCTCTCATAGAATTCGATTACAAGCTCCAGTACTGTGGCCTTATTCTGTTCCTTTGCCGTTGCATCATTGCCCTTGGCCTCTATTTCCTTTAAGGCCGCCTTTGCCACGTCCTCACCCTTGCACATGCATGAGTAGTCAAAGTCCTCGGCGGCTCTTACAGTGAAGTATGTGGCATAGTAGGCTTCGGGATAATTTACTTTAAAGTATGCTATGCGGAAAGCCATCATTACATAGGCCGCCGCATGGGCCTTGGGGAAAAGATATTTTATTTTCAGACAGCTGTCGATATACCACTGGGGCACATCATGCTCCTTCATACATTCGATGTCATCTTCGGCAAGCCCCTTGCCCTTTCTTACCTTCTCCATTATCTTGAAGGCCTTTTTATTTTCAAGCCCCTTATTGATTAGGTAGCTCATTATGCTGTCTCGGGTGGATATGGTCTCTTTAAGCGTTATTGTTCCGTTTTCTATCAATTCCTGCGCATTGCCTACCCACACGTTTGTTCCGTGGGAAAGACCCGATATTCTCAGCAGGTCAGAGAAGGTTTCGGGCTTTGTATCCACCAGCATTTTTCTTACGAACTTAGTACCGAACTCCGGTATGCCCAGTGTACCCGTGGGACAGTTTATCTGCTCGGGCGTAAGCCCCAGTGCCTTTGGCGACTGGAAAAGCGACATGGTTGCCTTATCGTCCAGAGGAACGTCCTGGGGGTTCTTGCCTGTTATATCATAAAGCATTCGTATAAACGTAGGGTCATCATGGCCCAGCAGGTCAAGCTTCAGTATACGTCCGCTTATTGAATGATAGTCGAAATGTGTTGTTATTATCGTTGAGTTCACATCATCCGCAGGGTGCTGTATGGGGCAGAACTCGTATATATCCTTGTCCTTGGGAACTATCATAAGTCCGCCCGGATGCTGTCCCGTTGTTCTCTTTACACCCGTACAGCCGTTGACCAGTCTGTTTATCTCTGCATTATGCAGTGTCAGGTTATGATCATCGATATATTTCTTTACATATCCGTAAGCCGTTTTATCCGCCAAAGTACCTATTGTACCGGCCTTGAAAACATGTCCCTTACCGAAAAGCACTTCAGTATAGGCGTGTGCCTGCTGCTGATATTCGCCCGAAAAGTTAAGGTCTATATCGGGCTCCTTGTCTCCGTCAAAGCCCAGGAATGTTTCGAACGCAATATCGTGTCCGTCTTTTTTCATCATCGTTCCGCATTTGGGGCAGGCCTTGTCAGGCATGTCCACACCGGAGCCGCCCTGCATGAACACCTTTTTGACCTCTTCGGACTCGAAATCCGAATACTTGCAGTTGGGACATACATAGTGGGGCGGAAGCGAATTAACCTCGGTGATACCTGTCATATTCGCCACAAAGGAGGAGCCTACCGAGCCTCTGGAGCCCACCAGATAGCCGTCGTCATTGGACTTCCAAACAAGCTTCTGCGCTATGATATACATGACGGAAAATCCGTTTTTGATTATGGATTTAAGCTCCTTGTCAAGTCTCTGCTCTACTATATCGGGCAGAGGATCACCGTATATGGAGTGAGCCTTGTCCATTGCTATCTGCTGTATCTGTTCCTCGGCACCCTCAATTTTAGGCGGGAATGTGCCGTCGGGAACAGGCTTTATCTTTTCTATCATATCGGCTATGAGGTTGGTATTTGTTATTACAACCTCTTTTGCCTTTTCCTCGCCCAGATAGTAGAACTCCCTGAGCATTTCCTCCGTTGTTCTAAAATACAGCGGCGGCTGCTTTTCGGCATCATCAAAGCCCTTGGCATACATCAGTATTTTTCTGTATACTGAGTCCTCAGGGTCAATGAAATGACAGTCACAGGTGGCCACAACGGGCTTATTGTGTTCCTCACCCAGCTGTACTATTTTTCTGTTGAAATTCTTAATATCCTCTACGGAGTTCACTGCAGGAATCCTGTCGGAGTCTATCATAAACATATTGTTGCCTAAGGGCTGTATTTCAAGATAGTCATAGAAATTAACAAGATTGTCTATGTACTCCTTGGGCTTTGTGTCAAGCAGTGCTCTGTAAAGCTCTCCCGCTTCGCAGGCGCTTCCCACAATAAGTCCCTCACGGTACTGCATCAGCTTGCTCTTGGGTATTCTGGGCTGTTTATGATAGTATTCCAGATTTGACATGGATACCAGCTCATAGAGATTTCTAAGTCCCTTAAGATTTTTAACAAGTATTATTGTATGATATGATTTCAGCTTATCATAGTTGACAGTTCTGCTGGAATAAATATTGATGTCATCAAGGTTATGAACATCGTTTTCCTCCAGCATTTCCACAAGCTTAAGGAATATTTCCGCCGTTGCCTCGGCATCGTTTACGGCTCTGTGGTGTCCTTCGAGGCTGACGCCCAAGCGCTTGGCAACTATGTCCAGCTTATGCTTTTTGAGGTCCTTAAGCAGTGTCCTTGAAAGCTCCAGCGTATCAAGTATTGTATTGTGCATTGCTCCAAGACCCAGTTCTTCGCCCTTTATGCGGACAAAGCCCGTATCAAAGGAAGCATTGTGCGCCACAAGCACCGCATCGCCGACAAAGTCCATAAATTCTGGCAAGACAACATCAATCGTCCTCTGTCCCTCAAGCATTTTGTCCGTTATGTTGGTAAGCTCAACAATTTCATCGGAAAGCTTTTCCTGCGGGTCGATAAATGTGGAATATCTGTCTGTTATTTTGCGGTTCTTTATTTTTACTGCGCCTATCTCAATTATTTTACATTTTTCTTTATTCAGACCCGTTGTTTCTATGTCAAAAACAACATATTCGTCATCGTAGGACTGACCGTGGCTGTTTACAACAACCTCGCCCAAGTCATCAATAAGATAGGCCTCAACACCGTATATTACCTTTATATTATTGGCCTCCGCCGCATCCATAGCCTCCGGATAGGCCTGCACTACTCCGTGGTCTGTGACGGCAATGGCGGTATGACCCCATTTTGCAGCACGCTTGACATAGGTTTTCATGCTCGTCACTGCATCCATTGTACTCATTGTTGTATGCAGATGCAGCTCTACACGCTTTTCCTCGCTGTTGTCCATTCTTTCGGGCGGTCTCTGTGCCTTTACGATGTTTCTTGACATTATTATGATTTCCTTGGCGTACTTGTCGAACTGTACCTCGCCCTTTACCCTGACGTATGCGCCCTTAAGTGCGGACTTTATGCCACCGTCGCAGTCATAGGGCTTTTTGTCCGTAAAGAATTTAACGGTGGTGGAGTCGGTCTTATCCGTTATATCAAAGGAAACTATATACCTGTCTCCCTTTATTTCCTTTTCCTCGAGGTTGAATATGTCACCCTCGATAATTACCTTTTCGCCCTCTATCTTTGTATCCTTTATCTTGGTTACTTCGCCGCTTATATTATCCTTGCCTATAATAATACCGTTTTCTATGCCTGCAACAGCCTCCTCCGCCTTCGAGTTTTCTTTTGCGGTCTCAACCATTACCTGCTCGCTTATAATGGCGTTAATAAGCTGTTTTTCACAGGACTCCTGCCTGTTTTCATAATTTTTGATTTCTTCTTCCGTGGCCTTTTTATTTTTGAATTTTATTGATACATCAATGTCGGTCTCGTCCTTTATTCTCTGCTCTATGTATTTGTCCGCACCCTTTTTATAAAGATAAAAAGCGGCATTGTTGCCCGTAAAAATGACTATTCTGCCGTTTTCCTCCTTTATCTCACAGTTTTCAAATATACATCCGCATACAGGGCTTTCGTCCGACAGCACACGGGCGCAGTCACTCCACAGAAAATCAAATGCCGCTCTGGGGCTTTTATCCTCAATATCGTATTTAATTTTAAGACTTACCCTGCTTGCAACGCCGACTGTATCAAAAATGGCCTTTTCCATCTGTACCTTATACCTGTTTGGTATAAGGCTCTTTGAACATACTTCCGCATGAAGTATTTTTGTGCTTTTTGAAACAGTGAGCCTTTCAACATAGGCATCGCTGAAAGCCTCTCTGACCTTGCCGTCGGCATTCACTTTTCCGAAAACATTTAAAAACTTTTCATGCATTTCTTTTCTCCCATTGCAGCATTAAAGCCGATCAATTTCTTTTATAAGCTCCTCAACAAGCCTGTCCTCGGGAACCTTGCGGAGTATCTCGCCCTTTTTGAATATAAGACCCTCTCCGTGTCCTCCGGCAATGCCGATGTCAGCCTCTCTGGCCTCTCCCGGGCCGTTTACGGCACAGCCCATGACGGCTACCTTTATGTTTTTATCTATATTTTTTACTCTGTCCTCGACCTCATTGGCTATTTTGATAAGGTCTATGCTTGTCCTACCGCAGGTCGGGCAGGATATGAACTCCACTCCGAATTTTCTAAGTCCGAGGGATTTAAGTATCTCCTTGGCGGCATATATCTCCTCAACGGGGTCGCCTGTCAATGATACCCTTATGGTGTCGCCTATTCCCATTGACAGTATTGCGCCTATTCCTACGGCGGACTTTATCGTTCCGCCCCAAACTGTGCCTGCCTCGGTTATTCCCACATGCAGAGGATAATCTACCGTCTCTGACAAAAGTCTGTACACCTCTATGGAAAAGGGTACATTGGAAGCCTTTATCGATATTGCCGTATCATAAAAATCATTCTGCTCCAAAAGCTTAACATGGCTCAGTGCACTCTCCACCAGTCCCTCGGGAGTTACGCCGCCGTATTTTTCGACCAGCTGCTTCTCCAAAGAGCCTGAGTTTACGCCGACCCTTATGGGTATATGGTTTTTCTTAGCCATGTCGGCAACCTGCTTCACCCTGTCCGCACTGCCGATATTGCCTGGATTTATTCTTATCTTGTCAATGCCGTTGTCAATACACTTGAGCGCAAGCCTGTAGTCAAAATGTATGTCTGCCACAAGGGGTATGTCAATGCTTCTTTTTATATCTCTTACGGCTTCGGCAGCCTGCATGTCGGGTACGGCAACCCTTATTATCTCACAGCCTGCCTTTTCCAGTCTTTTTATCTGTTCCACAGTTGCGGCTGCGTCCCTTGTGTCGGTATTGCACATGGACTGAATTGCTATGGGGTTATCGCCGCCTATTTTTACCCCGCCTATGTTTATCTCTCTTGTTTTTCTTCTGGTATATTTCATATCAATCACCGCAGTAAATTCAATATATCATTAAAGGCTATAACCATCATAAACACTATAAGCAGCATGAAGCCCGCAAAGTGTATTTTTCCCTCTATTTCCGGGTCTATGGGCTTTTTCCTTATGCCCTCGGCTATAAGAAAGGCAAGCCTGCCGCCGTCCATTGACGGTATGGGGAAAAGATTGATTATGCCTAAGTTTGTGCTTAAAAGTGCCGACAGAGTAAAGACGTTGAGCAGTGCGTCCATAAAGCTGTACTGCAGTCCTGCCTCGTAGGTATCGCCAATGGTATTGATAATGCCTATGGGACCCGCAACCTCATCGGATTTCACCTGAAAGCTAAACAGCCTGACAAAGCCCGTGACTACGCTTTTAACAAAATAAGTCATCATGCCCACATCGGCCTTTACGGTTTCCGCAAGTGTTGAGCGTTCAAAGCCCTCCACCTCGTCGGAAAACAAGCCGTAACGTCCGTCGAAGCTGAAACCCATCATATATCTTCCGTATTCATCATTGTATTCTGGCGTAATGGAAAAGCTGAGCTTTTCACCGTTTCTTACAACAGTCATATCAACGGCTTCTCCCGCTTTTCTGAGATTGAGCGCAGGAGAAAAATCCTGATATATAATTACGCTCTGTCCGTTTACCTTCACTATTCTGTCCCCGGCTTCAAGCCCTGCTCCATAGGCAGGTGTTCCCATGTCCACAGATTTAATTTCGGGCACAAGGAATCCGTTTACACCGAGCATACAGAATATAAGCACAAATGCCAGCACAAAGTTCATGGCAGGGCCTGCCGCTATTACGGCTATCCTCTGGGCAACGCTTTTGCTCTCGAAGGAGCGTGTTTTATCCGTATTCTCCGACGGTACATCGGGGTCGTCATAGCCTCCCTGCATACGGCAGAAGCCGCCGAAGGGAAAAGCCCTCAGCGAATACTCGGTCTCACCGACAGTTTTTGATGCCACAAGAGGGCCCATGCCTACAGAAAATTCCTGTACGCATATTCCTACTTTTTTAGCCACAAAGAAATGTCCCAGCTCGTGGACAATTATTATAAGGGAAAAAACCAATATCGAAATGATTATAGACAATTTTTAATTCTCCTTAGCCTTTATTAAAGCGTCCGCTGTTTCGGCCGCCCATCTGTCGGCCTCCACAAGGTCGTTTATAGAATAATCATATTTAACATTATATGAATCCATAGTTTTTTCTATTATATCAGCTATGTCAAGAAAACCTATTCTGTCCTCAAGAAAGGCCGCAACCGCCCTCTCGTTGGCGCCGTTCATTACCGCAGGCATGGTTCCGCCGCACTTTATGGCTTTGTATGCCAAAGAAAGACACCTAAAGGTTTCGGTATCGGGCTTCTCAAAGGTTATGCTGTTTCTCTGTTCAAAGTCAATTTTAGGAAAGCTGTTTTTTACCCTTTTGGGATAGGTCAGCGCATACTGTATGGGCAGTCTCATATCAGGCTCACCCAGCTGGGCTATAACTGCACCGTCCTCATATTCCACCGCTGAATGGACAATGCTCTGGGGATGTACAAGCACCTCTATATCCTCCACGTCAACGCCGAACAGCCACTTTGCCTCGATTACCTCCAGACCCTTGTTCATAAGGGTAGCCGAATCGACAGTTACCTTTTTTCCCATGTGCCAGTTGGGGTGCTTAAGGGCATCGGCGGCCTTCATATTTACAAGTTCATCCCTTGTCTTTCCTCTGAATGGGCCGCCCGAAGCAGTCAGCAGTATTCGCCTTATCCTGTTGTCCTCGTTTCCTCTCAGACTTTGGAAAATAGCCGAATGCTCACTGTCCACGGGATATATTTTTACTCCGTATTTTTTAACGGCATTTATTATAAGCTCTCCTGCCGAAACGAGGGTCTCCTTGTTGGCAAGGGCAATGTCCTTTCCTGCCTTAATGGCTTCAAAGGTGGGCACTATGCCTATGTTGCCGACAACGGATGTAACAACCGTATCGCAGCCGTCAATTGTCGCCGCCGCAACAAGTCCCTCCATGCCGCCTGCAACCTCTGTTTCGCAGTCCTTTATTCTTTCTGCAAGCTCATCGGCCTTTTTGACGTCCATAACAGCCGCCAGCTTCGGTCTGAACTCCCTAATCTGCTTTTCCAGCAGGTCAATATTACTGTTGGCGGTAACAGCCAGCACATTTATGCCGCCTATTTCTCTTACTACCTCAAGCGTCTGTGTTCCGATAGAGCCTGTGGAACCCAGTATTGAAATATTGTGTGCCATTTTTATTCCTCCGTTTACATAACGGTAATAAGATAAAACATGGAATAGTATACAACGGGTGCGGCAAAAAGAACGCTGTCAAATCTGTCCAGCACTCCGCCGTGTCCCGGCATTATCTTGCCGAAATCCTTTATTCCAACATATCTTTTCATAGCCGAAGCCGTCAGGTCGCCTATCTGAGAGAATATCGAGCCCACAAGTCCCGTTACAAAGCACAGAAGTACCGTATCAACACCGGCAAGCTCGTTGTTTACCTCAAGTATTACTCCGTAAATTACACATATAGCTACAGCCACAACAACACCGCCTATGGCGCCCTCAACAGTCTTTTTGGGAGAAAGCTGCGGTATCAGCTTATGCTTTCCGAAGGCCATTCCCGTAAAGTATGCACCCGTGTCACAGCCGAAGGAGCTCAGGAATATGAGCCATACAAAAAGTTGTCCGTGGGTGTACTGTCTTGTGAGATACACATGGGAAATAAGGAAGCAGACATAGAAAAATCCGAAAAACGTGACTATTCCGTCCATAGTATTCCCACTCTCATGGGTTATGACAACATATATGAATATAACAAGCATAAGAAGTGTAACAAACACATTCAACAGGGATGTCGTATATATTATTTTCTCAATAAACGCCATATATATGACAGCCGCCGCAAAGCCTATGTAATGCACGGGCTTAATAAAGCCGCTGAAGGCCTTATAAAGCTCGTAGAGACCTATAAGCGCAACAACGGTGACAGCTATTTTAAGAGGCAGTCCGCCCAGGACTATAAATATAATAAGCAATGGAAGCGCTACCAGCGCCGATATTATTCTGGTTTTCATAAGTTCAACTCCGTTTTATCTTCCTCCGAAACGTCTTTCTCTGTTCTGATAATAGCATATATCCTCGTAGAGATCCTCGGGCTTATAGTCGGGCCAAAGCTTTTTGTTGAACACAAATTCAGAATAAGCTATCTGCCAGAGCAGGAAATTGCTTATTCTTTCCTCGCCGCTGGTTCTTATGACAAGCTCAGGGTCGGGATAAAAGCCCGTGTCAAGGCTTTCCGATATCATTTCTTCTGTTATGTCCTCTGCTTTAATTTCGCCGTTTTCTATTCTTGCGGCAATCTTTTTAAAGCCTCTGAGAATATCGTCCCTGCCGCCGTAGTTGAGGGCTATATGCAGGTTAAGTCCGGGCTTTTCTGCGGAAAGACTTTCAATAAGCTTTATTTTTTCCTGTATGTCCTCATCAAGTCTGCTCTTTTCGCCGATGATGTCTATTTTTATGTTTTCCTTGTCTGCCTTTGCAATATATCTGTCAAGATAGTTTCTGAGAAGGTCCATAATGCCGCTTATCTCCTCCTGGGAGCGTTTCCAGTTCTCAGTTGAGAAGGCGTAAACGGTCAAATGCTTTACTCCCAGTGCATCGGCAGCCTTGGTTATCTCCTCAAGGGTATCTGCTCCTGCCTTGTGACCCAGCTTTCTGGGGAGAAGTCTTTTTTTCGCCCATCTTCCGTTTCCGTCCATTATTATGGCAATGTGTCCCGGAAGCCTTGTCATATCTATTTCTTCTTTTAATGATTTCATCTTTTTAACCTCTGCTGTAAAAAAACGGTACAGTAATAAAACCAAAGGAAGCCTTTTTTATTGAGGCTTCCTTCGCTTCATACGTTAGATCAGTGTTTTACTTTGCCTCAACTTCATTTTTTCTGTAAATTAAGGCTGCCTCGCCGGGCAATTAATTATACCGAAAGGATATCCTTGCTCTTGCTTTCGATCTTTTTGTCGATTTCGGCTGTATATTTATCAGTCAGTTTCTGAATTTCGTCAAGAAGGTCATCGAGAACGTCCTCAGATATTTCGCCCTTCTTTTCCTGCTTCTTGAATACGTCAACGGCATCTCGTCTGATATTTCTGATAGCTACCTTTGACTCCTCGCCCTTTTTCTTAACGTCTTTGGTAAGCTCTTTTCTTCTTTCCTCTGTAAGCTCAGGGAAAACAAGTCTTATTACCTTACCGTCGTTTGAAGGATTGATACCGAGGTCAGATGTATTGATAGCCTTTTCAATGGCCTTGAGAAGACTGGACTCCCAGGGTTTAATCTCGATAAGTCTTGCTTCGGGAACAGTAATGTTTCCTACCTGATTAAGGGGTGTGGGTGTTCCGTAGTAATCAACCGTAATTTTATCAAGTACCTTAGGATTAGCCCTTCCTACTCTTATTGTGGAATATTCGCTCTCAAGAGCCGCAAGAGTTTTTTTCATTTTTTCTTCATAAGCTGATGTTTGACTAGACATATTCCGCCCTCCTTAAAATTTAAAACAATTATCCAACCGTTACTACAGTGCCTATTTTTTCGCCTTTTACCGCCCTCATAAGGCTGTTTTCCTCATTCAGTCCGAATATAAGCACCGGTATTTTCTGTTCATAGCAGAGACTTGCCGCCGATGTATCAATAACTCTGAGTCCCTGTCTGATTATATCCTCACATTTAATCTCGGATATTTTTTTCGCATTCGGATTTGTCTTGGGGTCGCTGTCATAGACTCCGTCGACATTCTTTGCGAATAAAAGTATATCTGCATCAAGCTCCGCACCTCTGAGTGCCGTAACCGTATCCGTTGAGAAATACGGATGACCTATGCCTGCCGCGAATATTACAATCTCACCCTTTTCAAGATGAGCAACTGCCGTCTCCTTTGAGAACTGCTCCGTAACCGTGCCTATAATAATAGGCGTCTGGACAACAGCCTTTAAACCTCTCTGTCTGAATGCATCCGCCACATATACGGCGTTCATAACCGTTGCGAGCATTCCGATCTGGTCCGCCTTTGTCCTGTCCATTTCGGAATCGGAGCTTCTTCCTCTCCAGATATTGCCGCCGCCGATGACAAGCGCCACCTGCGTGCCCATATCATGTATTTCCTTTATCTGATCCACAACGGCGAATATTGTCTCGTTATCGTACATAACGCCTTCCTTATCCCCCGCAAGGGCTTCGCCGCTCAATTTGAGTATGATTCTTTTGTACATTTTAAGCACATCCCCTTAAAATTTAAGCTCATATATAATCTACCACATTTCGATGATTATTTCCACATAATTATAAGATTTAATCTGTCTTTAAGCAGAGTCGTCTAATACGGATATATAATCAGTCCTTAGCCTTTATAATAAGCGCCATGCCTTCGTCAAAGGTGTAGGAAGCTCTGTCTCCTTCCATAACATTGCTGACGCCCAACGGCGAATCCATATAAAGAGTAGCCTTATCAAGCGGATATTCAAGACCGCTTGTGGTAACTCCCTTAACCTCGGGTGTTATGGGTACAAAGGATACCAAATCGCCCTTTTGGCCCTCTATATCGGCTCTGCCCGTACAGAGTGTTATCAGATTATTCTCATTTACTATTCTGCCCTTAATTCCCAGCTTATCAATCCTTATAAGCTGAAATATATTGGCAAGGGTGTGGTCAAGCCTGCTGCCTATGCCGCCGATAAGTGTTATATCGTCAGCCCCAATCTCCGCCGCATGTCTTATGCCGAGCTCCATGTCCGTCTCGTCCTTGCGGCAGGGTACCTGCTTCAGTTCTATATCCTGTTTTTTGTAATATTCAAGCACCTCGGGAGATACACTATCAAAGTCTCCCACGATATAGTCGGGAACAAGCCCCAGCTTCATAGCATGGCGCATTCCTCCGTCACAGCATATTATTACGGCGTCCTTTGTATATTTGCCGCAAAAGCTGTAATCACCTATATCGGCGTTTGCAAATACTACAGCCTTCATATCAATCATACTCCCTAATGACCGCAAGCATATCCTTTGCGGCCTTTTCTATATCCTCGGCTCCCATTACTGCGGAGCCTGCAACAACAACGTCAACACCGGATTCCATAACCTGTCTTATGTTTCCACTTCCGACGCCGCCGTCAACCTCTATTTCATAGTCATAGCCCTTTTCTTCCCTTATGCGCTTGAGCTCACTTATTTTGTCAAGGCATTCGGGCATAAGCTTCTGTCCGCCGAAGCCGGGCTCAACGGTCATAACAAGCACAAGGCTTACGTCGCCGAGATATGGCTCTATGGCGCTGACGTTTGTATTGGGCTTTATTGTTATACCTGCCCTAACGCCCAGTGATTTTATCTTATCAATGGTGCCCTTGGGGTCGTCTGTGGCCTCCACATGGAAATTGACTATGTCCGCACCGGCCTTTACAAAGTCCTCAACGTACCTTATGGGCTCAGTTATCATAAGATGAACGTCAAATATCATGTTGCTGTACTTTCTGAGACTTTTGTACACGGGAGCGCCGAAGCTTATGTTGGGCACAAAAATGCCGTCCATAACGTCTATATGCAGATACTCGGCTCCTGCCTTTTCTATAAGGCCGATCTGCTCCTTAAGTATACCGAAGTCCGCCGCCAGCATGGAAGGAGAAAGCTTTTTCATTTCATTCGTTTCCTTTCCTCAACTATTTCGTTATATATGTCCTTGTATCTCTGATACCTTGATTCACTGATGTTCACGCCCAACTGAGACTTTATGCCGCAGTATCGGCTGTCCTCGTTTATATGCTTACAGCCCGTATATCGGCAGTCCGCAAGGTAAGGCTTAAATTCTCTGAACAGATTTTCCAGTTCCTCCGGCTCTATACCGCTCATATCCAGTGACGTAAATCCCGGAGAATCCACAATAAAGGTATTGTCATCAAGCTCTATGAGCTCCGACTGTCTTGTGGTATGTCTGCCTCTTTCTATCTTTTTGCTTATCTCGCCCACCTTGGCATTGGCGTCGGGATTGACCGCATTGAGTATACTGGATTTACCCACACCCGACGGACCCGCAAGCACAGATATTTTGCCCTTTAGGGCGTCCTTGATTTCATCTATTCCGATACCTCTTTCGGCACTGACGGGTATTACCCTGAAGCCTGCCTGCTCATAAATACGACAGATTTCCTCATGCCTATTTTCGGTATCCAAATCTATTTTATTTATACATACGGTTATTTCAAGCTTCTGCTGTTCCGCCAGCACAATGAATCTGTCCATTATATCCGGATTAAAATCCGGTCTGACGGCGGCAAAAACTATAAGCGCCTGGTCAATGTTGGCAGCCCTCGGTCTTATAAGACAGTTCTTTCTCAGCTCTATTACGTCAAGACTGCCCTTTTTGTTCTTTTCGTCTATTACGCTTATCCCAACATGGTCACCGACAGACGGCTTTATTCCCTGTTTTCTGAATTTTCCTCTGGCACGGCATTCATACACGCCCTCAGAGGTGGATATATAGTAAAAACCGCCTATTCCCTTTACAATAGTGCCGTTAAGCATATTTTCACCTTTCATCAATTGCCGCTTCCCAGTACGGGTACATCGTCATCAACATCCACTCCGTTTGAATCGGAAGGCTCGCTTGTATCCGGAGCCGTATTTGTACTGCCTGTATTTGACGGTGCGGTACTGCCTGTATTTGTGCTGTCTGAATTGTTATTTGAAGTTATAGGAGCCGCCGCAGGTCTGCCTGAGCTTACTACTATATCTATAGAGCTGTTTTTAAGTATTTCCTCTCCGGGATTGGCTGTCTGGGCAATGACATAGCCCTTGGCAACGGTTGTGCTTGTTGTATAGGATACGTTTCCTACAGTAAGTCCGCTTGCTGTTATCTTGCTCTTGGCTTCGTCCTCGCTGAGACCCTCAACCTTGGGAACAACGGCGTTTATATTGTCCTGATTCTTGCATATCGTAAGAACAATGTCGGCATTGTTGCCCACAAGTCCGCCTGCTTCGGGTGACTGTTTTATAACAGTGCCCTCAGCGCTGTTTTCGTCATATTCATATTCAAGTATTATATTGGCGTTAAGCTCGGAGGTTATCTTTGATATGGCTTCGGCCTCGTCACGGCCCACAACGTCAGGTACGGGATAAACATCTGCGCCCGAGCTTACAGTAACTATTATTTCCATATTTTCGGTAACTTCTGCACCCTCTTTGACATCCTGATAAATAATTGTGTCCTTGGGCTCTGTGCTGTCCTCTACGGCACCCTCAACAAGAGTAATGCCAAGCTTGCCTGCCTGTTCTGCGGCTTCATCAATGTTCATGCCTACGAAATTCGGCACGGTCTGAGTCTTATTGAACACTGCGGCGGCATTTTCAAAAACATTAAAGAATCTTACGCCTACAAATACGATTATTCCGATTATAACAAGGGAAGTAATAACAGCGGCAATTGTTACCTTTCTTTCCTGATTCTTTTCCTCGTCATACTCCCTGTAGTAATCGCCAAATTCTTCATCATCATAATCGTCATCGTCGTCATCATCATAATCATCGTCATCGTAGCTGTCATACTCGTTATTGAGCTTAAGCTTCTTGCTGTACTTATCAAAGCCGACACTGCTCTTGGGAAGCCTGATATTTTTTGCAAGCTCTACCTTAATTTCACCGTCGTCCTCGGGCTCGGCTTCGTCATCATAATCCTCGCCGTCTTCATCGTAATTGTCCACGGCTTCAAAGTCGTCATAATCCTCATCGGTTTCCTCATATCCTTCGGCGGGTACGGTTCCCATGTCTGTTTCCATTCCGATGTCGTCAAGAGACAGCTGACCTTCCATGTTCTCGTCCTGTACAGGCTGTACGGCTTCGGCGGATTCCGCTACCTCCTCGGCTGCCGCTTCGCTTATGTTGACTGCGGCTGCAGCTGCAGCAGTTGCGGCGGCTGCCTCTGCGGCTCTGGCGGCTTTTCGTCTTTCCGCTCTCTTTTCGGCGCCTGACTTGAACTCCATCACATCGATATTATTCTCTTCCTTTTTGGCCGCATTCTTTGACTTTGCAACCCTTGCCGCCTCGATAATGGCAAGCTTAAGGTCGGATATCATCAGGTCTATATTATCATATCTTTCATCGGCCTTTTTCTGGGTAGCCTTTCTGATTATACCCTCAAGACCCCTTGTTACATCGGGATTGTACTGCTTTATATCGGGAAGCTCCTCATTGAGATGCTTAAGCGCTATGGCTATGGAACTGCTGGCATCAAAGGGAACTCTGCCCGTTGCCATCTCATACATTGTTATACCGAGGGAATAAATATCGCTCTTTTCGTTGACATATCCGCCTCTGGCCTGTTCGGGAGAAAAATAATGCACAGAGCCCATTGCGTTTACGTCTGCGGCGTATGTATTGGCAGTTGCGGCACGGGCTATGCCGAAATCCGTAACCTTAACGGTTCCGTCCGCCGACACAAGAATGTTCTGGGGCTTTATATCCCTGTGAACCACATGATGCTTGTGGGCATGGGAAAGGGCCGACGCTATCTGCATGGCTACGCTGAGTGTTGTGAGTGTATCAAAGGGAGCCTTTTCCTCAATGGTCTTTTTGAGGGACTGACCGTGTACATATTCCATTACTATGTAATTTATTCCCCTGTCCTCGCCGACATCGTATACACGAACTATGTTGTGATGCGAAAGGCTGGCGGCGGCGCTGGCCTCCGAGCTGAACTTGGTGAGAAATTCGCTGTTTTCCGCATATTCGTCCTTAAGTACCTTGACCGTAACAAATCTGCCCAGACGCATATCTCTGGCTTTATAGGCCACAGCCATACCGCCTGACCCAAGCTTATCCACAATCTGATATCTTTTACTGATAACAGTACCTTTTTGCAACATTATTGTTTATCCACCCTTCTATCCGCAAGAATAACGGAGATATTGTCATATCCTCCGTTTTTATTTGCCAACTCAACAAGCATATCTGCCTTTTTATCAAGCCCTGCTCTTTTTTTCAATATCTTTTCTATATCCCTGTCAGCAACCATCGAGGGCAGTCCGTCGGAGCAGAGCAGTATTATGCTGTCCTCGCCGACAGGCTGTATAAAAGTATCGGCCGGCATGGATTTCTCTATGCCCACCGCCTTAGTTATCATGTTCCTTTTGGGATGCACCCTGGCTTCCTCAACAGTAAGCTTTCCCATACGCACCATTTCCATTACAAAGGAGTGGTCTCTGGTTATCTGGCGCAGTCCCTTTTTATCGTATATGTATATTCTGCTGTCTCCTATATGTACGCAGTATAATTTTCCGTCATAAAGGGCGGCGGCGCTGAAGGTTGTTCCCATTCCGCTGTATGCCGGGTCGCTCTGAGACATTTCATATATTTTAAGATTGCTGTAGCTTAAAGCCTCTACAAAAGTGTCAAGGACATCTCCCCCGTCGCTTATGTCGCCGTGGTCACGGATATACTCATTGAAGTATTCTATGGCTGACTGGCTGGCTATCTCTCCGGCGTTATGTCCTCCCATGCCGTCGGCAACAATAAAATATCTGAGCTTTGTATCAACGGATATATAGATAGAGTCCTCATTCTGTTTTCTTACTTTACCCAAATCACATCTTCCGACAGCACTCATTGTTATCACCTCTTTAAAAGCAGTTTACTGCATTTCATCCTTATAGCGTTTTCTGAGCTGTCCGCAGGCGGCGTCTATGTCGCTTCCCAGCTTCCTTCTTACCGTCGTTTCTATTCCCCTTGAGACAAGTATGTCCTCGAAGTGCTTTATTGTCTCATTCGTGCTTCTTACATAGTTTCTTTCCTTAACATCGTTTATCGGTATAAGGTTGACATGGCAGAGCATTCCCTTAAGCCTTGACGCCAGCTCCTTGGCATTGTCGGCACTGTCGTTGACACCCTTTATTAGCGCATACTCAAAGGTCACCCTGCGCTTTGTTTTTTCCGTATAGTTCCTGCATGCCTCCATAAGCTTATCCATAGGATTTGCCTTTGATATGGGCATTATGGCATTCCTAACGGCATCATTAGGCGCATGGAGAGACACGGCAAGGGTTATCTGAAGCCCCTCGCCCGCCAAGTCATACATTTTGTTTATGAGACCGCAGGTTGAAAGCGTTATATGCCTCTGTCCCATATTTTTGCCCTCTTTTGAATTGAGGATTTTTATAAATTTAATTACATTATCATAGTTATCAAGCGGCTCTCCGCTTCCCATAAGCACCACATGGGAAATATTTTCTCCCTTGTCCTTTTCGATATTATATATCTGGGAAAGCATCTCCGAGGGCTCCAGACTCTTTTCCACTCCGTCCAGTGTGGAGGCGCAGAAGGAACAGCCCATGCGGCAGCCTGCCTGTGTAGATATGCATACCGTATTGCCGTAGGAATACTGCATAAATACGCTCTCTATTATATAATTATTTTCCAGCTCAAACAAGTATTTTGTCGTATTATCCTCTTTTGACACGAGTTTTTTTACCTGCTTAAGCGTGCCTATTGTGTAGTTATCGGAAAGCTTTTCCCTGAGGGATGCCGAAAGGTCGGTCATTTCGTCAAAGCTGTCGGCGTATTTTACATGGAGCCACCTGTATATCTGCTTTGCTCTGAATTTTGCCTCTCCTATATTTATCATTTCACTTTGAAGCTCATCAAGTGTCAGAGACCTCAAATCAGTTTTCATTGTGTATTATCCTTTCCTTCTTACGGCGGAAATAAAAAATCCGTCAGTACTGTTAATTCCGGGCAGAAGCTGTATATATCCGTTTTCAGCCTGAGGGCGCAGAGCCTCGGGAAGATATTCCCTAATGTCAACGGGCTCAAAATCATCCTTTGAGAGAATATATTTCAGGTTTCCTTCATTTTCCTTCCTGCATATTGTGCAGGTGCTGTATACCAGAAGTCCTCCAGGCTTAACACATTCCGCCGCCCTGTCCAGTATCCTTTTCTGCAAAACTGTCAGACTGTCTATATCGCTTCCTGTCTTATTTATCTTTATGTCGGGCTTTTTTCTCATAAGTCCGAAGCCCGAACAGGGAGCGTCCACCAGTACCCTGTCATATAATCCGACGTCCTCAGTATGGCTTTCTGCCGCATCCCTGAGCTTTGCTTCAATTATATTTATACCCAGTCTTTCTGCACTCTGCTTTATAAGCTCCGTTTTGTGGGGGTGTACATCTCCCGAAACTATTCTGCCCGTGTTTTCCATAAGTTCTGCCGCAAGGAATGATTTTCCGCCCGGCGCCGCACATACATCAAGTATGCTTTCGCCCGGTTTGGGGTCTAGGACAGAAACCGCCAGCATGGAGCTTTCGTCCTGCACATGGAAAAGCCCCTTTTCAAAGGCTCCCGATTTTGATATATCGGACGAGCCCTTTATATGGAGTGCATTTTCAGCATATAAGCCTTTCTTAACCGTTATACCCTCCGCTTCAAGGCAGTCCTTCAGTTCCTGCGGAGTAGTTTTCAGTCTGTTGACCGCAAGGCAAACATCAGGCGCTTCGTTTGAAGCTGAACATATCTTCACAACGGTTTCATAATCATATGCGGCAAGCCACATCTTTACAAGCCAAAGCGGAAAGGAATACTTCACCGATATATGCTCAGGTGTTCCGTACTCGGGAACATCAATGCTGTCTTTATTTCTTGCGATATTTCTCAGTACGCCGTTTACATAGCCCGAAAGCGGCGCAAGTCCCCTTTTCTTAACAAGCTTTACCGCCTCACTGCACACGGCAGAGTCGGGAACTCTGTCCATGAACATCAGCTGATACACAGATATTCTCATTACCGCCAGTATAAGCGGCTTGAGCTTATCGGTTTTTGTCTTTGAGAATTTGTTTATTACATAATCTATATATATGAGGTTTCTGAGAGTACCGTTGACGCATTCGGTCACAAAGGCTCTGTCATTTCTTGGCATGGCTCCGTTTTGTCTGAGCAGTCTGCGAAGAGTCATATTGTTGTAGGCCGCTTCCGCACTTATCTCAAGCATTGCGTCGCAGGCAACCTCTCTCGGATTTATCGATATCATTTTCTTTCCTCTTTCAAAATTACGTTTTAACTGCCGAATTGCATCATAATATTTTACACTATTTCGGACAATTAATCAACTGAATGGGCTTTATTTGTTAAATGCCGTTTTTAACGTATAAACAAATCAGGCAGATCATAAGACCTGCCCTATTGCTGCTTCAATTTCTTTAATATATTATTATCCGTCCTGCTTTGCAGTCTGTTTCAATTCAAACGCATTTGCTTATTCATACATACGAATACCGAAAGTACAATCAAAGCAACACCTGAGCCAATCATAATCCACTGCAGGTAAATTACATCTGCCATCGGCCCGAATACAGCCATTCCGACAGGTAAAAAGCCGGAATACATGGCACCGAGAAGCCCGAACACACGTCCCTGCATAGATATTTCAGCCTTTTCCTGAATCAATGTAGTTGTTGCCGTTTGAACCATAGTGATGACAACACCGTAAATAATCATCAGCGCAATATACAGGGCAAATAGCTTTGACAATCCCATACCGATTGCCAGTAAACCAAAAACCATCAGTCCTATATACAGAGTTTTTACACGGCTCTTAAATCCTCCCCATGTGCTCATAAGAAGACCGCCTGCTACCATTCCGATAAATCCTGCTAATTCTACTGCTGTCAGATGCCAATAGGTTTCTCCGAAAACACGGCTCACAAACAGCTGAGAGAGAAAGCCTGCAGGTACGCACAGGAAAATAAAAAGACCGTACACCGCCAGCACATTCCCGATAAGCTTATCCGAAAGAGTGTATTTAATGCCTTTTTTCATATCATCAAATACAGAAATTCCTTTGTCCTGAATCGTAGGCTTCGGTATCATCACAACCGAAAGCAATCCAACACCCACAATTGCAGTCGCAATATCAATCATAAGTACAGAACTCAGAGTATTTACTGTCAGCAATGCACCGGCGGCTACGGGAGCTGCAAATTGAGCAACAGACTGCATAGTTGCGTTTATTCCGTTAAAACGCATAATCTGATCATCGGGTACAAGCTGTGGAATTACTGCGTTAACCGCCGGTGTTTGTATGCCTGCTCCTAAAGAACGTATCACCGACATAGCAAGCAGTCCGCCGAGGACAGCGGTTTTGTCTGTGATATGCGGAATTGCTGATATCATCAGAAATGTCACAATGGCAATAAGGGAGTCGGCTCCGATAATAAGCTTTTTTCGGCTGTAACGGTCCGCCCATACTCCTGCCGCAAAAGAAATCAAAAACTGCGGCAGATAGGAGCATACGGTAAATGCCGCAACCCACGCTCCCGATGAGGTTTGAATTGTAGCATACCATATAATCGCCATTTGCACGAGGGTTGAACCGAACAATGTAATACACTGACTGATCAGAAACAGCATTGCTCGGCTTTTCCATTTTGTTTGTTTTTCGTTCATAATTCTTGTCTCCTTTCTTTTTTACCAAAAAAGAATACCACCGACGCAAAGGTTGGTGGCAAAATGGAGAGTTATAAAAATCTGATTTTCATATTCTCGAGCATTGATATTATTTTATAAGCGTTTTCCTCCGCTTCGGATAAAGAAGCGATAAGCCTGTCACAGACAGATATAATATCCGAGTCCTGTTTCGGAGTATTTAAGACAGCCTTAATATCTGCATCGGGATTTTCGGAAAGCTGTCTTAGCATACGCAAAATTGCTTCTAAGGAATAGTTAGTACATCTCAAAGAACGAATAATTTTAAGGCGCTGTATATCCCCATCTGTATAGACACGATAACCGTTCTGTTTTCTTTTGACAGTAATTAGACCGTTCATTTCCCAATTTCTCAAAGCATCCATCGATATACCTAAGTATTCTGATACTTCTTTTCTCTTGAAGAAATGTGAGTTTTCAGGTACACCTCCCGAAAGCATCTGCTTTACAATCACGACAGCCTCCTCGGCATTGGAGCGTTCCTGTTTAATTTGATGCAGATAATCTTCGGCAAGTAAAAGAGCAGTATCAAAATCACCTGCGGCCGATGCTTTTACCGTCTGCACAATTTTCTTTCTTAAACCGTTCTGCAAAACCTCAACCCGAAAAGCAAGACGGGCAAGCCTGAATTGTTCAATATGAAAATCCGTAAATATTCTGTAGCCGTTGGGCTTCCGCTCAGGTTTCGGAATTAACTCCAGCTTCTCATATAATCGGACTGTGTTTGGATGTATTCCTATTATATTCGCAATCTCTGCGGTTCTGTATGTATTCACCCGTCAATCACCTCTGTTATAAATCCATGATACCATAATATAAAAGTATGGTGTTATAGTGGAGAGTTATTTCTTAAAAGGTCTGATTCTGTTTAACAGGAATGCAAAAATTATTCAATTTATTGTAAAACTAATTTAAGTCAAATTCCTATATATAGCAATTAATAATAATTATTATTTAATAATTCATATAAAACACTTGATTTTTTTATTTCCCTGTGCTATTATTACATCGTATCAAATATAAAATTTATAAATGAAAGGGGAATATCAATGGAACTCAAAGGTTCAAGAACAGAGAAAAATCTTATGGAAGCTTTCTCAGGTGAAAGCCAGGCAAGAAACAAATATACATATTTCGCAAGCGTTGCTAAAAAGGAAGGCTATGAACAGATAGCAGCTATCTTCCAGGCTACAGCTGACAATGAAAAGGAACACGCAAAAATGTGGTTCAAGGAACTCAAGGGCATCGGCAACACAGCAGAAAATCTTCTTGCTGCCGCTGAGGGCGAAAACTACGAGTGGACAGATATGTATGACGGATTTGCAAAGGTAGCTGAGGAAGAAGGCTTTACAGCTCTTGCAGCAAAATTCCGTATGGTAGGCGCCATCGAAAAGACACATGAGGAAAGATACAGAAAGCTTCTCAACAATGTAGAAATGCAGAAGGTATTTGAAAAGAGCGAAGAAACAATGTGGGAATGCAGAAACTGCGGTCACATAGTTATCGGCAAAAAAGCTCCCGAAGTATGTCCTGTATGTGCACATCCCAGAGCATATTTTGAAGTAAGAAAAGAAAACTATTAATATATTACACAGCATAGGCAATACTAGCTGTAAATTCAAGGAGGAATATTCTATGAAATTTTATCAGTGCAGTCATTGCAAAAACATCATCACTTATGTAGACAATAAGGGCGTTCCCGTTATGTGCTGCGGCGAAAAGATGCAGGAGCTTGTACCCGGTACTACAGATGCGGCTCAGGAAAAACATGTTCCCGTTGTCGAAAAGGACGGAAACACAGTTACCGTTAAAGTAGGCGAAGTTACACATCCCATGCTTGAAGAGCATCACATTGCCTTCATCGCAATCGAGACAAAGCTCGGCAGCCAGATTAAATATCTTAAAGCCGGTGAGGAACCCAAGGCTGTATTTGCCCTTGCTGACGGAGACGAATTTGTAGCAGCTTATGAATACTGCAATCTTCACGGTCTTTGGAAGGCTTGATGATTTATAAAAAACTAAGGAAGTCTGTAAAGGCTTCCTTTTTTATTGCTCTATTCATTTATTATTCTGTACGCGGTCTCAATAAATCTTGCATTATCCTCATGCTTCTTGACCGAAACTCTGAAATGCTCTCCTTCAAGGCCTGTCATTCTTCGGCAGTCCCTCACAATTACGCTACTGTCTGCAAGCTTTTTTATAAAACCGTTATAGGGCGATTTCACAAGGAAAAAGTTCACATCGGAGTTATAAGCTTTCAGACCTGCCCTATTAAGGCCGTCTATGAGATATTCCCTCTCCTTTTTAACAAAGCTGCGGGTTATATTAATGTAATCCTTATCCTCCAAGGCCATAAGGGCGGCAGCCTGGGCATATACTGATACAGCTGACGCCTGCCCTGCCCTCTTTATTTTATCCAAAGTACTTTTATCGGAACACAGGCAGAATCCCAGTCTGAACCCCGGCATACAGTATGTCTTTGTAAAGCTGTCAATGACAATCATATTGCTGTATTTGTAAACAAGCTCCTTTGCAGACTTCCTTTCATCGGTGAAGCCCATAAAGCTCTCGTCAACGACAAGTACGGCGCCTGCATCACGGCATTTTTCGGCAAGCCTCTCTATATGTTTTCTTCCTATAAGCTCGCCTGTTGGATTATTAGGATTAGCAATAAAAACTATATCAGACAATATATTATCAAGTATGCCGCAGTCAAAGTGATATTCGTATTCAGACTTATATATATAATGCGAAATATCACAGTCAATCGTTTTTAATGCGGCTTCATAATCCTCGTAGGTCGGTGCGGCTATAAGTCCTCTTTTAGGTTTCAGTCCCTGCGATATTCTGTATATTATGTCATCGGCACCGTTTCCGCTGTAAATACTTTCGGGCTGAACACTGTATTTTACAGCAAGGGCCTTTCTTAGTTCAGTGCATTCCGAGTCGGGATAATACTCATTTAGGCTCAGTATTATGTCCATATTTTTCACGGTTTCCGGCATACCGAGCGGATTGGTGCTGACCGAAACGTCAAGCACTCCTGCATTCGGCTTTTCCGATATATTTGCAAAGTCTGCCATCGGGTACCTCCTTACGTTAAAAAAGCAGAAAACCCAAAGGCTCTCTGCTTAGATTCAATATCAGTCATTTCTTCTTCTGCCGCCGAAAAGTATAATAAGTCGCAGCATGTTGGCTACTGCTACGGCCGTTGAAGCAACGTAAGTCATAGCTGCGGCGCTGAGCACCTTTTTGGCTCCGCCTATTTCATCCTCATAGAGTATCCTGCTGTCCTCAAGGCAGGCAATGGCTCTCTTTGATGCATTGAACTCAACAGGCAGTGTAACTATTGTAAACAGCACCGAAAGTCCGAAAAGTATTATGCCCAGATAAATAAGAGAGTCGCCCATTGAGCTTGCAAAACCGAATATTATTCCGAGTAATATAAGCGGCATGGCAAGTCTTGAACCGATATTTGCAAGAGGTACCATAAGGCTTCTCAATGAAAGCGGCGCATATCCTCTGGCGTGCTGAATGGCATGTCCAGTCTCATGGGCGGCAACACCGACTGCGGCTATGGATGTGCTGGAATAAACACTGTCCGACAGTCTGAGCACCTTTTTGCTCGGGTCATAGTGGTCGGTAAGATTTCCCGAAACACGCTCGATGCTTACATCATATATACCGTTCATCTCCATTATTCTTCTGGCGGCCTCTGCCCCCGTTATGCCCACATGGTTGGGCACTCTGGAATATTTATTGAACGTAGACGATACCTTTCCCTGGGCGTACATAGCCAGTATAAGCGCAGGCAGTACAAGCACCACATAGGACCAGTCAAAATAATAAAACATTGGCATAAGCATTACCTCCAATTATTTCAGAAGCATTCCCTTTTCTATAGAATGTCCTCTCATATAGGCGTCGGCAGTCATTCTCTTTCCGCCCTGCGCCTGAACCTCCTTGACAGCAACTGCGCCGTCGGCGGCCTTTACAACAAAATCCTTCTTACGGACATCGACTATTTCGCCGGGCTGACCCTCATAGCTTCCGTCGGCTGTTTCCGCAAACCATATTTTAAGCTTTTCCTCTCCGTATACAGTATGCGCCGTCGGCTGGGGATTAAGTCCCTTTATAAGATTTACTATATCCTTTGCAGGTCTGTTCCAGTCGATATGCTCCATTTCTCTTGTTATCATCGGCGCAAGAGTTGCCTCGGCCTCGTCCTGCTGTACCCTTACGGCTGAGCCGTTTTCAAGCTGTTCAAGGGTGGCAATAAGAAGCTCGGCACCTATACCTGACAGCCTGTCATAAAGTGTTCCGTAGGTGTCGCTGTCGGTTATTTTTTCTTCGGCCTTAAGTATCATATCGCCGCTGTCAAGTCCCTTGGCCATATACATGGTCGTAACTCCGCCGTATTTTTCACCGTTTATAATCGACCACTGTATGGGCGCCGCTCCCCTGTACTTCGGAAGAATGGAGCCGTGTAAATTTATGCAGCCGTATTTGGGTATATTAAGAATTTCCTCGGAAAGTATCTGTCCGAAGGCGACAACGACAATTACGTCGGGATTGTAGGACTTAAGCACCTTAACAAACTCAGGTGTCTTTACCTTGGGTGGCTGATAAACCTCGATGCCATACTCCAGCGCCTTTTCCTTTACGGGCGGAAATACCATTTTTTTGCCCCTGCCCTTGGGCTTGTCCGGCTGTGTGACCACTGCCAGCACCTCATGCTCCTTAACGAGCCTGTCCAGTGTGGGCACGGCAAATTTGGGAGTTCCCATAAATATAACCTTCATAAAAGCTTCTCTCCTTAATCAGTATTGGATTTCTCCGACAGCTTTATCCACATAAAGTATGCCATCCAAATGGTCCAGTTCATGGCAGATTGCCCTTGCCATAAGTCCTCTGCCTTCAACGATTATTTCTTCTCCGTCTCTGTTAAGAGCCTTTGCCTTAACGTACGAAGGTCTAATTACCTCTGCCGTGGCTCCGGGAATGCTCAGACAGCCCTCGCAGTCCTTCTGCTCACCTTTGGTTTCGATTATCTCGGGATTAATAAGCTCCACAAGTCCCTCGCCTACGTCTATTACTACAGCCCTGCGAAGAACTCCCACCTGAGGCGCCGCAAGACCTACTCCGTCGGCGTCATACATTGTGTCAGCCATATCGTCAAGCAGTGTTTTGAAAGAGTCATTTATATCATTTACGGGTTTGCATACTTTTCTGAGTACGGGGTCTTTCCCTGTTCTTATTTTTCTTAAAGCCATTTTAAATACCTCCAATAATCCTTTCTGTTCAAAACATGATTATATCATAAAGGCATATTTTTTTAAATATAATTAGGGTTAAAAACATTAATATATAATAAAAAACAGATTTGAATCAGACCGTTTTGTCCGAATTTCCGCATACTTATTTTTGACACACCCATCAAGTTTTAAAATGGGTATTGACTTAAAGTCGTCTTCAACGCATATTATAAGATGTGAAAGCATGAAAACAGCAGGACAAACCGAAAGGAGAATACAAATGATATATAAGGATTTTAAAGGCATGAAGCTTTCAGCCCTCGGCATGGGAACAATGCGTCTGCCCGTTATCGACGGCGACAACGGCAATATCGACGAACAGCAGACAGCAGAAATGATAGACTTTGCCATGAAAAACGGCATAAACTATTATGATACCGCATGGGGCTATCACAACGGCAATTCAGAGCTTGCCGTGGGAAAGGCTTTGAGCATATACCCCCGTGACAGCTTTTATCTTGTAACAAAATTCCCGGGCTATGACCTCAACAACATGGACAAGGTTGAGGAAATATTTGAAAAACAGCTTGAAAAATGCAGGGTTGACTATTTTGATTTCTATCTTGTACATAATGTGTGCGAAATGAATATAAACGAGTACCTTGATGAAAAATACGGCATCTATGACTATCTTTTAAAGCAGAAGAAAAACGGACGCATACGTCACCTTGGTTTCTCTGTCCACGGAAGTCTGGATGTAATGAAGCGTTTCCTTGACGTATACGGTAAGGACATGGAATTCTGTCAGGTACAGCTCAACTGGCTGGACTGGGATTTTCAGAACGCCAAAGGAAAATGCGAGCTGCTTAAGGAGCATAATATTCCCGTATGGGTAATGGAGCCCCTCAGAGGCGGCCGACTTGCCTCCCTTGAAGAAAGTCAGGAAAAGAGACTTAAGGCTCTCCGTCCCGACGAAAGCATACCCGCATGGTCATTCAGATTTTTACAGAGCCTGCCCGAGGTTAAGGTTGTGCTTTCGGGAATGTCAAACATGGAACAGCTTAAGGAAAATATAGCTATATTCAATGAGGACAAGCCTTTAAATGAAACAGAGATGAACGAGCTTCTTTCCGTTGCCAAGGATATGCTCAGCAAAAAGACCTTGCCCTGCACTGCCTGCCGCTACTGTGTAAGTCACTGTCCACAGGGACTTGACATACCCGTACTGCTTGAACAGTACAATGAGCATACATTTACGGAAAGGGGCTTCCTTGCTCCAAGATTTATAATAACACTTCCCGAGGATAAACGTCCCTCCGCCTGCATAGGCTGCAGAAGCTGTGAAGCTGTATGTCCCCAGCAAATTAAAATTTCCGAGGCAATGGCAGACTTTACGGAAAAGCTTAAGGAATGCTGATAAGGCCAAACTTACTTAGTTAAATTTTATAATCAATACATAAAACATCGGCGGAATTCATTTCCGCCGATGCCTATTTACTCATATTTACTTCGAATTACATTAATAAGTTGAAATCCGTTAGGATTTCGGCTTAGGCTGCTTGCCGCTTAATATCCTATATTACCTACGCCGAGATAAGGTTCCGGGCTGACTGCCGTACCGTTCAGACGCACCTCAAAGTGACAATGGTTTCCTGTGGAGTTGCCTGTGCTTCCTATTTTCGCTATCTGCTGTCCTCTTGTTACTGTATCTCCCTTTGATACTGTCAGACTTGAGTTATGTCCGTAAAGGGTAACAAGTCCGCCGCCGTGGTTTATCATTACCGTGTTTCCGTAGCCGCTCATCCAGCCTGCATATATAACCGTGCCTGCCTCTGCCGCAACAACAGCCGCCCCGTATGAAGCTGGTACGTCATAGCCCGTATGGAACTCTGTTCCGCTTCCTATCGGTCTGTTTCTTGAAACAAAGCCACTGGAAAGGCTGGAGCTTGAAGCCGCCTTTGAGGGTACCGGCCAATTAAGCTGTCCGCCTGTATATACATAAGTCGATTTTGCCGAAGACTGCTCGGCAAGTATCTTGTTAATCATTGCCTGAGCCTCCTGACTGGCCTTCTCGTTGCTGGCAATGAGCTGATTATACTTTTCCTCGTCTTGGGCGTAGGATGCAATAAGAGCTTCCTTCTGTGCAACTATGTCATTAAGGCTGTCCATCTTTTCCTGCGCAACCTCAAGGAGATATTCGGACTGTTCTTTTTCTTCCTTAATCTCGGCAGTCCTTGTTCTGATTTCCTCCTGAGTAGCACTGAGCTCGTTGAGCATGTTGTTGTCATATGACATTATATCATCTATGTACTGCAGTCTCCTAACCATGTCGGAAAGACTTTCCGAGCCAAGCAGTATGCCGAGATAGCTTGTCTGGCTGTTTTCATAGAAAAACTTCATTCTTCCCGCAAAGGTTTCAAACTGCTGCTCTCTCTTTTCAGTGGCAGTTTCAAGAGCCTGCTCCGATTCCTCAAGGCGTTTAGTAACATCGTCAAGGTCATTCTGCGCCTCGTCCAGTTCCTTCTGGGCGGCGTTAACAACATTATCCATCGCCCTTATCTCGGCTTCTACATCGGCCTGCTTCTGCTGAGCCTCCTTGAGCTTCGCCTGAGCATCCTGGGTCTGTTTTGCAAGTTCTTCCCTTTCATTCTGCAGCTGGGTTATGGTTTTAGCCTCAGCAATCATAGGCGGAACAGAGGTGACTGCAACCGCCGCCGCTGTCATAAAGGCAGCCATATATATTATGTGCTTCTTCATTACATCACCCTTATTTACATAATTCATCTGTATATTATACAGCATTTTCAGACAAAATGCAACAAAATGAGCATATCTTACAGAGTTTTCCTTATTTATGCTCTTAGTTCTGTATGTTTTTTAAGCCGTATATTTTTTCGGTAAGTCTGGCGAAGTCCTCCAAACTCATGGCCTCTCCCCTTATCTTTTCGTTAAGGCCCGCACTGTTTATGACCGCCGTCATTTCCTCCTTGGTAAGACCGAAGCCGCCCTGATTGCACAGGGTGTTAAGCAATGTTTTTCTTCTCTGTCCGAAGGCGTATTTAACAAGCTTGAAATACAGCTGTCTGTCGCATACGTTCACCGCCGGTTTTTCTCTCAGCTTAAGGGTGATAACTGCGGAAGCCACCATGGGTCTTGGCATAAAGCATGACGGCTGTACTATCATATCTATTGCCGCCTCGGAATAGAATTGTACAGCTATTGAAAGCGCACCGTAATCACTGCTCTTGGGGCCTGCCTGCATACGCTCGGCAACCTCCTTCTGCACCATTACTG
>JAQXNZ010000104.1 GCA_029098265.1 Clostridia bacterium | reverse complement strand
CAGATGCTACTCTGACTCTTTTTGTTTCTTACCTTTATTACTTGGTAGTATAATCTCTTTCAAGATTTCTCTTAGTCTATCGACTTGGGTTTAATTTTTCTTATCATCAACTGTTCAGTTCTCAAGGATCATTTCTTTTTTCTCTCTCACCGTTCTCGGTGACAGCTTGATTAGTATATCACCTGTAAAGTGCTTTGTCAACACTTTTTTAAAAATATTTAAAATTTATTTTTTTAAATATCTCTCAGGAATTTCTATTATACATTGTTTTAATAAAAAGTCAATAGTTTTAATAATATCGTCCTAACACTATTTTTCTGTTTTTTTCAGCTGCATATATCGTGGCATAAAAATCAAACGCCGACGGAATTCATTTCCGTCGGTGTCAATAGCCAAATGTGAGCCTCTCTGTTCATAAAAGTTTCCTTAGGAACTTTTATGAACAGTGCCAATAACAAGTCAAAAATCCGCAGATTTTTGACTTAGCGCGCCCCGCGCGCCTACTCTTTATAGCTCACCGTAGCATTTACATAGGAAATGTGGTCCTTCATCACCTTATAGGCCAGGGCAAAATCTCTGTCCTTTATGGCCCTGAGCAAATCACCGTGTACCTTTATAACTACGTCCATAAAGCCCCACTTCATACTGTAGGCATTCAGTCCCGCCTGCTTTACTCCCTTTCGTATGGTGCTGTAGGAAGCCTTCATTATATTATAGAGCAGTTCATTGTGGGCGGCCTTTGCCACGTTCATGTGAAATTCCACGTCATAATAGGCAAACTTCTCTATGTCCGCCTTGTTTTCAATCATTTTTTCGTATGACTCGCTTATTTTATTTATGTCCGCTTCTGTCGCCCTTTTTGCTGCATAGCTGGCATTTTCCGCCTCAAGCATAAAACGGAATTCGAGTATATCCGAAGGCTTTGACCCCTCGACTATCATATTGAAGGGCGCCGTATTTATCATTTCTTCGGAGCTGTTTATATATGTACCGGATTTTGAACGCACGATGAAGCCCGACAGCGCCAGTGCGGTGTAGGCCTCCCTCAGGGAGCTTCTTCCCACTCCCAGCAGCTCGCTCATGGTATTTTCGTTGGGAAGCACCATTCCGGCAGGTAGCTTGCCCATTACAATCAGGTCTCTGAACCTTTTGAACAGTGTGTCGGAAATATTTTTGCAGTCAGCCACCTTGATATAATCCAAATTTTCCATCAATTCATCATACATCGGCATTTCCTCCATTTGTCAGACAATATATATTGATTTTATCATCGGCTCTATGACGTGTCAAGAAAAGCTTTGAAAATCTCCGTAAAATAAACATAATTTATGGCATTAAAAATAATTTAATAATATTATTGTTTACAATTTATCTAAAATTTTATATAATAGCTAATGAGGTTATATACAAATTAAATATAAAAGGGGGAGATATAATATGGCTAACGTATTAGCTCTTAAGGTCAACGACCTCGACAACGTAGCAACTATATTTGCCAACGATGTCAAATCCGGTATGGACGTGGATATCAGGGACAAGAAGGGTAACACAGTGACTGTAAAAGTACTTGCTGACGTTCCTTACGGTCATAAAATCGCCGTTAAGCCCATAGCAAAGGGTGAGGATATCATCAAATACGGTGAGGAAATCGGTATCGCTACTGCTGACATAGTTACAGGCGACTACGTTCATGTACATAATCTTGACAGTAAACGCGGACGCGGTGACTGGGAGAAATAACCGGAAGGAGAGAGATATATGGAATTTATGGGATATGTACGCCCCGACGGCAGAGTCGGAGCAAGAAATATGGTAGCTGTAATACCCAGCGTTACCTGTGCAAATGACGTTGCCAATGCCATCTGTCATCAGGTACAGGGTACACTTACATACCCTCATCATCAGGGATGCTGTCAGACACCTCCCGACCTTGAGAGGGTTACAGATACACTTATAAGCCTTGCTTGCAGCCCCAACACTGCGGCAGTTCTTATCGTAAGCCTTGGTTGTGAAGGCACAGACCATGAGCGTATGTACAACGAAATCAAAGCTACGGGCAAACCCGTAGAAATAATTCATATTCAGGAGCTCGGCGGAGTTTCCAAGGCTATCCAGGCAGGTATCGATATCGCAAGAAGACTTGTTATCGAGGCTTCGGGTATCCAGAGACAGCCCGTTGACGTTTCTAAAATTGTTATGTCAATCAAATGCGGCGGCTCAGATGCCACAAGCGGCATGGCTTCCAACTGCGTAATCGGTTATGTTGCAGACAAACTTGTTGACCTTGGCGCAACCGTTATCTTCGGTGAAACAACAGAGTTCATCGGCGGCGAGCATCTTCTTGCAAAGAGAGCAGTCAGCAAGGAAGTAGGCGACAAGATAATCAGAAAAGTTGACGAAATGGAAGGCAGAGCAAAGGCCATCGGCTGTGACATGAGAAAAGGTCAGCCCACACCCGGCAATATCGCAGGCGGCTTAAGCTCAATCGAGGAAAAATCCCTTGGCGCTATTATGAAATCAGGCACAAGACCTATTCAGGGCGTTATGGAATATCCCGAAATCGTTACAGACCACAAGGGACTTTGGATTAAGGATACACCGGGACGTGAGCCTGAAATCCTTACAGGTATGGCTGCAACAGGCGCTCAGTGTATGATGTTCTCAACAGGACGCGGTGCACCTCAGGGCTTCCCCAGCATGCCCGTAATCAAGATATGCGGTAACCCCAACACCTTTGAAAATATGAAAGAGGAC
>JAQXNZ010000103.1 GCA_029098265.1 Clostridia bacterium | reverse complement strand
CAGATGCTACTCTGACTCTTTTTGTTTCTTACCTTTATTACTTGGTAGTATAATCTCTTTCAAGATTTCTCTTAGTCTATCGACTTGGGTTTAATTTTTCTTATCATCAACTGTTCAGTTCTCAAGGATCATTTCTTTTTTTCTCTCTCACCGCTCTCGGTGACAGCTTGATTATAATACACTACTTTCAAACAAAAGTCAATAGGATTATTTAACTTTTTTCAAAAAAATTTAAAAATGCTTTACAATCATTCTTTTTTCGACAGTACGCTGTTAAGAACGGCGTTTATCTGCACAGACAGAAGCGCCCATTCCTCATAGTCTATTCCCGACTCAGGCCCGTAGTTCAGTATCTCTCTGAGAGTGCGGAAAGTTTCTTTATCGTCCGCCCTGCCCTCATGCCATTCTGTATAGGCGTCCTGGATTCTGTGTTCGGCTTCTCGCGCCCTTTCGCTTACCGTCAACAGTATGTCGTTTTCCACAAAGCATGTGGCTATGGCTGTTTTGGCCTTTTCCACCAGCTCATGCTTTCCTTCTATCATTATGTCGGAGGAGTTAAGATATATGCTTATATTTTCACCTGCAAGATAAAGCTCCCTGTCGGACATATAGTCAAACAAGTCCTTTACAACCTCATTGGTCATCTTAACGGGAAGCGAATAAAATCTCGACGGAATCTTTTTCGTTACAATTATATCCGACCTTTTCAGCGCTTCCGTTATTTCATCCATTATTTTTATATTACCCTTGCCCGATACGCCCATGGGCATATAGTCGGCGGTAATATGTTTCAAAAATCTTTTTACCTTTATAACAGGTGTGCAGACAAGCATTACAGCCATGCCGCAGCCAAGTACAAGCGAATATCTGTAGCCTTTCATAAGCCACTCAAATATATGCTTTTTGTCGCTTCTGCTCACTCCCCTGACCAAAGCACATATAGCGCCCACCCCGGGAGGTATTCCTACAACACATATTATATACAAGAATTTTCTCAGGAAGTTAAAAAACGTCTTGCCCGGAACGTACGATATAAAGATGTTGAAAAGAACTGGAAAGAACTTTGCCACCAGGCAGTATACCCATAGGAATGACAGAAGCATCATTATATAGAACCAGCCTCGGTTCTTTTCGGGAAGCTTACCGAAGAATATTCTTGTGGCCCAACCGAATATTGTTATTACTATTTTTATAAAAAATCTGAATATCAGAAAAAATATAAAATCAAACAAGAGTATAATCGGCACATTCTCACCTCCCGAATCGATATATGCTATTATACCTGCAACGGTTTAAAATTCAATAGCTTTCTGCAGTCATATTCCGCGCGGATTTGCATGCTATACCTGTGTACAGGTCTATCTTTTAAACAGTTTGCAAAATATTATACCACACTTGCGGCTTAAAATACAAATCCGCATTATTTATCTTATGCACACCGCAATATTTTAACTCATCGTACCATTCGGCACTTGCAATGGCAAAGTTCTTTTAAGCGCGGTTTACTTGAAAACCTACAAAAAACATGTTATTATAGTATTATTAAATCAAAGAGGTGATTCGGCATGAAAATTTCAACAAAGGGGCGCTATGCGCTGGGTATGCTGCTTGACCTGGCAGAACATCAGAATGACGGTTTTGTCGCTCTTAAAGATATAGCGGAACGTCAGAACATTTCAAAGAAATATCTTGAGCAGATAGTACCTGCTTTAAACAGATCGGATATACTCAAGACAAACAGAGGCTTTCAGGGTGGCTACAGGCTTTCCAGAACCCCCGATAAATACACTGTCGGAGAAATACTGCGCCTGACCGAGGGAAGTCTCTCTCCCGTTGCCTGTGCGGAAAGCGATGCGGCAGGCTGTGAGCACAGCGGAGAATGTGCCATACTTCCTGTCTGGCAGGGTCTGTATAAGGTTATAAACGAATACCTTGACAGCATAACTCTGCAGGACATACTTGACCAGCAGAGAGAACGGGCAATAGATAATTATATGATTTGACATTTGCAGCAGCTGCCTAATAGCAGCTGTTTTTTCTTTTTTTGCTTGCCGCCCCATATAAAAAAGCCTCCGAAGCATTCGGAGGCCGTTTTCGGCAGTAATTTCAGTTTTTCGAGGAATTTATGCAAACATAGGTGTTGAAAGATATCTGTCTCCGGTGTCGGGGAGAAGTGCAACAATTATTTTACCCTTGTTTTCGGGTCTTTTAGCGAGCTCTGTTGCGGCAAATACTGCGGCGCCTGCGGAAATTCCCACAAGGAGACCTTCTTTTCTTGCCAGCGCACGTCCTGTTGCAAAGGCGTCCTCGTTCTCAACAGCGATTACCTCATCATATATCTTTGTGTTAAGAGTATCGGGTACGAAGCCTGCACCGATGCCCTGAATCTTATGGGGTCCGGGTGTTCCCTTTGTAAGCACGGGTGAACCTGCGGGCTCAACAGCAACTATCTTTACATTGGGATTTTTGCTCTTAAGGAATTCGCCTACGCCTGATACGGTTCCGCCTGTGCCGACGCCTGCTACGAAAATATCAACCTTTCCGTCTGTATCCTCCCAAATCTCAGGGCCTGTTGTACTGCGGTGTGCCTTAGGGTTCGCCTCGTTTGTGAACTGGCTGGGAATAAAGCTGTTGGGTGTTTCTGCGGCAAGCTCATCGGCTTTGGCAATGGCACCCTTCATTCCCTTTGCGCCGTCTGTAAGCACAAGCTCTGCGCCGTAGGCCTTAAGAAGGTTTCTTCTCTCTACACTCATGGTGTCGGGCATGGTAAGTATAATTCTGTAGCCCCTTGAAGCCGCTACAGCCGCAAGGCCGATGCCTGTGTTTCCGCTGGTGGGCTCGATTATTACAGCACCCGGCTTAAGAAGTCCCTTTTCCTCTGCATTGTCTATCATAGCTTTTGCAATTCTGTCCTTTACGCTTCCTGCGGGATTCAAATATTCAAGCTTTCCGTAAATATCAGCCTCAAGTTTATTTTCTTCAATGTAGTTTGTAAGCTTTAAAAGAGGTGTTCCTCCGATAAGATCAGTAATTCTTTCATAGGTTTTCATATTCATTCACTCCTGTTTTATATGTATCAGTCGGTTAATGTTATCTGTAATTCTGTCTCGCCTAAAGGGTTCTTTCCCTATGCTTCAACATCGGATATCCTTCATACATATTGTTCTCATATCGGTTCTCCTTTATTTATTATTAAACCTATCTGTTTTATAGGCATTATATTATCACCACATTCTGCCGTTGTCAATACTATTTTTAAAAATATTTTTATTCTTCCTAAATCCTAATAATGCCCTGTAACAGCAAAACCCCCGAATGCTTTTCGCATTCGGGGGGGCATTATTATCAAATGTTTATTCAAATATTTCGAGTGCGTCAGAAGGGATATATGTAACGCCGTCCTTAAACTCAACTGCGGAAGTGAGCTCAAACGCCATATCTCCTTCTTTTACAACTGTATTCTTGCCGATTTCAAGGCTTACAGATACGCCGTCCTTTTCCACAACGATGGGGGCATTGTTTGCTGTCCACTCTACAGTATAGCCCATCTTCTCAAGTGTTGCTCTTAAAGGCACACTTTCTGTTTCGGGAATAACTGTAATCTCGGGAATGTCCTCAGCACCGTCAAGTATGATTACCATACTCGGAGTTGTCTGAGCGGGAATACTTCTTGTTGAAGCGCCGTATAATACTATTGCCTTATGACCCTTAATGTCATCAGCTGTGAACATTTTTCTTGAACCCTTGATGTCCTGAATGATTACATTCTCGTCCATATTGAGCTTAAGATATTTGCTTGAAAGCTCATCATCAAAATCTGCAACCTCAACGTTTACTAAATCTTCACCCTCGATAATGATTGCAATCGCTCCGCTTGTCTGGGGAGGAAGGCTGAGAGTCATAGGCGCCATATCGTCCATAACGATTTTTACCTTCATGCCTGCTTTAAGGTCGTTTATGCTCTTAATCTCCTTGCCCTCAATTACCATGCAGTCGGAGCCTTCATTAAGGATAACTTCTCCTCTTTCCTCTGTGTTTACTGTTATTCTTGTGTAGTCTCTGTCTGTTTCCTCTACACCTGTAATTTCTGCTTCAACAACAGAATATCCGACTGTTTCGGCCTCTGCCTCTGTTTTTTCCTCTGCTGCTTCTGCCGCCGTTGTATCCGTTACAACGTCTTCTGCCATAGCAGGCATACACATTGCCGCCATAGCTGCCATTGATACGGCTGCTGCCGCATATCCCATATATTTTTTCATCTTTTATCTTCCTTTCATTTCTTTTGATATAAACAGGATTTTCTCCGCAAAAACATAATAACATAAACTTTCGTTTTTGTCCCGAATGTCTGTTTTTCTTAAGAATTCGTAAAATATTTTTAATTCTATATGAAAAAACAGGAAAATTTTCTTTAAATCTGCCCCTTAAATCGCCCCAAAATGCACTTTTAATCAAATATATATATCCATTCCGAACTTCTCCATTTCCTCCAGGGTGCTTTTCAGGCAGTCCAGAAAGCACTTCATGGGCTCCTCCTTGGACTTGTCGGGCACATATGTGCAATAGGTAACACGGTTTGGCACCTCAAAGGAAATATTGCATTTTTTGATATTCCCGCTTCTTATCAGTCCGTAGGCCGCACTGGACGGCACCAAAGCCCATGTGTTGGATTTGCTTATAAAAAACTCCAGCTGACTCATCAGCTCCAGCTTTATAAGGGGCATTGCCTTTTCACCGAAGGTATCGTCATGCCATCTGCTGAAACCGTCAAACCAGTCGATAAACACCTCGTTTTTCACCTCAAGCATGGATATATCCACCGATTCGGGATAATCCGCTGTCTTTGGGCATATAAAAACCATCGACTCCGAAAACGCAGGGTAAGTAATAAGCTTTTTGGAATCCAGTCTCCTGACGGTAAAGCTCATGTCCGTGCCTCCGTTTTCCATGCTGGCATAGGCGGCAGAAGTGGCAAAATCCTGTATTTCAAGGGTTATTTCGGGCATCCTGGCCATAAATCTTTCATATACAGGCGTAAACAGATATGTACCCGTGCTGTTTAGCGAAGCTATTCTCAGCTTTGATGGCACCCTCTTTGAGCCTATCATAAGCATCTCATTCACTATTTCCTGATATTTTACCGCCAGCTCAAGGAACTCTCTGCCCTCGTCCGTCAGTCTTACGTTTCTTGTGCCCTTGGAACGAATAATAAGCGGACAGCCCATTTCGTTTTCCAGCGTTTTTATCTTTGTGCTCAGAGACGACTGATTAATAAAGAGCTTTTCCGCCGCCTTTGATATATTGTTGTATTTACACACAGCCAAAAAGGCTTCTATTTCCGCATTCGTCATTTTTATCCTTCTTCCAAAGCGTAACGCACTGATGATATATTGAATCAATTCAATATTATATATGAAATTATTGGATTTTACAATCACTGATTAAGATGTTAAAATACCGCTCAAAAGGGAAATAAACAAATAAAAACAGATATATCCCAAAACACACTTCCTACTTAATACTTTTAGGAATACGGCAGGCAGCCAAAGTTAAGGAATCATAACCCCCTTCCCGCCGGGAACGGTTTCAGCCCCTTTTACTCCGTTGCCCGGCAGTTTTTGTCCGTGTTATTTTAAAGCCGTAAATTCTTCTTGATTTTTGTAATGTATTCTATTATAATATATTATGCTTTGCGGGGTGTGGCTCAGTTTGGTAAAGCGCTGCGTTCGGGACGCAGAGACCGCAGGTTCAAATCCTGTCACCCCGATAGTGTTATCACCGCAAATCCTAGGTGGATTTGCGGTGATTTTTTATTTCATCGGCACATTCAGCATGCCTATCCGTTATTAAATTTATCTGTTGACTTAATGCACAGATAAATATACAATGAAGTTGTAACCGCTGTAATGAGTCAATCTTATATACTTTTATCAGTGATTATAAAATTCAAGCTTTTCAGTGCATGGGTTTACTCCTATAGATGTGGTCTGGAAACCGATTGCGGAGTTCCCATACTTAAGGGCAGAGAAGCAGGGTGCGTTTCGGACGTTATGCTTGGGGCTTCGGCATCAAGCGTCTGCGTAATGCTATTGTTTACAGGCCGTAGTCTTCCATCTTTGGTAATTGTAGCCTCTGACAGGAAGGTCGGCCTTTTTATTTACATCTTCCCAGCACTACAAACACCCTTACCATATCCTCTGACAGGTTCAGGTTCTTCGGGTCCGCAAAACAGCCCTTATCAATAAGAGTCTGAATCGTCTCCCTGCCCCATTCGGGCACTTCATCTATGGTGTTATATCTTACTTCTGGCATTTCATTGTCCTCCTGTTCTTCTTTCCACGTTTCTCTGAACTTCTCCGGCGTGCCGTACAGTGCCTTTAGACTGACCGTTGAGGTGCCCCAGTCAGGCAGCTGAAAATGCGGTCTGTCTAAAGGCTTTATCCAGTTGCCGCCCCATTCCAGACCGAGATCTCTGCCTATTGCCCCGACCCGTTCAAAGAATCTGTCGCCGTTATAGTAGCCGTTGCCCTTGCCGTCGGTACGGCAGAAATCAAAGGCAGTGCCCCAGTTGTGATGACTGTTTGGGTAATACAGACTGCTTGTCCCGTTGCTGACACACTCGGCCTGCTCCACAGCATCTCTGTAACAGTCGGTTATCTTTACCATAAGACCTGCCTTGCCGCATTCCGTCACCAGCTCTGCCGCCAGTCTCTGCAGGCGCGGGTGGCACATGGTTATGTCTCTGCTCATTATTTCACCCTCTTATCTTGTGTATTAAACCTTTAATCTCAATAAAAAAGAGCCTTGTCGTCCCCGCAAACAATTACATGCGGTAAAACGGCCGTTAATTGCTTTCTTCTTATGTATCAGCCGCTTTACCGCTTTTTCGGTGTCCTTTCGGTCATTTTTTATTTTTCGTCATCGCCGTTGTTCTTCTCATGCTGTGTGCCGAAATAAAAAGCTATAACAACAGTAAATACCGTAATGAACTCCTTTGCCTCAATTGCGCCCGTACAGCAGAGATACGAGAACACTCCCGTCAATATCAGCGTCACCAGTGTTTTTACCTTCAACAGCTTAATCAGTGCTTCCAGAAGCTTCATAAGCACCTCTTTCACGGCTGTTCCTCCTTTCTCTCCAGGTCATTTATTCTATGATTTATAACCTTTATCTGTTCTTCCACCACGGGCATTCTCTTGGCAAAGTTATTGTGTTCCCTTACTTCTCTTGTCAGCTCGTCAAGCTTTGTATCCGTCACCGCCTGGGACTTTCCGTTGGCTGTCAGCACACCTATCAGCGTTATTGCCCCTGTTATAACTGCGGCTATTATATTTTCCATAGCGTCACCTCCGAAATACAGTCCTAGGCTCTCTTTCGGCTTTCTTCATCAAGCCTGTCTTCGACAGCCGTATATATTTTTCTGAGTATTTCATAAGCCCCAGCTCTATCCTCGTGGTTTGGATGGGTTGTGACCTTAACGGCCTCGTTTCTCGCCTTGGTATAGAACTTTTCCCTGGTCTTTTTTGATATCCTTACCCAGTCCTTGCCTGCGCCCCAAACACAATAGGTCTTTCCGTCTATTTCAGGCAGACCGTTTTTCCCTTTGATATCGTCCGCCGCTATATACACTCCGTTTCCGTATTCCGATGCAGTGTCCTCCCATTTTGTTATATGAAGCAGCCCGCCGTCGTCTATGTAGGCATATCTTATTCCGCTGTCCTCTTTTTTTATTCTTTTGCCGTCTTTATATGTATATTCGTGACGGTCTGTTTTCGGCACATTGTAGTTTACTCTTATTTCTCTCATATTCATTCCTCCCGTTCAATTTTTAAAGGGCGTCAAACTCCGCCTCGGTGATATTGTATTTTGTTGTATATGCCGTACCGAGGGTACCCTTTCCGTAGTTCCATTTTGATCCCCAGCCGCTTTGTCTGGCGGAAGCGTCGGTATATACTATCAGGCTTGTACTGCATTTATACAACGGTGCCTTTGTATTTGCCGTTGCCGTTATTACAGCAACGTCCTTCGATATCCATACCTTTTTCAGATTCGAGCATTCCTGAAAGGCCAGCGAGCCTATCTCCCCGCATTTTATTTTCAGTTTTGTGATGCCTAGACACTTATAAAAGGCATATGCATTCCGCTTTGGAGCCGTCAAAAATCATTATCCCGTTTCTTGCTTTGTAAAACAGGCAGTCATTCACTATGGCAAAGGACCTGTCCGACCCCTTCTGCACACCGTCTATGGCACTGCTTACTATCTGGTGTGCTCCCATTGAGGACACATATACCTTGTGTATATAGTTTTCCTTAAAGAAC
>JAQXNZ010000102.1 GCA_029098265.1 Clostridia bacterium | reverse complement strand
CGGTTAACATTGCCGCACCCGTCAATGTGTTGGGGCTGCTAAGTTTTTCACCTTTAAGTTTATCTTTCAAGCCAATTTCCTTCATGACGTTTCCTTTCCGCAATATGTAATTTGCAATTATAATCAGCCCTTTGGGGCTGTTTGGTTCTCCGCCCGCTTACAGGCGGAACTCTCTCCTTCCTCAGCGTATATAATCATAAAGCCGTTACTTTCAACAAATTCAGTTCTTTCCTCCCATCCGTCGATATATTAACACAGCATACTTTTAAATTTATCATAGTTATCTTAATATGTAAAGTTCATTATTTTAAACTTTCCCCGAAAATACGGGTAAAATTCGGGTTTGTTATCTGTTTTCATATCTTTCCCTACCCAGGTCTATGCCGTGCTTGGCAATTTTTTTATAGAGCAGGCTTTTGTGTATGCCCAGCTCCTCGGCGGCCTTTTTGCAGTTCCAGTTACATCTTCTCAGTTCCTCGGTTATGACGTTCTTTTCATACTCGTCCATAAGCCCGGCCAGCTTTTTGGCGTCCTCCTCGCCGCTTTCGGTCACTTTCTTGGCGGCTACCATTTTGGAGGGCAGGTCTATGAGCCTTATATGGAAGGAATCGCAGGAGGCATAGGCGCTTTTTATTACGTTGTCCAGCTCTCTTATGTTGCCCGGCCACGAATATCTGCCGAAGCACTCCAGCACCTCGTTGGAAAGCGTTATGTTTGTCTTGTACTCCCTGTTGAGCTTGTCAAGGAAATGCAGTGCCAGCTCGGGTATATCGTCCTTGCGCTTTCTTAGGGGCGGCATCTCTATGTTTATTACGTTCAGCCTGTAATAAAGGTCCTCTCTGAACTCGCCCTTTTCTATCATTTCCTCCAGATTCTTTCTTGTGGCCGCCAGTATCCTTATGTCAACGGGTATGGTCTTATAGCCGCCTATCTTTTCAATCTCTTTCTCCTGAAGCACCCTCAAAAGCTTGGCCTGCATACTCAGCGGCATATCGCCTATCTCGTCAAGGAACAAAGTGCCCTCATTGGCAAGCTCTATCTTACCCTTTTTGCCGCCTTTTTTTGCGCCTGTGAAGGAGCCCTCCTCATATCCGAAAAGCTCACTTTCCAGCAGATCTCCGGGAATGGCGGCACAGTTGATGCTGACCATAGGCTTGTCCCTGCGGTCACCGGCGTTATGTATTGCATTGGCAAATACCTCCTTGCCGGTACCGGTCTCGCCTGTTATGAGCACGGGGAATGACGTCCTTGCTGCTTTAAGTCCCTGCATCTTTACCTCCTTGAACACCTCGCTGCTGCCGAGGGCTTCCTCAAAATAGCCTCCGGTGCTTTTAAGGTATTCGTCTCTGTAATATTCCAGCTCGCTGTACTTCTGCATGAGCTTCTGGGCTGAGTCCATTGTCTGCAGCCTGAATTTAACCTGTGCAATGGCGCCTATGTCGCTGCCGTCCTCGTCAAACACTCCGCTTCGGTTGACTATTACCAATGCGTCTTCGGTGAAGCCCATGTCCTCGCCTATTTTTATGACAAGACCTTCCTCGCTTTCATGGTTTTCCAGCAGGGTCGGCAGATTTGAGCCGCTTATTATGCTCTTTACTTCCTTGCCGACGGCCTCCTCCTTGGAGGTTTTGAGAAAAGCGCAGTATTTATCGTTTATATCGGTTATTTTTCCGTCCTTGTCTATTACGACAAAGCCGTCGTCTGAAATATCCATAAGTCTTTTGAAAATATATCTGTAGCCCCTGTCGTCCATAAGCATTCCTCCATACTGCCGTCATTTATATTAAAACGAACCGATAAGTCAAAATGTATCCGTCTGTTCCTTCATTATTACAGTGTTTTACGCCTATGCTGTCATTATATATTATAACACATTTTCTCCGCAATATAAAAAGGCCCGTTCACAGGCTTTTGCCTGCAAACGGACCTCCCTTTTGCTTATTAAGCAGCTGTAATCTTTCCTGTTACCGAGTCCTCATTAGCTACCGAGAAGCTGTAGCCGAATATAAGTGTATCGTCCTCGTCGGAGCCGTAGGGTGTATTGCTGAAGGACGTAAGTCCCTGACCCTTGGTATAGGTTCTCTCCTCGGTATACTTTCCGTCCTTATAGCCCTCCGCTTCGGCCTCGGTCACTGTGGTGAAGCTGTCCTCGGTCACCTCTGTGATTGTTGTCTTTACGACAACCTTATTGCCGTCAAGCTCTGCCTCCTGCTCCCAGCTGTTTCCTTCCTCGATAGCTCCCGAAAGCACCACAAGACCCTTTATCTTTGAGTACACGTTGTCACTGCTTTCCGCCATAGTGTCGGCGTTTTCGACCTGCTCCGCAACAATGCCGTCAACAACGGTGTAGCTGACACGGAAGGTTCTCTCGTCGCTTTCGTCGCCTCTTTCATCATTCATGGCACCTACATATTTGAACACCGCCATGTCATCATTTTCCTCAAAGTCCTCATACCTTATCTCAAAGCCCGACTCTGCATAGCCGTGATAAAGCCTGTAAAGATTGTCTGTAGGGAAATACTCCTTTATGCTTTCAAGATAGGCATCATTATCCTTACTGTCGTTTTCCGTATTCTGTTCCGACTGATTGTTTTCAGGCGCCTTTGTTACGCCTGCTGAACATCCGAAAAGTGCAAGGGCAGTCATCATGCACACCGCCGTATAAATCAGTTTTTTCATAGCTTATTCCTCCGTTTCCTTTATCTTCGGCGCACGGTTTATCACCTATGCACCGA
>JAQXNZ010000101.1 GCA_029098265.1 Clostridia bacterium | reverse complement strand
TTTGCTTTATCATTTCGTTTGGCTCTTGCCGCTTTTTTTGCATTCTTTTTCGCTGTTTTTTCTTCCCTGACCGTCAAAACCTCCGAGTCTGCCTTGACCGCCGCTTCACTGCCTGTCTTTGTCTTGGAAAATGGCTTCTTTATGAGCGCCCATAAGGCTGTAAATATTCCGACAAAATGTTTCCACAGCCATTTAGCCGCCCCTGCCAGTCCGTGACTTATTTTCTTTATTCCTCTGCCGCATGCCGAGAATATTGATAAAACCGCCGCACTTTTCTTCTTCTCGTCTTTTACAGGCTCCTCCTGCGGTATGCCGAAGGCCGATTCCCTTTCGTACTCGGGATTTACATGGTAGGCCTCCAATATTTCCGCCGCCAAATCGTCCATGTCTCCGAAGTCCTTTATGGCATCACCCTCGCTCAGACCGTTTTCCATACGCATATCTATGTGCTGAGAATATTCCGCAAGTATATCCTTTATCTCGTTTTTCTCCAGCACCCGAATTTTATTTTCCAGTTCCTTTAAAAATTCTGTCTTATTCATAGCCCTGCTCCTTTAAAAACTGATTAACACCGTTTTGCAGTACGCTCCATTCCCCTATCAGTTCGTCCATATATTCCTTGCCCAGCGCCGTCAGGTGATAGTACTTTCTGGGCGGTCCCTCGGTGGACTCCCTCAAATAGGTGTCAAAATACTTTTCGTTGGTTAGTCTTTTCAACAGCGGATATATGGTTCCCTCGTTTACGTTTACTACCTTGGAGACCTCCGCCACAAGCTCGTAGCCATACATATCTCTTTTTCTTACCGCCGCCAGAACAATCATTTCCAGCACGCCTTTTTTAAACTGTACGTTCATATCAGATCTCCTTTCTGGTTATTATATTATATACAGTACCTTGTATTGTCAAGTACTAAAAAATAATTAGTAGTTGTCTTAATAATTTTGAAAGAATTTATTTGCTTCAAATATTTGACATAACTACGGTTAGATGATACTCTTTTATAATATTTTAAATGTCGGAAAATTATATAAGGAGACGATAAAAATGGAAAGAATAAGGCAGTTTATTTCTGCCTGCATTGCAGGATTTATGATAGGCATGGGAGGGACAGTGTATCTCAGCCAGTCTAGCCCCGTGGTAGGCAGTTGTCTGTTCGCGGTCGGTCTTTTGACCATTGTGGTATTTCAGCTTCATCTGTTCACGGGAAAGGTCGGCTATCTGCCCTTTCAGAAGCCCGCATATATTATAGAGCTTCTCATAACCTGGTGCGGCAACTGGGTCGGAACCTTTGCCGTTGCAAACATGGTGCGAATGACAAGGATATACCCCGCCTTTGCAGAAAGAGCACAGAGCATAACAGATGCAAAGCTTGCGGACTCTCCCCTCAGCCTTTTTATACTGGCAATACTCTGTGGTATACTGATGTTCATTGCCGTTGATACGTTTAAAAACCAGACAGGCTCCACCATAAGGCTTGTGGCGGTATTCGTGCCTGTAATGGTATTTATACTTAGCGGCTTTGAGCATGTTGTTGCTGACATGTATTATTTCTCATTGGTGCAGGTATGGAGTGCCCATTGTCTGTTCATAACGATAATAATGACATTGGGAAACAGCGTCGGCGGTATGATTATTCCGCTGTATAAAAAAATATTCAAATGCTGATTATATGAGGGCTCTGCCCTCAAACTCCCGCAGGCTTTTTTGAAAAAAAGCCCGACAAAAAACTTTCATTGGGAAACTGCGTTTCCCTGTTGGATTTGTTCTCTTTTATACATATCGGATGACCTTTGCTCCGTTTATTGTCCATATCGGAAATTCTAATAATAATTGAGCCTGTCGGAACTAAATCCGACAGGCTCAATACCCGATTTCTCAGTCGATTATAAACAACGAATAATATCCCTGTTTATCCTCTATTTCATCTTTATTCAAATACACTCTTTCGCCGTCCATGCCGCAGTTTTCCACTCCGCATATACCGCAGTCCAGCTCCTTTACGGCGGTTATATTTTTCCCCGCCTTCATCAGCACCTTCACTCCGTCAAGCTCGGTACAGTCGGATATATCGTACGACGCAGGTATGACGTGCAGTCTTTCCTCACCGCTTACAAGGGGTCTGTCAAGCCTTGCGGCGGCGGCACAGAAAGACGGCACTCCGCTTACAAGCTCTGTTTCATAGCCATCCGCCTTAACTCTTTGGTAGATATACTGGCACGAAGAATATACAGTGACATCTCCCAGCGTAAGAAACGCCGTTGTCTTGCCTTCCTCAAGCTTTTCCTCTACGGCCTCGGCTCCCGCATTGTGGGCGGCCTCAAGCCGTTTGCTGTCCTTTGTCATGGGCATCGGTATCATCAGAAATTCCTTATCCGCAATCTCCGGCACTGCCTGAACGGCTATATTATAGGCGGTGCATTTATCTCTTTCGCTGTGAGGCAGGGCTATTACCTCTGCCTCCTTTATTATTCTGACGGCCTTAAGCGTCATAAGCTCCGGGTCACCGGGTCCGACGCTCACTCCGTACAGCTTGCCTCTTTTCATATTTCTCTCTTGATTACTCTCCGAGGTCTGCCACAAGTTCATCTACGGTGATTTCCTTCTGAAGCAGTCCCTGTTCCGTAAGCCAGTCTATTGTGTCCTGCCAGCTCTGTTCATTGACTGTCAGAAAATCCTGTTCGTCACAGTACATAAGGGGAAGCAGTATATCCATGCTTGCCTTTTCGATTTCGGGGTCAAGGGGATAGTTTGCATCGTCCTGATTGCTTAACAGTATGTCAAGCGCTGCCTGGGGGTCTTCCTTGACGTCCTCAAAGGCTCTCTTGGAAGCCCTTACAAAGGCCGCAAGCTTATCGCTTTCCTCCTGAAGCTGTTTCTCGCCTGTTACAAGCACAAGCTCCTCATAGTCGGGAACTCCGCCCTCCGTAAAATTAAAATATGTTACGTCATAGCCCTCCTGTAAAAGAGTGGGATATTCATGGTTGATATATCCGCCGGCTATGGCATCAACATTGCCTGTTATAAGTGCTGTATTAAGGTCAAAGCCCACGTCCTGCATTGTTGTGTCCTCATAGGTAAGTCCCACATGCTCCATCATGGCCTTTACAAATATCTCGTTGTCCGTTGTGCCGGGATAGCCGATAACCTTGCCTGCCAGGTCCTCAGGGCCGTTGATATTGCTTTCCCTAAGGGACATTATGATATTGAGAGGGTGCTGAACCACCGTTCCCAGTACCTTTACGGGAATATCCTGATTTGCCGCCGTTGAGATTATATTGGGCTGATAGTAAAGACCCGCATCTGCCTTACCTGCCGCCGTAAGCGAAATGGCATCATTTGTGTTTGAAGGGAACTGTACGTTTACGTTAAGTCCCTCCTCTGCGTAATAGCCCTTTTCTATACCAACATAGATAAATGAATGAACGGCATTGGGATACCAGTCAAGCACTATATCAAAATCCGAAAGCTCCTGTGTTTCGCCATTGGCATCTGCGCTATCGGGCTTTTCCGTCTTTGATGATGAGCAGGCAGCAGTGCCGAGTACCATTATGCCCGCTAAAATTACAGCTAAAAATTTCTTCATTGTATTTTCCTCCGTTTTAAAATTTTACATCAGAGCAAGCATTGCCGCAAAAAGCTCTGTTTTTTCTTTAATTGACGGTATATATACCTTTTCTTCCGTTGTATGTATTCCGTACTGTATGGGGCCTAAGGCATCAACGGCAGGTATGCCGAAATAGCAGAACCAGTTGGCGTCAGTGGCTGTGGGCTCAAAGGCCTCCTCCACCGTAAGACCCAGCAGTTCGCCTGCCTTTGCCGCAAGGGCGCAGGCTTCCTTGCCCTTATCGCTTCTTACCAGTGCAGGGAAAAGTGTTCTGTATTCAACGGTGGTCTTGCATACGGGGTCCTCGTTATGCTCTGCCAGTGAGCGTATATTTGCCTCTGCCTCAGCAAAGGACTTATCGTTATCGGGCAGACCCGCAACGCAGAACTCCATGTGGGCATCGCCTGCAACTACGCCGTTGGGACGTCCGCCTGAAATGGGTGCTACGTTATAGTATATTTCTCTTTCATAGTCATTGAAGCTGTAGTATTTAAGTATCTTATGAGCCAGCTCCTTTACGGCGCTGTGTCCGTCCATATATGCCGCACCGGCATGGGCCTCAACTCCGACTATATCCAGAGCACCCAGTATAACGCCCCTTCTCTCGTCAACGATTCCGTAGCCCTTTTCGGTCTCAACGGCGCCCTCAAATACATAGGCACATTCAGCGCCCTTGGCCTCCTGCTCGAACACCTCTCTGCTGGTTATGGAGCCTATTTCCTCATCACAGCTGTATATCATTACGATTTCCTTATTGGGCAGAAGTCCCAGCTCGGACGCTATTTTAACCGCATAGGCAGAAACCGCAAAGCCGCCCTTGCAGTCGCCTACGCCAAGGCCGTGAAGCCAGTTTTCTCCGTCGATGAACGGAGGATTCTTCTCGGCAAAGCCCTTGGGGAATACCGTATCCATGTGGCTGTTTATGACTATCTTTCCGTCGGGATTTTCAGGCACTATTCTGGCGATAAGGTGTGCGCCCGTACCTTCGAAAAAGGTTTCCTTCATCTGTATGCCGTCTATGGTCGAAAGCACACGTCTTGCTATATCTATGACCTTTCTGTTGCCCTCCACGTCCTTTGACTCCGAATCTATGGAGGCAAATTCCTTAAGCAGCTCGACCTGCTCATCAAGGCAGTTTTCGGCAAGCTCCCTTATTTTCTGTATGTCCATCTCTCTCTTCCTTTCTTTAAAAAATAAAAGCGCTTTCCTCGGAAAGCGCACATTTGCTTGGTTTCACTTTCCCTACGTTGGCATTATCCAAATCAGGTGTGGGTCAAAAATGCCCAAGGGTTAGGCAAAGCCTTCTCAGCCGTTTTGCCACATTAATACGGCTCAACAGCACCCCCAGTGAGTTATTTGATTAAGTTCAGTTTATACTTGCTTACAGGTTTTGTCAAGTGCGGCAGTATACAAATTTACAGAATAGCATTTATCGCTGCCGACTTGTTCTTTTTCCACCGATACAAAATTACATTTTTTTCTTCAAATATTTTTCTCTTGTGGCCATACCGCCCCTGATGTGCCTTTCCGCCTTATTCACCTCAAGCACTTTTCTGACGGACATGGCCAGCTCCGGGTCTATTTTTTCGGCGCGGTCGGTTATATCCTTATGCACTGTAGATTTTGAGATGCCGAATTTTTTGGCAGTCTGTCTGACTGTGGCATTATGGTCTATTATATAGTTGGCAATAGCAACGGCACGCTCCTCGATATACGTCTTCAAACCAAGCACTCCCCTAAGTTTATCTTGGTTATGTATATGCGAAAAGCCGGTGAGATATGAAGTCGGGCTTGACAGATTTCAGCTGCCGTTATCATTTCAAAAGATTTATATATATATTTTCATCCTTAAAAACATTAAAGTCCTGCTTTTTGCGCCAAAGGTGCCTGTGTTCCCCTTGCCTTAGTCTAAATATCTTGCGGCATCCTGCATCAAGTCTGCAATAGTAGTAGATGCCAGCTCCTGTTCCAGTGCCTCCTGGGCTTTTTTCAGCCTTTTATCCAAAATATTATGGATATTTCTGCCCACAGGACATTGGGGATTGGGGTTTTCGTGGAAATGGAACAGTTCATCACCCTCCACACATTCTACCGCCTGATAAATATCCAAAAGACTGATTTCCTCCGGCGGCTTTGCCGCAGAAGTGCCGCCTGTCCCCCTCGCAGTCCTGACCAGTCCCGCTTTTTTGAGCTGAGAAAGGATATTGCGAATGATAACAGGATTCACATTCACGCTGCCCGCCAGAAATTCACCGGTAATCTTATAATCTGATTCAAAGGCATTGATGCAGATGAAAATATGCACCGCAATGGTAAATCTGCTGGATATCTGCATACTTACACCTCCTGTACGTTTTTAATCAGTTCTCTTACAAAATCACTTTCAGGTGTTTTACGCAGAACAGACGGTTCTGCCAGCTGTTCCACTCGTCCTTCATTCATCACCAGAACACGGTCCCCCAGCTTCATGGCTTCACGGATGTCGTGGGTGATGAATATGACAGTCAGCCCCAATTCCTGCTGCAGCCTCCGGATTTCATCCTGCATGGCTTCTCTGGTTATCTCGTCCAGTGCGCCAAAGGGCTCATCCATCAGCAAAATACGGGGATCTGCCGCCAACGCTCTGGCAATGCCAACCCTTTGCTGCTGTCCGCCGGAAAGCTCCCCCGGGTAACGGTTCAGCATTTCCTCCTCCAGACCTACCAGTCTCAGAAGCTTCAGCGCCAGTTCATGGTTTTCCGATTTATTTTTCTTTCCGCTTATGACAGGGACATATGTGATGTTCTTTTCCACCGTCATATGAGGAAACAGTCCTTTGTTCTGAATGACATAGCCCATATTTCTGCGCAGGGCGATCAGATCCGTCTTTCGCAGATCTTTCCCGTCTACCAACACCGTTCCGCTGTCTGGCATAAGAAGCCCGTTCATCAGCTTCAGCATCGTTGTCTTGCCGCAGCCGGAACGACCGATGACCGTCAGAAACTCCCCCTGCTTCACAGAAAGACTGAAGTCTCGCAATACGACCTTTTCATTAAAGCATTTCGTGACCTTATCCAGTCTGATGATTTCCATTTCTGCTTCTCCTTTTATGCGATGATGCCTTTGGAAATCAGATATTCTCTGGCTACATCAGCTTCATTCTTTCCTTCCGCCTCGATCTGATAATTCAGACCTGCCATTTCCTTATCTGTCAGTATGCCGTTCAGTTTTTCAATGGCTTCCTGCAGGCCGGGGTATTTATCCAGCGCTTCATTTCTTACAACCGTAGAGCATAAATAGTTCACCTGCAGGTTTTTATCGTCCTTCAATGCCACAACATCGTCTCTGCCCAGCTGTGCATCTGTGGTATAGCCGTTTGTCACATCAATATCTCCGTTTTCCATAGCCGTATATTTCAGACTTATATCGATATCCTTTACTTCCTTGAAGTTCAGGCCATAGGCATCGCACAGTCTATTGAAACCGTCGGCTCTTTCAATATAGTCGGGGTTGCCGCCGAAAACCAGTTCATCGGCTACAGCTGCCAAATCTGAAGTTGTCACCAGTCCGTATTTATCCGCCACATCTTTTCTTACCGCAACAGTGTAA
>JAQXNZ010000100.1 GCA_029098265.1 Clostridia bacterium | reverse complement strand
TGAGCAGGCAATTCTTGAAGAAGCTAAAATCCATGCAGAAGCAATCAGAAAGAGAGCAGGCATTGTGCTTCCCGACAGATTCCCGGTAATCAAATGCTGATATAACAAATAGAAAAATCCCGCACTTAAGTGCGGGACTTTGTCGACACTCTCAAAGGAGACCGCAAGGTCTCCTTTAGTTTTTTAAAATTATGCTGCTTCAACGGGTGCTGAAATCATAGATGCGAACATATCGTTCATGGAGATTACTGTTGCTCCTGCGGGAACCGTAAGAGAAGGAACCTGCTTTGTTGCTTCGCATGATGATTTCATATCCATGTAAACCTTCATCATATCAGCAACGTTCATTGAGAATGTCATTGATGTGTTGAAGTCCTTATCTGATGATACATACATATCCATAACCATGCCGTCGGCTGACATCTTCATTGTTATTTCACAAGAATTAACCTTGTCGCCGTCTGTACCCATTGTCATGACGTATGTAAGCTCTGCACCGTCCTCATTCATAGCAAAGTTTGATTTGTATTTGCCGTTCTCAAGTGTGAAAGCGCTGTCGCCGAGCATTGATACTATCATATCGTATGCCTTTGACATCTCATCGTAGCTGTTTACGCTCTCTACGGGAATAGTTTTAAGAGCAGCAAGGATATATGCTCTGAGGTCTCCGTCATCAACAAGCTTAAGAACTGATGTCATATCAAAGCCCGAAGCGCCTGCGGCTTCCATAAATGAATTGAGGTCAAAGCTTATCCATGCGTTTTCGTCAATGCCGAATACTGTAAACATTGTGGACTTCATATACATAATGCCTGCATCAATATTGTAGATAACCTTTGTATCACTGCTTTCAAGAGCCTTGATTATAACGTCGAACATTTCCTTTTCGGTTGCTTCCATTTCCTCTGCAGCTGCATATTTTTTGAAATCTGAAAGGTCCATGTTTAATTTAACATTGGCTTCTTCGCCTTCCTTAGCAGTCACAGCATCCATTTTTCCGTCAAATTTTACTGTAACGGGTGTTGTTTCATCAGCTATTTCAACACTTCCGCTGAAATCTCCTATAGTCTTATAGGAATCTCCGACTGACTTGGAATAGTCAAAATATTTTCCGATAATATCAAATGTAGCACCTTTTTCATCGGCCATGCGGTCAATATCAACTACAACTACTGTCTTTTCTGCTCCGTCCCAGCCGAGCATACAGCCGAGAGCATCTGCGATGTCACGAACGGCAAGAAGGCTTTCGCCTGTAGTTTTGATGGTAATTTTGAGATCCTTGCCGTCTACGGAAAGAGTTGCATATCCTCCGTCAACCTTGCAGTCTGCACCGAATATGCCTTTTACATCAGAGGCGTCTATATATGTAGTGCCGCCTAAAAGAACAGCCTTATCTGTGGCAATTTTGCCGTTCATCTGTACCTTTACACTTTCGCCTGCCTGCTGTGCAGTTCCCGCAAAGGCTGTTGCGCCAACGGAAAGAGACATGACTGCCGCCATAGAAAGAGCGGCTGCTTTTTTGCTGAATTTCATGGTAAATCCTCCTTAAAAATATATGTGGGTTAATTATTAACTTTTATCAAAAACCGAGACTGTCGTTTATAAGTACGACCTTTATTCTGTCCGGAATCATTGACATTCTGGTAATAAGCACCTGTCTGCATATACAGCCTTCGCCTATGCAGTTGCCGCATTTTCCTGTTTTTTTGCAGGGTGTAACATTGGCTGAAAAACGATGTATGTTAATTGGTGCGGCTACGTTTCTGGCACGCTCAACGGCGGCTTCCTCTGAATGCATTACCTTGTTTATGCCTGTAACTACGATAACCTGCTTGGGTCCGTAGCAGATAGCGGCAAGACGGTTGCCGAGACCGTCAATGTTTACAAGTGCGCCGTCATCCGTCATGGCGTTGGTGCCGGTGATATATGTATCACAGAGAAGTGCCTGACGCTGTATTTCACGCATTTCCTCAGTGGAACCTGCCTCATCTCTGTCCATTACGTTATATTTGCCGCTTTCCTTTATAAGCTTTGTAAGCCCCATATCTCTTATAGTCATGCTGCCGCCCCAGGATACGGAGTTTCCTTCGGGTATAAGGCTGAGTATAAGCTCATTGGCTTCCTCGACGGTTTGACAGAAGTAGCCTTTCATATTTCTTTTTTCAAGACCCTCCAGTACACGCTTGGCCAATACTTCGGTATGGGTGTCGGCAATCATTTTTCCGGTAATTACTTTCTTATAATCATCTATGTTCTGTCCCATAAAATATCACTCCTTTGAAAAATGTCTTATTATATCATCCGCCTTGGAGGGAATAGACCTGAGTATCATATCGGTGAGGGCAATGGCACTCATGGCCTCGACAACAACAATGGCACGGGGCACTATTATGGGGTCATGTCTTCCCTTAATTACTATCTCTGTGTTTTCACCGTTTACATTAACGGTCTGCTGGGGCTTTGCTATCGAGGGAGTAGGCTTAAAAGCCGCTCTGAAAACTATGTCACTTCCGTCGGAAATACCGCCCAGTATGCCGCCGGAATTGTTGGAAAGCTTGCTGATATTGCCGTTTTCAGCAATAAAGGGGTCGTTGTTCTGCGAGCCCTTAAGCTTTGCCGCCTCAAATCCGACGCCGAATTCTATACCTTTAACAGCGCCGATTGACATTATCGCCATAGAAAGCACTGCATCAAGCTTATCGAAAACGGGCTCGCCCACACCTGCAGGGACGCCCGTAATTACGCATTCGGCAACACCGCCGACACTGTCACATTCGGACATGCATTTATCAAGATATGCGGCGGCCTTTTCAGCGGCCTCGTTATCGGGCATAAGCAGGGGATTGTCAAATCTGCGGTCTATGTCGGCTTTGCTCCTGTCTATTTCCACAGGGCCTATGGCAACGGTATATGCAGTGATATTTATATTAAGCGCAGAAAGCACCTTTTTGGCAACGGCGCCCGCTGCCACACGGCAGAGAGTCTCACGTCCCGATGAGCGTCCGCCACCTCGGTAGTCTCTGAAACCGTATTTGCTGTGGAAACCGAAGTCCGCATGACCCGGTCTGAATTTATCCGCTATGTTGCTGTAGTCTGCCGAATGGTGATCGGCATTATATACAACTATTGAGATGGGCGTACCTGTCGTTCTGCCCTCAAACACTCCCGAAAGAATGTTGGCTGTATCGCTTTCCTGACGCTTTGTTCCGTAGGGATTGGAACCGGGCTTGCGTCTGTCAAGCTCCTTCTGAATATCTTCTTCGCAGAGGGGTATGCCTGCGGGACAACCGTCAATGGTCACGCCGAGAGCCTTTCCGTGGGACTCGCCCCAAGTTGTCACTCTGAATATTGTTCCGAATGATGAGCCTGCCAAAGCTGCTCACTCCTTATCCTATGATTTAATTATTTTTTAATTATAGCATAATTTATCAAAAAATTAATTACAAATTTATTAAGCTCTGCTAAAATAGAAGCAAATATTAAATAAAGGTGATTGATTTGATAGAAAGCGCACAAAACAGATTGATTAAAGAAGTAAAATCACTGGCAGAAAAAAAGCACAGAGACAGAAGCGGACTTTTTATAGCCGACGGTCTGCGCTTTGTTTCGGAAATTCCCGACAGTGCAAAGATAGAAAAGATGATATTTTCCGAAAGCTTTTCAATCAAAAATGATATTTCGGCATACAGAAACAGGGCAGTGTGCTATGTTGTAAGTGATAGACTGTTTTCTTCTCTAAGCGATACGGAAAATCCCCAGGGCATAATGGCTGTATGCGAGAAAAGAAAATGCAGCATAAACGATATAATTAAGAAAAACGGCTTTTATGTAATTGCCGAAGAAATGAACGACCCCGGAAATCTCGGCACCGTTATTCGCACAGCCCATGCAGCAGGAGCCGACGGCGTTATACTTTCCAAGGGAAGCGTTGACCTTTATAATCCAAAGGTTCTGCGTTCCACTATGGGCTCGGTATTTAAGGTGCCCGTTGTAATAAACGCAGATTTGGAGGAGGTTTGTACCGCCATGAAAAAGAACGGCATAAAAATATACGCCGCTCATCTGAAAGGAAAAAAATATTATTATGACATAAAGCTTGACAGTGGCTGTGCCTTTATGCTTGGCAATGAGGCCAGAGGGCTGTCCGACAGGGCGGCAGGGCTCTGCGACGGTCTTGTCAAAATACCCATGCCCGGCGGTGCAGAGTCGCTTAATGCCTCCGTAGCCGCAGCTGTACTCATATATGAAGCCGTAAGACAGAGAGCGTTAAACAAATCAAACCGCTGATTTGTCCGAAAGTACATGCTCAATATAATCGGGAACCTCCTTCATGTCTATACCCAGTGCTATGGCAAGCTCACCGTGGAGAAGCTCCTCGGCACGCTTCATATAGCGCTGGTCGGTCTGACCGGGCTTTTTGCCGCTCAGTATCTGCTTGTGTGTCTTGAGATATACGGTTTTGATAAGCTGAAGAAGATCCTCGCATTCATGGGACATGAACGATGACTGGTAGTATTCGGCAAGCTGTTTCTGGTTTACATTGCTCAGGTCGCCGCCTTCGATATCGGGTATCCTTCTTATCAGCTCGTTGGCTTCGTCCTTTGATATGACCGGTCTCATAAATACCTTTGTATCAACCGGAATAAATATGCTTCCCTTTCCGTATACGGGGGACAGCTTGTAATAAAGCCTGTCGCCGGCGCTGTCAGAAAGGTCCTTGAGAGGTCCCACAGCTTCAACACGGCATACGCCTTCGTTATTATAGATTATAAGTTCACCTTCCTTGAACATTTCCGCACCTCCGTTTATTTAATTCTGTATGCTTATATAATTCCAATCTGCGGTAAGGCTCCCCGGACTTTTGCATGCTGAAAACAGCGTGGGAACCGTGTATACTTTATCTTATCACAAAAAATTAGTACAATGTAAGAAGAAATTTTCATTATCATAAGCAAAACTGTGGAAATAATATATATTCTTGACACTTTTTAATTATATAAACATTTATTGGGGTGTTAATGAGGGCATAATCGGGATTGAGGATAGGTATTCAATTTAAATATACAGCAATACAAACGGCCTGCCCACAAAGGGACAGGCCGTTATCAAAACACAGATGCCGCGGCTCTGTGTCATTATTCAGTTTTATTATGCAAGATACTTTTTAACGTTCTCAGGCACTTCACTTAAGGGTGCGCTGTAGATGATAACAAAGTCAACACTGTAGTCAGTGGAAATTCTGTCAAGTATCTCACAGAGATTCTCAACGTCCTCACCGTTGAGTGACTGGATTATATTGCTTAAACCGTCAACAAAAATTTTCTGGATGTCGCCATTCTGCGAAAGGATACCATAAATGAAGCCGATAAAGACTTCGTAGTCGCAAATCTTATATTTTGATGTTTCTACAAATCTTATGCCGTAGTGCAGATCGTACATGTGTCTGGAATCGTCGTCTATAAATACAACGTTTCCGTCAATAGTTTTGGAAGCCTCGTTGGCCATTTCAATAAGTCTTTTTGTTTTACCCTGTCCTTTTTCACCTGCAAGAATCTGAATCATGGTAATTCCCCCTTCGTGTTGATAGTTATTATTTAAAATTATAATAATACAATTTTATTGTCTATACTTTATTATTTCCTTAAAAACTCATTAAATCCTCTTTTATTTTCACTAAAATTATACACAGATTTTGATGAAAAAATTTGTTGAACATAGCACTGTACTTTTCGATTATTCGGCAATTTATACTAAGTATTTCAGTCGCATACATAATCGAACCAGTCCCAGTCGGCACGGGCAATAGCGGAGGCCGTCATTTCCTCAGGCGCTTCCAAAAGGCCGAATATGGTAACAAACTCATGGTAGAGTTCACCCTCTATAACAGCGTCGCCCGTAATGGTAAAGGTATTTTCCTCATCGTCAACGGTTTCGATATAGCTGCCGATAAGTATTACATCTTCACCTTCCAGTTCTATTTTATTATATTCATTTCTGATGTCATCATCAGTAAAATCCATTCTCACAATATCACCTCCGATAAATAAATTTTACCACCTGATAAAAAATATTACAACCACCACTTTCAAACAATATTAAGTGACGGTCTGATGAGGCGCTGGTGCTATAGTTATTATGCCATATTTTACCGAAATAGATTTTATTTATGAATTAATATTGTACTTATCTGAAAAAATGATATACTTATTTATACGGCACTTTATTGCTGTACGGGAACGGCATGTCTGTATGGCAATTATACCCTCTGGAGGAAGTTTTATGAATTATATAGTTTTTGACCTGGAATTTAACCAGTCTTTTGATTTTAAAACAGGCTCGTCAGCCAAAAGTAATCCCGAATGTCCCTTTGAAATAATACAGATAGGGGCAATAAAGCTGAATACTGATTTTGAAAATATAGGTGAGTATAATTACTATATCAAGCCTGTAATATATAAAAGAATACATCCCTATGTGGAAAAAATAACGGGTATAACTCAAAGCATACTTGACGGAGGTGTACCCTTTGCAGAAGCCTTCGATGCCTTCTGTAATTTTATCAACCCTGCCGAGGATATACTGTGCTCTTGGGGCGGGGATGATATCAAATCTCTGTACAGAAATGTGAAATATCATAAAATTGCCTCATCAAAGATGCCTGATAAATATATGAATATACAGAGCTTTGCCACATCATATCTTAAATATGAACCGGGCAGAGCCATAGGTCTTAAAAATGCAGCAGAGCTTCTCAATGTGGAAACAGGACTGGATTTCCACAATGCTCTTAATGACGCAGTGTACACGGCGGAGATATTCAAAATAGTAAAGCCTGATGTACTGGTGAGCGAGCGCTTTAAGCCCTCGGACGTAAAAATGCCCAAGAAAAAGGAAAAGCAGAAGGGCATAAATACAAAATCCCTGTTCAAATACTTTGCCCAGTCCCTTGAAAGGGAGCTTTCATCGGAGGAAAAAGCCATAATAAAAACGGCTTATAAATTTGGCAGAAATAATACATACGATTTATAACAGATAATAAAATCAAATTATTTTTTATATTTTATATACTTATATAAAAGTATTTGTGTTTTTGTGAAAAACACTTGTCTTTTTACCGGGTATATGCTATATTATGAATGTTCTTGTCAAAAGAACACTCTGGAGAGTCTCCCTAAGGGGGAGCGCCGAAGGTGTAAAGCGGATTTTTTTCCGTATATCTCTCAGGCAAAAGGACAGGGCATATATTTCAATGCAAATGTTCTACTCTTTAGAGAGCTGCCGCTTATGCGGAAGCTCTTATTTTTATTGTTTCCGTTCAGACGGAAAGTTTATCCGACGGAAAGAAGCTTTTCCGAAGGAGCCTCTCATAAGAGGCGGGGTATTATATGAATAAAATAAACTAAAGGGGAAGAAAAAATGGACGCAATTTTATCATTTGTCAAATCGGTTAACTCAGTAATGTGGAGCTCGCTGCTGCTTATCATACTCTGCGGTACGGGTATCTACTACACAATCAGACTGCGCTTCATACAGGTGCGCAAGTTTGGTGAAGCGTTTAAGCTTGTATTCAGCAACATCAAGCTAAAGGGTGAAAAGGGAAAGAACGGAGAAATGAGTTCCTTCCAGGCTCTTGCAACTGCCATAGCGGCACAGGTAGGTACAGGCAACCTTACAGGTGCGGCTACCGCCCTTATCGGCGGCGGTCCCGGAGCAATATTCTGGATGTGGCTCAGCGCCTTCTTCGGAATGTCAACTATATATGCGGAGGCAACCCTTGCGCAGAAATTTAAAGTGGTTGAAAGCGGAGAGACCAACGGCGGACCCGTTTACTACATAAAAGCAGCCTTTAAGGGCGGCTTCGGCAAGTTC
>JAQXNZ010000099.1 GCA_029098265.1 Clostridia bacterium | reverse complement strand
TCCATGAGCTGTCCCATTTCAGTTACAAGGTCGTTTCTCTTTTCAATAAATTTCTTCATTCTGTTTTTACTCCTTTAAAACTTTCATATATTTTGTCAATTTCCGCAAAAAAAGAAGAAGGGTCATCCTTCTTCACTTCTCGCTTTTCTTCAATTACTTCAATCTCCTCATCGGGTGCACTGCGGAACTCCACAAGCTCCTCGCCCTCGTCCCTCATCTCGATTGACGTGGCTATATATGCCGGGGTCTTATCGAGTATGGACACCTCTCTGAGGTCTATCTCTCTGAGGCTTCTTTTTCTAGTTACCGAGTTATCCTCGGCTACTTTCTCCTGCCAGTCATCATTACGACAGGCAAAACCGAAAGACCAGCCTCTCAGCTCCTTGTTTTTCGCCTTTTCGATTATATTCGGGTCTTTGACCTTTGCCCTGGCATAAAGACCGATACTGTCTTCTCTGAGCTCCACACTGCCGTCCGACATATCGCCTAAGTGCTGACGGTGATTGAATTTAAGCTCCACATTTTTGTTGCGCTCAAGAGCTTTGGCGAATGTTCCCGCCTTTACCACCTCAACAAAAGGGCCGTAGGCATCACGCAACATACGGGATTCACGCTCTACCACGTTGACATAGCCCTCTATCATGGCATGGTCGCTTCTTATCTCAACTCTCATTTGTTACACCTCCCTCCGTATTCATTACAGAATTGGTATTGATATTAAATATCTCACCGGTTTCAGGGCTGTAGAATACCGTACCGAGAGATAACTTAATCTTGTCAAGACCAATGGGCGGATAATTTTCCTCTCGTCTTATCTCGTCTATGGTCATAAAGCCTTCTTTAGCCGCTGTTTCGTATGCCTTATAGCGGTTGAGTATGTCGCCCTTCATAATGGATTTTGTGTCAAAGGCAAAAAAGAGTCCATTTTCTTTTTCATCATTCGTCAAAAGAAACTTATTGAAGGCCGCTTCCATTGCCGATATGACAGGGAATACCGCAGTCTTAATGCTGTTTATGTATGCGTCCTTGGAGCTTGACGATACTGTGAACAAATCGTCGTTTATACCGAATATGGAATAAACATCCGATGTATTGGTCACTTTGTTCTCATTCTGCTGTAATTCCGCCGCAGTTGAGGACACGCCCTCAAAAGATATGCCGCCGTTGAGTATCATCGTATCGCTGGCATCGTCCTTAAAAAGCTGTCTGTAGGCTTCCTTAAGCTCCTTGACCTGCGCCTCCTGAAGCTTTGAAGCGGATTTCAAAAATCCTTTCTTTGTGCCTGTGGCAAGGGCTTTACTCTCATACTTCAAGGAGTTATACATACTCTTGAGAAGTGTCGAGTGCTTATCCACAATGCCTGTACCTGTTACTCCGTCGACGGTATCACGGCATATTCGGAGCATTTCGTAATCTTCAAAACGTCTGCCTGTCACAAGGAAGTCAGCTTTCTTGAAAATAGGGTCTTCGTTCTTGATGTACGCCACCTGGCTATGCTCCACATAGTGCAGGCTTTTAATCTCGTTGCCTTGCCAATTAACAAATATATAGCCGCTGCCGTCAAGCAGATAGTCGCTTACTACGGACTTTTTCATCTGTACGGCATCCAGCAGGTCGCCCGTGTCCTCATTCAGCAGTCTAAGCCTGTAATCGTCGACGATTTCCTCTTTGTTGCCGTCCTTCGGGTCCTTCCTGTACAGCTTAATCGGTATAGATGCCAGTGTGCCGGATATGAACTCCACCGAAGCCGCCACCGCAGGGATATTGAGCGCCTGCGTTTTTGTTATCGGTTCACTCTCAAAGCCGTTTCTGAGTGTTAAGTCAAGGGCTTTCTCATCGATGACAGCTTCTCTTGTTTCCGTTTTTAAAAAATCAAACATTCCCATAAATTCACCTCTGTTCTACATGGCTACCCAGCTTACAAGCCCTTCGGTATCCTGCTGTAACAGGTACAGGGCATTGATAATGGCAACCACCATATCCACCTTACCGTTGGATTTCTTTTTGTTGACGTATCTGTTCATGTTGGTGTCATAGGTACACCTTGCGTTTTCAAAGTTTATCTCCAATAAATCATTCCTTGTGTATACGAAATTCTTCTCCAGTATCAGCTCCTCAAGCCATTTGGTCGGCGGATGCAGTACACTGGAATGCTGTTTAACCTCTACGGTATTGAACGCCTTTATGCTGCCGTCCTTATCGGTTACGCCTGCTTCCCATTTCTGGGCGGAGCTTATGGCGTTATATCGGTCAAAGGCAATACCCATGACGGTAACACCGAGATTTGCTTCAAGGTCTGCCACATACTGCTCAATGGTCAGATAATCGACAACTCTGTCACCGCAGGCTATACACTCGCCTCTGCGTATGGCGGCACGATAGTCCACCTTTTCAAGTCTTGACTTTTCGTCCGTCCTGTCGGCAGGAATAAAAGCCTTGACATCGGCATAGACCTTGCCGTCCTCAAATGCTGCCATTGCTACGGCGCAGTTATCCGTTGTCATAGCCAAGTCAACACCGAGGAATACTTCTTTGCCTGTCCAGTCAATTTGTTCGGCTCTGCACTCCTGAACAGCCGACACAGGTATGTATGTCTCTGTGCCCACACCCTGATAAACGATGTTGCAGTGTTTTGTAACAAAGTTTTCTCTTTTACTCTCCACCTCAACGGCAGCTCTGCGTTTATCCTTTATGTCCTCCATTACCGACGGCATATCCAGTGCCAGCGGATTGGCCTGCTCGAGAATATCGTCATTTGTTGCCCAGTTGGTTTTATCATCGGGCTCATAAAGCAGTGAAAATACCTTCTCGTCTTCGACTGTACCGTCAAGAACCTTTTTGCAGTAGCTTACCTCGTCCTCAAAGGGATTGTGCATAGACGGGTACTTCGTGGATATGATACAGCCCAGCTTATTGAGTATGGTCAGCTGACCCGATGCCATAGCCTCTATAGCGTAGGGGTTAGGCAGTCCGCCAGCTTCGTCGACCAGGAACACCGACGGAAGCTTGCCGTCCAGATGTCCGTTGGAGTAGTTAAGCGGTATATATCGGTTCTCGGTCAGGTTACAGTGTATGTAATCCCTTAAAATCTTGAACTTATGCTTGCCGTGATAGCTGCCGTTGGTTGCCGGAGATGATTGTATTATTTCCTCGATTGCCGATTTGACCTCTCTGGACAGTGAGCCGTCGGGCGCCACCGAATAAAACTTTGAATATTTCGGCTCAGTCAGAAAAAGCAAAATAAAAAGAACCGCAATCAAAAATGTCTTGCCGTTCTTTCGTGCAATTTCAAGTATCGCTCTTTCATATCGTCTTTTTGTCTTATCCGCTCGATGCACGGTACACAATATAGCTATTATAAAAAGCCACTGGAAGCCGCTGAGCACATCATACACGCTGTTGCCCGCTTTCAGCCCCTTGGGAACCACAAGCACCTTAAGCAGCTTGCCTATGGTCTCGGCCTTGTCCTCGTCAATGCAGTATTTCTCGTTTTCGCCGTTGGCTATGCTGACAAACTGAGCACACTGCTTTTTGACATATATCGGGGCGTTTATACTGCCGTTTAAACAGCTCTCGGCGTATCTATAGGCAGGATGTGACCTAATCATCTTCATCACTGCCGTTCATAATGCTCATCAGCTCGTCCT
>JAQXNZ010000098.1 GCA_029098265.1 Clostridia bacterium | reverse complement strand
TGAAAAAAACAAACTTAAAGGAACAGCCGAAAAGCACTGTCACCGTGGGACTGCCCCGTGCCATGCTTTATTATCGTTTTGAAATTTTGTGGAAAAATTATTTTTCAGCCCTCGGAGTGAAGTATATAGTAAGCGAACCTACAAACAAGGAAATGATACGAGAGGGAACAGCCCTTTCCATTGACGAGGCATGCCTCTCGACCAAGATATTCATGGGTCATGTTAAGTCGCTCATTGGCCAATGTGACTATATACTCATACCCAGAATAAGCTGTTACGGCATAAAGCGCAACATGTGTACAAAGTTTGAAGCGCTCTATGACATGACCTGCAACATATTCAGAAATTCAGGTCAGAAGTTCATCTCCTACAACATTGACGAGCTTAAGCATCTTACAGAGGACAAGGCCTTTGCTGATTTGGGAGAAAAACTCGGATTTACAAGAAAGCAGTCCGTATCGGCATATAAAACGGCAAAAAAGGACGAAACCGATTATCTGAAAAATCAGGTCAAGGCACAGGAAGCCCTTTTCAAAAAACCGGGACTTAAAATACTCATTGCCGCCCACAGCTATGTGGAAATGGATCCCTACATCGGCAAGCCCGTTGTGAACTATCTTAAAAAAATGGGAGTTACCCCAATCTATGCCGACGTTGTGGACAGACGTGATGCCTTAAGGCAGAGCATAAAGGTGTCTCCTACCCTTAAATGGGAGTTCAGCAAAGAGATTGTCGGAAGCATACAGATGAACCATGAAAAGGTTGACGGAATAATTCTCATGTCTGCCTTCCCCTGTGGCCCCGATTCAATGGTAAACGAAATGATAATCCGCCGTTTTGCGGGAACGCCTATGCTCAACATCGTCCTTGACGACCAGGACGGTACGGCAGGTCTTGAAACAAGGCTTGAAAGCTTTATCGATATACTGAAATTCAAAGGAGGTACTTTATAATGCAGGTAAGAAGAAAAGTATCCTTTCCGGAATTCAATCATTACAACTATGCCCTTAAATATTTCATAGAGCAGGGCATGGAGGCCCAGTATATAATGGCGCCGCCCATGACCGTAAGAACTATGGAAAGAGGCGCCAAAAACAGCCCCGACTTTGTATGCACTCCCTTTAAAAGCACTCTGGGCAGCATGATGGATGCCCTTGAAGCAGGCGCAGATACAATAATAATGACTATGGGTCTCTGCCGTCTCGGCTACTACGGCGAGCTTCAGGAGCAGATACTCAGAGATATGGGATACAACTTTGACATGATAAACTTTGCCGAATACAGCACCGGCAGAAAAAGGGATTATCTTAAGGCACTGAAGCGCATCAATCCGAGAATGAACATGGCAAAAATGACAAAGGCTCTGACAGATGCCGTAAAAATGGTGGAATATCTGGACGATGCCGAAAGCATTTATTACAAAAACTGCGGCTTTGAGAAAAACAAGGGCAGCTACGGCAAGCTGCGCAAAAAATTCCTTGCCGCAATGGAGACGGCTTCGTCACGCAAGGATATAGACAGGGCCTACTCCCTTTTCAAAAAATATGCCGCCGAAATCCCGTTGGACAAGCCCGAAAATCCGCTCAGGGTTGGTTTTATAGGCGAATTTCTGACGGTAATGGACCCATTCTCCAATCTTCATGTGGAACAGAAGATGGCAGACATGGGCGTTGAGGTACACAGATATATGAACGTCACCAACCGTATGCTGCGCTATAAGGGCGACAACCTTGCGGTGGAAACAGCTGAATACTGCGAATACGAAATGGGTCCCACCTCTACGGCCAATATATGGGGTGCAAAGCATTATGCCGAAAAGGGCTTTGACGGTATAGTCCATATCAAATCAGCAGGCTGTACCCCTGAAATAGACATTATGCCCGTTTTGCAGAACATAAGCGCCGACTATAAAATACCGGTGCTCTATCTGACCTATGATTCCCAGACCAGCGATACCGGACTTGATACAAGGCTTGAGGCCTTTTACGATATGATAAGCATGAGAAAGAAGGTTATTTTATGAGAGAAGCATATCTCGGTATAGATATAGGCTCCATTTCAACAAAGGGAGTAATTATAGACGAAAAAAACAATATCCTTGCCAGCTCCTATATATGGACAGAGGGCAATCCCCTCGGCTCTGCCAAAAGACTGCTGGGTCTGCTGGAGGAACAGTTTGACAAGGAAAACTATAAAATAGTTGCCACAGGCACAACGGGAAGCGCCAGAAACCTTGTAGGTGCTATGGTAGGCGCCACAATGGTCAAAAACGAAATAACCGCCCATGCGGTAGGTACGACCACCCTGCACCCCAACGTAAGAACAATTCTTGAAATAGGCGGACAGGACTCAAAAATTATACTTGTTGAAAATGGCGTTGCCGTTGACTATGCCATGAATACCCTCTGCGCCGCAGGAACAGGCTCCTTCCTTTCAAGCCAGGCCAAGCGTCTCGGTGTGGAGGTAGAGGAATTTGGCGAGATAGCCCTGACATCAAAGCACCCCACTCAGATAGCCGCAAGATGTACTGTTTTTGCCGAGTCTGATCTGGTGCATAAAATACAGATGGGTCACCCCAAGGAGGATATAATTGCCGGTCTGTGCAAGGCCGTTGCCAACAACTATCTTAATAACGTCGGCAAGGGCAAAAAGATAGTTCCTCCCGTTGTTTTCCAGGGCGGCGTAAGCAAAAACATCGGCGTAACACAGGCCTTCAAGGAGGCCCTCGGCTGTGACATAATAGTTGACGAAAACGGTCATCTTATGGGAGCCTTCGGTGCGGCAATTCTGGCCGGTCGAAGCAGCAAGAGAAAGGAATTTGACTTTTCCGTAGAGGATATGGAGTTCAAGACAAGGGACGTAAACTGCGGACGCTGTCCCAACAACTGCGAGATTATATGCGTATACCGAGACGGCGTACTCATAGACTCATGGGGCAACCGCTGTGAAAAAGGAGCAATAAAAACCGGCACAAAGTCGGCTGAATAAAAGGAGGACGGAAAAATGATTACAAACGAAACACTTGCAACACTCAAAGGACGCAGAAGCTGCAAAAATTTCAAGCCCGAACAGATAAAGGACGAGGAGCTTGAGGCTGTGCTTGAGGCAGGCACATACGCACCCACAGGTATGGGAAAACAGAGTCCCATAATGATAGCAGTTCAGAACAAAGAGGATATTGCAGAGCTTGAGCGCATCAATGCCGAGGTGTTCGGAAAGCCGGGTGCTCCCATGTTCTACGGTGCTCCCACAGTCATCGTTGTTCTTGCGGATGCAGACAGGGTTACAGCCGTATATGACGGAAGCCTTGTAATGGGTAATCTTCTCAATGCGGCGGCAAGCATAGGCGTAGGCGCATGTTGGATACACCGTGCAAAGGAGACCTTTGAGAGAGAGGACGGAAAAGCCCTTCTTAAAAAATGGGGTATCGAAGGAAACTATATCGGCGTAGGCAACTGTGTACTGGGATATGCCGCAGCTGAACCCGCACCCGCACTGCCCAGAAAAGCCGACTACATAACAATAATCAAGTAAATCCCGAAAAGGAGGAAAACCTATGAAATTGTTCACCAGCTGGGACGATATCGAAACTCTGCATCTTGACCTGATGGACAGAAAAATATTTACCGGTGAAAACGTAATGCTTGTAAGAAACAGTGTTCACGGCAAGGCTGTAGTGCCTGCCCATAAGCATGTACATGAACAGATGCTTTATGTTGTTTCCGGCGAATGCGACGTAATAACCGAAGGCGAAACACAGCACCTCACAGCAGGAGGACTTGCCCTTTTCCCTTCTAACGCCGAGCATTCGGTAATAAACACCCTCGATGAGGATCTTGTTGCAATTGACATCTTCTCACCGATAAGAGAGGACTTTCTGAAATAAGAAGTATGTCATCTTTGTCGTCACTAAAAGCCGCTTGGTACATCCGAGCGGTTTTTTTGCGCAGTTTATTGTAAAAAAATCGAAACCTATTCTTAAGAAAAATCTAATCTAACTGTGTTATTATATTCTCAGATGGACTTTAACTGATAAGGTGGGATATATGATGAAAAAAATAATCGCCGTTTTGGCCGCTGTACTCGTCCTGCTTGCATCGGCCTGTTCCGTGACGGGTACAAAGCCCTTTAAGGATTTGACCTCCGATGAAATAGAGTCTGTTTCGGTCAACTGCATTCCTCCCGACAAGACCGTTGAGACCGATGACACAGACAGGATAGACGAGCTGGTTGAAATACTGAACAGGCTTGTGATATACGATGAAGATGATAAAGAATATGCAGGTCAGTCGGTGACCTTTACCATAACCAAAACCGACGGCACCGTAACAAGAATAAACGCCTACAATCCTCAGCTTATAATAGACGGTGTGAAGTATTCCACAAAGCAGGAGCCCTGCAGTAAGCTGAACGATTTGGGCAACCGCTGGATAGACGAGCTTTCCGCAGACGGCAAAACCTTTGATGAGGTTAAGAAACTACTTTCGGAATATCCTTCCGATTACAGTGCCGTGCTGGGAAGCGGCTGTTATGTAAATGTCCACGGAGAAGTCAAAGCAGGTGAGGACCTCAAGGAAAAGTTCCTTTCCGATGTGGATAACGGTATCGCCTCCGAAATAGTGACTGTACAGTTCACCACCGAGGGCGACCCCATATATGATTACATATATTTCAGCGGCGAGGATTTCTACTGCGTGGAGGACTGCTCAAGGGACAGGTTCAAGGGCAGCTATGATGATTATACACAGTACCGCTACAAACACCTGATAGCCGACGGCGACCGTATCATATTGGTCAATGATGAAAATATATCCTCCTATGAGCAGGTGATCGGTTCGGAAGAGCTTGGTTCAAATGATTACAGAATAATATTCTGATGTAAAAAGCTGTGCATTTAGTGCACAGCTTTTATTTATATCATTTTTTCGGTCAGTTCCTGCATGAGTTTTTCCCATTCCTCTGCGGAGCCGATTTTATCAACCGCCCTGTCGATAAACGCTTTCTCCTCCTGTCCCAGCATATTCATATACTTCAGTGAGCTTAAATAATAGCCCCTTCTGGCAAGCTGATACCGTCTCTGTTCCCTTTCGGACAATGAAAGATAGAAGTCTATATCGCCGAGCATTTTGTTTTTATCGGTTTTAACTCTGCCCTCGATATCAAGCAGATTGATTATGTGGTCGCTTATTATATAGGTGTCAAGCCCGTTCAGCCTCTCGATAAAGGCTCTCAGCTCCGTTACCTTTTCATTTTCGGTACAGTTTTTAAACTCTCCCTGCTTCTCCATTTCCCACAGCGGAGAGCCGTTTTTCAGCACAAAGCTTCTGAGCCTTACATAATCGGGCTCTATATCGTTAACTACCGCTGCCGACTCAGCGGCATTTTTAAGGCAATTATTACTGCCGCCGTTTCCGGGCATATAGAACAGATTCATTGTTATTCCTGCATCCTTGAGCTTATGTCCCGCTTCCAGCTCCTGTGCCGTTGTAAAACCCTTGTTTATGAGCTTCAGTGTATCGTCCGAGCCTGTCTCGTATCCGCAGTGCATCATGTTCAGTCCTGCGGCTCTCAGCTCTTTAAATTCTTCGGCGCTTTTCATGCAGAGGGTGTCCGCCCTGCCGTAGGATGCTATTATTTTAAGTTCCGGCAGGTGTGTCCTTATTCTTTCGAGTATGGCAAGAAGCCAATCCGTTTTTAGAACCATAGTGTTTCCGTCCTGTAAAAACATAGACTCTTTATTGCCGCCCGCTATCCAGTCATAGACCATTGAATAGCATTCCTTTTCCTTATCGGTTTTGAGTGCGGCATACTCTGCCCTCACGGCGGACATATCGAATACTCCGCCCTTAATATGGCTTTCCAGCATCTGCTTTATCTCGGCCATGCTGTCTATTTCCTCAAGTATTTTCTCTAGCGGCCTTGTTCTGAACTGTTCACCCTTATAGAGCATGCAAAAACGGCATTTGTTCCAGGGGCAGTTTTCGGTTACTCTAAGAAGCAGACTGTGTCCGTGCATGGGCGGTCTGTATACCCCGCTTTCAAATACCCTCATTATACCTCTCCTTTATCTGCTTCAATATTTCCTCATCGGCGGGACAGAAATCATAATTATCTATCTCCTCCGGTGTTATCCATTTTATATCAACGTGCTCTATAAGCTTAGGCACTCCGCTTTTTATGACCGCATTGAACAAGGTCAGCCTTATCTCAATATCGGGATATTTGTGGACAACTTGCATAAAAATATCCTTGGGCTCAACCTCCACGTCCAGCTCCTCCCTGCATTCCCTTGTGAGAGCCTGTTCTCCGCTTTCGCCCTTTTCCAGCTTACCGCCGACAAATTCCCATAAAAGCCCTCTGGCCTTATGGGGCGGTCTTTGGCATATCATAAATTTATCGCCGTCCCATATAAGGGCCGCCGCAACCTCTGTCATAATTAACACCTCCGTCTGAACAATTGTACCATATACCGAAAAAATCCGCAAAATTTTTAAAATATGTATTGACTCTTACGCACCGTAATGCTTTATTCTATAACCGAGGTGAGAAATATGAGACTTTCCATAGGAGAGACCGCCGCTCTGTTCGGCATAAGTGTGCGCACACTGAGATACTACGATGAAATAGGACTTGTTAAACCCCTTGAAATATCTGAATCCGGATACAGATATTACGGTGAAAACGAGATTTCAAAGCTCCAGCAGGTGATGTTCTACAGGGAGCTTGAGCTTTCCCTAAAGGAAATAGCCCATATTTTCGACAGACCCGATTATGACAGCAGACAGGCCCTTGAAAAGCACCTTGAAATGCTTAAGCTGAAACGCCGTCATATAGACGGTCTTATAGGGCTTGTTACAGAAAGATTAGGAGGAACATATATGTCAGACATTAAAACAACTGTTAAACAGATAGAAGAAACAAAAGCAAAATACGCAAAGGAAGCCAGAGAGCGCTGGGGAAACACTCCCGAATACAAACAGAGTGAGGAAAAGGCCGCTTCAATGAATGCCGATGACTGCAATGACATGGCAAAGGATATGGACAGAATTTTTTTGGCACTGGCAGAAATTAAAGACAGCGACCCTGCCGGAGAAAAAGCTCAGTCCCTTGTGAAGGAGTGGCAGAAGCATCTAACAAGGTTCTACTATAACTGCACCGACGAAATACTGTCCGGCCTCGGAGAAATGTATATAGCCGATGAACGCTTTAAGGCTAACATCGACCGTTACGGCGAAGGTACCGCTGAATTTCTGTCAAAGGCAATCAAGGCTTACTGCAGTAAGTAACAAAAAAGCTCAGTATCGCAGGCTTGCGATAGCTGGGCTTTTTACTATTAATAAGCCATTGCACACAGCAAATTTAAAACAGGCATACCTATGAAAAAATATATTATAAACATTGCCGATAGATTTATAGCTGCCTCTTTTCCTCCGCCTTCCATGCTGAATAACGACACATTTTTAAGGGCTGCTCTATATATCAAAAATCCGGCGGCGGTTCCAAGTGTATTCATTATCAAGTCATCAATATCCGTTGCTCTGAAATTAAAAAGCTGGCTTATCTCAATTACAAGCGAGAACAAAAATCCTATAATCACAGTTGTTTTTATACTTTTACAGCCTGTCCACAGCAACGGCAATATCACGCCAAGCGGTACAAAAAGAAGCAGATTCAAAAGCATTCCTTTAGGCTCGCCGTTCACAAGGGGAATAACATTTATTTCGCTTGAATTAAGCATTGATGTCTTAAATCTCAGCACCTCATCAAGCCCTGCCGCACCTGTAGCATATACTATTGCTGTAAAAACCGCGGATAATGCAAACAGACCGAACGCAAAACCCTTTGTGACATCTATTCCTCTATCGGCGTAAATTTTGATTAATACAATGCAATAAAAAGCAAACGGTATGAACATGACCGCATACAGTTCTGCAATTTCTAAAAGCATATACAGCATTTATCCTCACTCCTTTAAGATGATAATACCGTTTTTCTTTTAAGAAAAAGCTGATATAAGCATTAAGTCTTTCTTAAAAAAGATAAGCCCCGCAAAATTTCTTCCGCAGGACTCAAAAACAGGTATTGGGTTATTCAGTTATAATATAAAAACCCACCTTCTCCTCAGTCAGCCTCTGCCGCCTGTATTTCCTCTGCCATTTCCGTCATTTCGTCAAGGGTAAGGCTTCCGCTGTAGCTGTACTGCATAAGCATGTACTGAACGCCGTCCTCATGCCATGTGACATGGTATACATCGTACAGTTCAACTTCTTCGCTGCCCACCGATATTACATATTTACCGCTTTCCATATCTTCCTTGTCCTGCTCCGTCAGCTCGTAATCTACGGGAACGCATTTGTACGGCTGAATAAATGCTGATATTTCGCCGTCCTCCGTATCCATAGTGTTGTTGTATTCCTCCACGGAAAAAAACAGCTTTCCGGCATCTCCTGTATAGATTAAATCAAGGGATTTATACTTTCTTATGGAAACATCATTATCGTCCCTTTCATCACAGTTAGATATATATCCTTTATTAAATCTATATCCGTTTTCAAACTCCGTCACATATTTGAAATCCACACCTATATCCTCGGCCTTATCGGGTATTTTGCTTTCATCTGTAAAATCGGAGAATGCATCACTACGGGCAACAGTGTATGCAGCCTTTCCTGCTCCTATGGCAGTTACCGCTATAGCCAGTGTAGCCGCCAGTACAAGTAATATTCTTTTTTTCATTTTTATCACCTTTCCGTTTTTATCAAGCTCTGCGGCTACGGATTTATTGACAGTCTCCAAAAAGCTGTCAGGCATCTGCGGATATTCTTTTTTAAGTTCTTCCCTATTCATAGCTGTCCTCCTCCAAAAATTTTCTCAGCTTCTGTCTGCCTCTTGAAAGCCTGCTTTTGACCGTTCCCTCGGA
>JAQXNZ010000097.1 GCA_029098265.1 Clostridia bacterium | reverse complement strand
AAGGAGCTTGCCAACAAATATAAAACCGAAAACAGGTAAAAATAAGCAGGGTGACGAGGCTTTACGCTTCATTACCCTGCTGTTTTATTTTTTAACATCTGCGGCCTTTGCCGCCGTATTTTGAGCACTTTCGGATAATGTATCAGCTGTTATCATTTCTATTCCGGAGTCCTCTGGGTTGAATGTGTTGTTTTGGATAAAAACATATTCCTCTGCCTTTTTTGCCAGTGAGTGTCTCATGCCTCCGTCAAGGCGGGACATGGCGTAAAGTATCTTTGACATATCTTTGTCCTCAGGTTCCTTTAAGTCCGTAAGGCCGAGAATATAATCGGGAGAAACCTCAAGCAGACCTGCAAGCAGAACGATTTCAGCGAAGGAAGGCACTTTGTGCTTCTTGATATTTTCTGCGGCGGACACCATTTTGCCGACATTGCTGTCAATGCCGTTGGTCTCAGCGTATTGTGTAATAAGTTCTTCAATACGGGAAATATTGATTTTATAAGCTGCCATAGATATCATACTCCTTTAGGGAAGTATACCACAAAAACCGCTGTCAGTCTATAATATAAGGGCATTTGCACATTCACCGAATAAAGATTGGCGAAATAAAGATTTTATACCGGATAGATAGGAATTATTATTGACATAATGTAATGTCAGTGATATATTATGTATATCCAACCGGTTTACTAGGATTTCATGCATAGTAAATTTTAATATTTATAATAAATAAAAGGAGTCAGTAATATGAACGATTTGATTTATTTTGATAATGCGGCTACAACTCCCATCAGACCTGAGGTTTATGAAGAGATAAAGCCTTATCTGGAAACTTACTACGGAAACGCTTCAAGCGTTTATTCAATAGCCAGAGAAAGCAAAAAAGCAATTGATAAAGCAAGAGCACAGGTTGCTACGGCTCTTAACGCAAAGCCCGAGGAAATTTTCTTCACAGGTTGCGGCTCCGAAAGCGACAACTGGGTGCTTAAGGGTGTTGCCTGCGCACTCAAGGACAAAGGAAACCATATTATTACATCATGCATAGAGCATCATGCAATACTGCATACATGCGAGTTCCTTGAGGAAAACGGATTTGAAGTAACATATCTTCCTGTTGATGAATACGGCAAGGTATCGGTTGAGGATGTACGCAAGGCTATCAGACCTACAACAATACTTGTCAGTATTATGTTTGCCAACAACGAAATAGGCACAATCGAGCCCATTAAAGAAATCGGCGCTCTCTGCAAAGAAAAGGGCATATATTTCCATACAGATGCCGTACAGGCTGTCGGACACGTTAAAATAGACGTGCAGGATATGAATATTGACTTTCTTTCACTCTCGGGACACAAGCTCGGCGCACCTAAGGGTATCGGCGCACTCTATATCAGAAAGGGCTGCAAGATTAAGAACCTTATCCACGGCGGACAGCAGGAAAGAGGAAGACGTGCAGGTACAGAAAACGTAATTGGTATTGTTGCCCTCGGCAAGGCTATCGAGCTTGCAATGGAGGAAATGGACGAGGTAACGGCAAGACTTGTATATCTCAGAGATAAAGTTATAAACAGCATACTCAGTCAGGTTGACTATGCAAGACTTAACGGTCACCCCACAGACAGACTTCCCGGCAACGTAAATATTTCATTTGAGTTCATCGAGGGCGAGTCAATGCTCCTTCTCCTTGATGCAAACAAAATCTGCGCTTCCAGCGGTTCTGCATGTACTTCGGGCTCTCTTGACCCTTCACATGTACTTCTTGCCATTGGTCTGCCTCACGAAAAGGCACACGGCTCACTCAGAATAACACTCGGATACCAGAATACAGAGGAACAGGTAGATAAGCTTATCGAGGTGCTTCCTCCTATAGTACAGAGACTCAGAGATATGTCTCCCCTTTACGAGGAAATTAAGAATAAAAAGTAATAAATAGATTTATCAGCAATAGCAATGGAGGTAATTTAACATGGAATACAGCGAGAAAGTTATGGACCATTTCATGAACCCCAGAAATGTGGGCGAAATTGAGGACGCAAGCGGTGTCGGCACAGTCGGCAATGCCAAATGCGGAGACATTATGAAGGTCTATCTTAAAATAGAGAACGGAATAATCGAAGATGCCAAGTTCAAGACATTCGGCTGCGGTGCGGCTGTTGCCACAAGCAGTATGGCTACAGAGCTTGTAAAGGGCAAGACTATTCCCGAGGCACTTGAAATTACAAATAAGGTTGTTATGGAGGCCCTTGACGGACTGCCCCCTGTAAAGGTACACTGCTCATGTCTTGCCGAGGAGGCTCTCCACGCTGCGTTATGGGACTATGCGGAGAAAAACCATATCGTCATCGAGGGACTTGAAAGACCCGTTAATGACATCGGCGAGCTTCACGAGATTCCCGACCAGGATTAATGGAAAAGAAAAAAGTAGTAGTAGGTATGTCGGGCGGAGTTGACAGCTCCGTTGCGGCATACCTGCTTAAACAACAGGGCTATGACGTTATCGGTGTGACCATGCAGATATGGCAGGAGGAAAGCTGGCAGGATATTTCCGATAACGGCGGCTGTTGCGGACTTTCAGCTGTGGACGATGCCAGGAGGGTCGCCAACAGCATAGGCATACCGCATTATGTTATGAATTTCCGCAGGGATTTTGAAGAAAGCGTAATAAAGTATTTTGTAAATGAATATAAGCAAGGAAAGACGCCTAACCCATGTATTGCCTGCAACCGATATGTGAAATGGGAGGCGCTTTTGTTGCGTGCGAAACAAATAGGTGCAGACTATATAGCCACGGGACACTATGCAAGGATAAAAAAGCACCCTGTGACGGGCAGATACTCTATATGTGCTTCTGCATCGGCGGGAAAGGATCAGACCTATGCGCTTTTTAATCTTACTCAGGATCAGCTTGCATCTACGCTTATGCCTGTAGGCGACTATAATAAGGATCAGATAAGAGAGATTGCCAAAAGCATTGATCTGCAAATATCCTCCAAGCCTGACAGCCAGGATATATGCTTTGTGCCCGACGGTGACTACGCTTCTTTTATTGAAAGCTATGACGGAACAAAGTTTCCTGCCGGAGACTATGTTGACATGGACGGCAATGTTTTGGGAAAGCATAAGGGAATAATCCACTATACCGTAGGCCAGAGAAAGGGTCTCGGATTGGCAATGGGAAAGCATGTATATGTTCACCATATTGATACGGACAAAAATCAGGTGGTTCTCTGTGATAATGAGGAGCTTTTCAAAAGAGAAGTACTGGCAGACAATATAAACTTTATGGCGGTGGAAAACATTGAGGGCGAGGTTCGTGCCGAAGCCAAAATACGCTACAGCCATAAAAAAGCACCGTGTACGGTAAGTGTTGAAAACGGACTGCTGAAATGTGTCTTTGATGAGCCGCAGAGGGCGGTTACTCCCGGACAGGCACTTGTTGTCTATGACGGTGAGTATGTGCTTTGCGGAGGAACTATCATATAAAAATAAAGACCCGTTGGGATTGTACTTCCAACGGGATTTTTGAGTAAATGAGGAATTGATATGAAAGCATTTATTTTTGATATGGACGGAGTGCTTGTGGACAGTCAGCCCTATCATTTTAAGGCTGATATTGACACTATGGCAGAATACGGCATCATAAGGGACGAAAAGTTCTATGAGGCTTTTGCGGGAACGGTCACAAGGGACAGAATGACAACCCTTAAAAAGATGTTTTCCCTTGACGCTTCTGTTGAGGAAATGACTAAGCGCAGGGAACAGATGATACTTGATGTAATAGCGGATGAAAATATTGAGCCTGTAAGCGGAATACCTCAGCTGCTTTCACATATAAAGGAAAAGGGGCTTAAAACCGCAGTGGCTTCATCATCTTCCTACGAACTAATAAACATGGTTCTTGAAAAGCTTGATATTGCCAAATATTTCGACTCTCTTACTTCCGGATCCGATGTTAAAAGAGGAAAGCCCGCGCCGGATGTATTCCTGCTGGCAGCAGAAAGACTGGGTGTTAGTCCCGATGAATGCATAGTGGTGGAGGATTCCGAAAACGGTGTAAAGGCGGCTAAGGCAGCAAGAATGAAGGCGTTAGGCTACATAAATCCGACCAGCGGAAAACAGTGCCTTGATGAAGCTGACATTGTTACAGATGATTTTAACGGGGTTAATATTGAAGATTTAATGTGTCTCGGGTAAATATAAGGATTTTAGGGGGAATAATATGGTATATGTAGTTATAGCATTGATTGTAATAGCCGTTATATTGGGCTATATGCAGAGCAGAAAATTAAAATCTGATGAGAAGGCAAATGACACCGTATGCGGAAACGGCTGTTCTTCCTGCCCTCACAGTGCCGAGTGCTTAAAAAATGAGAAAAAGTGATTAATCAAGAGAAATAATGAGATAATTAAATTTATATTAGCTAAATTTTCTGATTTAAACTAAATTCGGTTTTAAACAGTGTTTGCATATATCAGGCTTCGTAAGTAATATATAGACAATGATTAGCACTCGGATATAATGAGTGCTAACAAAAAGATTGAAAAGCATTAAGGAGGAAATAAAAATGAAACTTATACCACTTGGAGATAAGGTAGTAATTAAACAGATGGAAGCAGAGGAAAAAACAAAATCAGGTATCGTTCTTCCCTCACAGTCAAAGGAAAAACCTCAGATGGCAACAGTAATTGCAGTAGGCAACGGCGATGCAGTTGACGGAAAGAAAATAGAGATGGTTGTTAAGGCCGGCGACAAAGTAATTTATTCAAAGTATTCAGGCACAGAGGTTGAATGTGACGGAGAAAAATTACTTGTTGTAAAGCAGGGCGACATTCTTGCTATCGTAGAAGACTGATAAAAATATAATAGATCGTTGGAGGTAATTAATCATGGCTAAAGAAGTAAAATACGGAAACGACGCCAGAAAAGGTCTTGAGGCCGGCGTAAACAAACTTGCAGATACAGTAAAGGTAACACTCGGACCCAAAGGACGTAACGTAGTTCTTGACAGAAAATACGGCACACCCCTTATCACAAACGACGGTGTTACAATCGCTAAGGATATCGAATTTGAAGATCCCTATGAAAACATGGGCGCACACCTTGTAACAGAAGCAGCTACACAGACAAACGATGTAGCAGGCGACGGTACAACAACAGCTACTGTTCTTGCACAGGCAATGATTCAGGAAGGCCTTAAGAACATCGCAGCAGGCGCAAATGCTATCATCCTTCGTAAAGGTATGAAAAAGGCTACAGACAAGGCTGTTGAGTGCATTAAGGGCATGAGCCAGGTAGTATCAACAAAGAACCATATCGCAAGAGTAGCCGCTATTTCATCAGGTGACGACGAAGTAGGCGAAATGATTGCAGACGCTATGGAAAAGGTTACAAACAACGGCGTTATCACTGTTGAGGAGTCAAAGACACTTAACACAGAGCTTGAAATGGTAGAAGGTATGCAGTTTGACAAGGGCTATCTTTCAGCTTATATGTCAACAGATATGGAAAAGATGGTTGCAGTTCTTGACAATCCCTACATCCTTATCACAGACAAGAAGATCAGCAACATTCAGGAAATCCTTCCTATACTTGAACAGCTCGTTCAGACAGGCGCTAAGCTCCTTATAATTGCTGACGATGTTGAGAGCGAAGCTCTTGCAACACTCGTTGTTAACAAATTAAGAGGTACATTCACATGCGTAGCCGTTAAAGCACCCGGATACGGCGACAGAAGAAAAGCAATGCTCGGCGACATCGCTGCTCTTACAGGTGGTACAGTAATCTCCGAGGAAGTTGGCATCGACCTTAAGGATGCTACACTTGATATGCTCGGACGTGCAAGAACAGTAAGAGTTGAGAAAGAACTTACTATTATTACAGACGGCGCAGGCAACAAAGAAGATATCGACGGACGTATTGCTCAGATTAAGCTTGCTCTTGAAAACACAACAAGTGATTTCGACAGAGAAAAGCTTCAGGAAAGACTTGCTAAGCTTTCGGGCGGCGTAGCAGTTATCAAGGTTGGTGCCGCTACAGAAACAGAAATGAAGGAAAAGAAACTTCGTATGGAAGATGCTCTCGCAGCTACAAGAGCAGCCGTTGAAGAAGGTATCATCGCAGGCGGCGGTACAGCATATATCCACACAGTTGAAAAGATTAAAGGTATGCTTACAGAGCTTACAGGCGATGAGAGAACAGGTGCTGAAATCATTATTAAGGCCCTTGAGGCTCCCATGCGTCAGATTGCTGCTAACGCAGGTCTTGAAGGCTCAGTTATCGTAAGCAAGGTTAAGGAAATGCCCGACGGAACAGGCTTCGATGCTCTCAACGAAAAGTATGTTGACATGGTAGAAGCAGGTATCATTGACCCCACAAAGGTTACAAGAACAGCTCTCCAGAACGCATCATCAGTTGCTTCAACATTCCTTACAACAGAGGCTGTTGTTGCAGAGCTTCCCGCTCCTGCACCCGCAGTACCTGCAGGCGGAATGGACCCTGGTATGATGTAAAAATTTCCGCTGCCGGTGGCAGATGAAGGAAATTTTTACATGCGCAGAAACAAGGAGTGTGCCGACTGAGCAAGCGAGGGAGAGCAGACGATTATGTTTCAAGACGCTACTATATATTTCTCTCTGCTATAGATAAATAAAGCGTAAATACTTTGGTTAATATTCAAAAACAGATGGGCACGGAATTAAATCCCGTGCCCGTTTTTATTTTTAATAGAATAGTGCTTTATAATATAAAAAGGAGAGGTTTTTCTCTCCCAATTTTATTTTCTGAACTTTTTAAAGTCAATTACATTTCTTAAAGGCTTTCCTTCTGCCATATTCCTTATATTTTCAGCGGCTATTTTGTATATTCCGTCGGTTATTTCTCTGGAATGACCGAAGCTTTTGCCCGAAATATGCGGTGTTATTATAAGGTTTTCGATTTCCCACAGCGGGCTGTCGGAGGGAAGCGGCTCCGTTTCCGTAACGTCCAGCACTGCCCCTGCCAGATGACCGCCTTTCATAACCTTTACCAAATCGGACTCGACAACAAGAGCACCTCGTCCGACATTTACGAATACAGCCTCTTTTTTCATAAGCATAAAGCGCTTCTCATTGAACATGTGACGTGTATAGTCTGAATTGGGTATGCAGGCAACAACAATATCAGCCATAGGAAGCTGACTGTCCAGCTCATCAAGGCTGTGCATTTCGTCAAAGAACGGCGGTATGTCGGAAATATTTCTTCTTATGCCTATATTTTCTGTACCGAATACGGACAGCTTATGAGCAACGGAACTGCCGATGTTTCCTGCGCCTACAATGAGCACACGCTTGCCGCTGAGATTGATTTCAATGCCCTCATCGTGCCAAAGGCTGTTTTTCTGATTGTCACGGTATTTATAGAATTTGTGACATATATTAAGTATTGCGCCGACCACATATTGAGATATAACGCCGCCGAAGGCTCCTGATGCGTTTGACAGAATAGCGCCTGCAGGAAATCCGTCGGAAAGGGTGTATTTATCCGTGCCTGCCATTGCAAGCTGCAGAAGTTTCAATGACGGCGCCTGCTTCAACAGCTCAATATCAGGCTCACCTATAATTATTTCAGCTTCATTTAAATATTCCGCAGGTATGCCTTCGGGGCTGTCACCGTCGATATATGTAATGTCGGCAATGTCCTTCACCGACTCAAGTATTTCTTTAGAACGCTCGTCACAGGGTGACGTTACCAAAACCTTTATCATTTGCTTAACCCTCCTCTATAGCAAAAATTCTAAAATCCGAACTATATAAAGTCAAGGTTTTTTCATTAATTATTTGCCATACAGGTCAATTTATGATAAAATTTATTAGTAACATTTCATTGATATTAAACATTTGTGAGGCGATAATATGGCTTGGAATCCTGAATATACAGAGGAATTTAACGCTCTGATGAAAAAATGGGACGATGAAATACATGATGAACTTAAAAAAACTGCTCCCACAAGGGGACTTGCGGCAGGAAGCAAGGGTAAAACAGACCTTATAAACGAAAAGTACAAGGCCCTCCTTGCGGACCTTAAAAAGAAATACGGAATGGCCTGATTTTTGTAAGAGAGGTGTTCGTATATGGCGGTTCAAAGATTATGTACAATGGAGGATAAGCCTTACCTAAGGGCTCTTTGGCAGACCTGTTTCGGAGACAGCGACAGCTTTATGGACTTCTTTTTTGAAAAAAGATTTTATCCTGAATACTCTGTCTGCACTATTGAGGACGAAAAGCTTGTGAATGCCATGTATTCATTCCCCGTCAATATGTATATCAGAGGAAATATAGTCCCTGCGGCAATGCTGGCGGGTTTTTCCACAGACCCAGACTACAGGGGCAGGGGATATATGTCCAAAGCCTTTGAAATACTTGTAAACAGTCTTGCCGACAGCGGTATAACGGTTGCGCCGCATACGCCTGTAAAGCACGAGAATTACTTTCGCCAGGGAAACTACACGGCTACAGATACTAGATTTATAAAGGGAACGGCCGATAAACCGAAAATAATGCCTTCCGGAGTAAATTTCGGCAGAATGTCTGAAATGGGCAAGCTGTATCCAGTATATCTAAAGTTTGCGGAGAAATACTCGGGCACATTGGCACGTTCTATGCATGATTTCAGGCTTAAGACTGCGGATTTGGCATCTGACGGCGGAGAATTTATAATAGCGGAAAAGGGCGGCGAGACAAAGGGATATGCCATGTACTTCAACGGCGTTGAGGGGCTTACGGCAGTTGAAACGGCCTATGACAGTGAGGAGACTGCGGAATCACTTCTTAATGCCCTTGCGTTTATAGCTGACAATAAGCCCATAAAAATAAAATTTCCACCCGACAGCAGGGCGGAGCTTGCGGGCTGTACATCGGAAATAATACCCCACGGTGTGGCTGCGGCTGTGAATATGCCGAAGCTGATGAATATGATTTTTAAGGAAAGCGGTATTTCGATAAAGCTCAGTGACCACATAAGCAGTATAAACAACGGAATTTTCAGAATGGACGGTACACCCTGTGAGGATACAGCGGATTTGGAGCTGGAGGCAGGATATTTTATTCAGTTTGCAGAGGGCTATAAAACTCTTGCAGAGCTTGAAAAAGAAGGACATGCCGTTATCAACAACAGGGAAAAGGCGGAATATCTGGACAGAAAATATCCGAAATGTACATGCTATATATGTGATGAATACTAAGGCTTCACTTTGCTTTGAGGTCTGCATTTTTGGCAGAGCTGTTGATATCTGTAATATCATTGTAATTGAGTTTATATTCAGCCTGTGATATTATTGTACTAAGAACTTCACTTTTTTTGAGCGCCTCCCTTTGGGGAGGAAGGGCCCCAACTTACTGTGAAGTTCTTTTATTTATCCTAACTGTTTTGTAAATACTTTTCCGGCATCAGGCTTATAAATTCAATCAGTATCAAAAGACAAACAAGCACGCTTTCAACCGAGCGTGCTTAATTTATATCAGTTATCTTTTATTTCCTTTATTTTGTCATTCAGTCCGTCTATTTCTGCCTTAATAGCATCTATTTTGCCGAACATTTCTTTAATTTCATCGGGAAGTATATCCTTATAATCGGTATATACCTTTTTACCTATCTCAATGAAAAGCTTGTCGATGTCCCTTTCCTTGGAG
>JAQXNZ010000096.1 GCA_029098265.1 Clostridia bacterium | reverse complement strand
CGAAATTTATTGCGCAGTTCGCATAATGATGTCTTTACATCAGCGTGCTAAAGCGTTATAATATAAAATATTTATCTATTATTATACAACAATGGAGGCTGGCAAATGATAAAATTATATGACGGCGGTGTCTTTCTTGTGGACGGAAAGACAATCGTTGAGGACAATGCAAACGCTGATAATGAGCTCATGGCTTTAAAGGGAAGAACCGTTTCAAAGCAGGAGGGCTCAGAAAATACAATGGCCTACGGTATTCTTAATAAGCATAATACCTCGGGCAGCATGGACAAACTTAAAATCAAATTCGACGCTATGGCGTCCCACGACATCACCTATGTAGGAATTATCCAGACAGCCCGTGCCAGCGGACTTGAGAAATTCCCCATGCCCTACGTTCTTACAAACTGCCATAACAGCCTCTGTGCCGTCGGCGGAACAATAAACGAGGACGACCACCTTTTCGGTCTTTCATGTGCAAAGAAATATGGCGGAATATATGTACCTGCCCATCAGGCTGTTATTCACCAGTATATGCGTGAAATGATGTCGGGAGTAGGCAAGATGATACTGGGCTCCGACAGCCATACACGCTACGGCGCACTGGGAACAATGGCTGTAGGTGAGGGCGGCCCCGAACTTGTTAAACAGCTTTTGAACAAAACATATGATATAGACAGACCCCAGGTAATAGCCGTATACCTTACGGGTAAGCCCGAAGCAGGCGTAGGCCCTCAGGATGTGGCCCTTGCCATTATCGGTGCTGTATTTGAAAACGGATATGTTAAAAACAAGGTTATGGAGTTTGTGGGAGACGGTATTGACAATCTTTCCGTTGACTACAGAAACGGTGTCGATGTAATGACAACAGAAACAACCTGCCTTTCATCTGTATGGAAAACAGACTCAAAGGTTAAGGAATGGTATGATATTCACGGAAGAAGCGGAGACTTCAAGGAACAGAATCCCGGGGACATAGCATACTATGACGGACTTGTATATGTTGACCTTTCAACTGTTAAGCCCATGATAGCAATGCCCTTCCATCCCAGCAACATCTATACCATTGACGACCTTAACGCAAACCTTATGGATATACTTGACGAGGTTGAAAAGTCAGGCGCTAAACAGCTTGATAACGATACAATAAAATTCTCCCTCAAGGAGAAAGTAAGAAACGGCAGACTTGTGGTAGAACAGGGCGTTATCGCAGGCTGTGCCGGCGGTACATACGAGAATATCTGCGATGCGGCAGATATAATGAGGGGCAGCTCCATAGGCGACGGCGAATTTGCGCTCAGTGTATATCCTTCAAGCCAGCCCGTTTTCCTCTCACTTGTTGAAAACGGCAGGATTGCCGATGTAATGATGGCAGGCGCAACGGTTCTTTCGGCCTTCTGCGGCCCCTGCTTCGGTGCAGGTGATGTTCCCGCAAACAACTGCCTGAGCATAAGACATTCCACAAGAAACTTCCCTAACCGTGAGGGCTCCAAGATAACAAGCGGACAGATTGCCTCCGTAGCACTTATGGACGCGCGCTCCATTGCGGCTACAGCCATAAACAAGGGCGTAATAACACCTGCCACAGACCTTGACGTAAACTATACAAAGCCTAAATACTTCTTTAACGGAGAGGTATATAAGAACAGATGCTATGACGGATACGGCAAGGCTGACAGCTCCGTAGAGCTCAGATTCGGCCCCAACATCACAGACTGGCCCGCCATGAGCGCACTGACAGACGATATTATACTGAAGGTTGTTTCCGTCATAAAGGACCCCGTAACAACAACGGACGAGCTTATTCCTTCGGGCGAAACATCTTCATATCGTTCAAATCCCTTAAAGCTTGCGGAATTTGCCCTTTCCAGAAAGGACCCAGCATATGTGGGCAGAGCAAAAGAAGTACAGCTGGCTGAAAAGGCAAGACTGGACGGCAAAGACCCAGTTGCGGCATATGGCGAGCTTAAAGAAATAAACGATGCAATCAAAGCTGAGTTTGCTGATTTTGATATCAATAAAACAGGAATCGGAAGCACAATATATGCAGTAAAACCCGGTGACGGTTCCGCAAGAGAACAGGCCGCAAGCTGTCAGAAGGTACTGGGAGGCTGGGCTAATATTGCCAAGGAATATGCCACAAAGAGATATCGCTCAAACCTTATCAACTGGGGCATGCTTCCTTTCATATTCGAGGACGAGATACCTTTTGAAAACGGAGATTATTTATTTGTTCCCGGTATCAGAAAGGCTATCGAGGATAAGAACAGCGAAATTCCCGCATACATCGTAAAGGGCGGAAAGCTTGTTCCTTTCACACTTAAAATGGGCGATATCACAGACGATGAAAGAAAGATAATTCTTGCAGGCTGTCTTATCAACTACTATGCCGAATAATAATTAGAAACAAAGACAGACACACGGTGCTTAAGGTTCCGATGTGCCTGTCTTTTTTGTTATTGCTCCATTTGTTTTCCTAAAAAGCCTGCCGCTGTCTGGGCCAGCTTGCCTTCTATTTCACCCATTTTTTTGTCAGCCGATAAAAATACAATGGCGCCGAGGGCGTCTCCCTCGCATATGATAGGGGTAATGAGCTGATGATTGTACTGCCCCTCCGCAGCCGAATCTTCTTCAAGTACAGGAACGAAATTGCTGTCGGGTCTGTCGGCAACATGGGTACTGCGGGCACTGATACACTTTTCCATGGCACTGCTGATGTGCTTCTCATAAAAGTCCTTTTTAGGCCCGCCCGAAACGGCAATAATCTGGTCCTTGTCAACGATGCAGGTGAAATGTCCGATTGTCTGGGCAAGGGACTCAGCGTATTCCTTGGCAAAGGCACCGAGCTCGCCGATTGGGGAATACTTTTTCAAAATTATCTCACCGTCTGAGTCGGTGAATATCTCAAGAGGGTCGCCCTCCCTTATTCTCAGGGTTCTTCGTATTTCCTTGGGAATGACGACTCTGCCCAGGTCGTCAATTCTTCTGACTATGCCTGTTGCTTTCATATAAAAATACCTCCGTTTAGATATGACATTTACTTTCACGGCGGCTTTGGCTCCGTAAGCCTCGATACCGCCTTTTGGTGTTTATCTGCAAACGTAGTATCTGTAAAGCAGAGGAATTTTATTCGGTATGTACCTACTTTGGAATTATATAACTGTAAGATTATTATTGCATATTTACGAAAACAGATTTTATGCATGCACCGTAAATAAAAACAGCCGACAACATAGATATTAAAAATCCGTGAAGTCGGCTGTTTCGTCTCAAAAATTAATTTTTGAAAATTAAAAATTCTTTAACTGAGCTTTGCTTTTAAAGCGAATATTTCTTCGGCTGAAAGACCGAGTTTTTCGCTCATATACCCCTCTGCTTCGGCGGCGAGGTCAACACCATCAGCGTGAATGTCATCTATGCCAAAGGCATCGGCAAGGCTCTTATCGATGTTGCCGGAAGCAATGGCATCATACTGCTCTGTGCCTTCCTCAACACCGTAATAGTTGTAATAGGTTACCATGTAGTCGGCAACAACCTCATCGGCTGATGCACCCATGAGACATTCAAGCAGTGCGCTTACAAAGCCTGCTCTGTCTTTGCCCTCGGTGCAGTGGATAAGGTAAGGTCCGTCGTTTTCTGCCATGAAGCGCATACCCTCAGCAAGACCTGCCTGAAAGTAAGCCTGTTTGAAGTCAACTCCGAGATTAAGGCCGATAACACTGCACTTGGAATAGTACGTATCTGCCCATCCCTCATATGCAGCCATACCTTCTGCTGTATCAGCAAGGTTCACAACCGTTTTTATTCCTGCGGCTTCGGCGGCCTTGTCAGAATAGGTATTTCTGCCGAGCTCAGGATTTACCGGTGAAGAACTGCGGTAAAGCTTTCCACTGCCCATGCCTGTTGTCTCAACAGCACGGAAGTTTGCAAACTGCCTGTCTGTCAGTCCCACATAGTCCTCACGGGCATTGGTTCTTGCAAGCTGATTAAGCAGATATTCTGCATAGTATCCGCCCTGTTCCTTCATTTCTATGGATATGCTTACAGGAATATCAACGCCTTCGTTGTAATCCCAGCGGTATCCGGGCTCTTCGTCTATGGAAGTCTTGACAGCAATTTCAGCGTCAGCGGCAAGATTGTCCATGTTTATAGCAAGTACAACATAATCCTTGTCTGCGGCTTCGTCTATAACAACTATGCATATAGGACTGCCATTTTCCACATCTGAATAGTTTGTGCTAACAGGCATATCGTATACCTTTCCGCCGATGTTAACGGTAAGCATATCGCCGTAGGTATAGCCTAGGGAAAGGAGCTCTGTTCCCGATACGGAAAGAACGAGGTTGCCGTATTTATCGATGGCGGTAACGGCTATGTCCTCATTTTTCTCATCCTCGGCAGGAGCTTCGACGGGCTCTGTTATCTGCACGAAAATGGGAAGCTTAAGCTGCTGACCTGCGAATATAAGATCTGCGCTTTTAAGTATGTCCCTGTTAAGCTTGAATATTTCCGTATTGCGGGCTCCCGAACCGAGCTTTTCTTTGGCTATGTTCCAGAGACAGTCACCCTGTTCAACAACATAGATTTCGTTTTCAGCAGGCTGCTCTGCGGCAATAACGGGAATCGCAGGAACAATCATGGCGGCGGCCATTACGGCTGCAGCCGGTATGCGGAGTTTGTAAAGAAATTTCTTCATTTTAGAAACCTCCTTTAAGCTTTAGATTTTGCAATTCATATCGATAAAATATGCTTTATAATAATTATAATAAACTATTTGATATATATTTCCATAGGTTTATTTAACAAAAAATTAACTTAATTATCGGACTGAAAAAATAAAGAATTAATTTTATATCGATGTTTAATAGTAAATGCTTTACATATATGATGTTACAAAATGCATATTAACGAATGTTTTATGCAAATATTATATAAAATACTGTTGATATATAATTATAACTGGAAGTTATGCTGTAATAATTATATGCGCGGACAGACATATGATCTCTATATTTCATGTATAATGTCATATTAATATGAAATTTAATGGTTAAAATATGCCATTTTGCACAAAAAATATTGACATCTTTTTTACAAAGAGTTATAATCACCTTAGCATTATGAAGATACATAAATAAGCTAATGGGGATTACGTTTTATGTATCGCTTGTTAAGAAGAGGTATATATAAGGAGGTTATTATTATGCAGTTTATTGATTTCCCGGAAATGAATTTTGTTGTTCAGGGTCTTGACATGGTGGCTATCCCTCCCATGTACAAAATGCTTCAGGTTTATGACAAGAATAAAATTGATGATCCCGGTGCATATATGAAAAAGATGCTGGCTGAGGATCCCATAGACAAAGAGCAGTTTAAGGGCAAGAGAATAGCTATAACAGTAGGAAGCCGCGGTATTCCTTTCCTTCCCGAGATGGTAAAAGCAATCGTTGACTCTCTTAAGGAGTGGGGCGCAGATCCTTTCATCGTACCTTCAATGGGAAGCCATGGCGGTGCTAATGCAAAAGGCCAGCTTGAAGTTCTTGAAAGCCTTGGTATTACACCCGAAAGCATGGGAGTAGATATCCCTTCATCTATGGAAGTTGTTGAAATCGGCAAGCTTTCAAACGGCGCACCTATCTATGTTGATAAAATCGCTATGGAAGCTGACGGTATCGTTCTTTTCAACAAGGTTAAACCTCATACAGAAATCAGAGGCGACCATGAGAGCGGACTTCTTAAGATAATCGCTATCGGTCTCGGTAACCATGAGGGAGCATCAATGTTCCACGCTCAGGGCGCTTACAAAATGCCCGGATTCTTACCTGAAATCGGTGAAGCTTTAATCGCAACAGGAAAAGTATGCTTCGGTGTCGGTGTTGTTCAGAATGCTTATGATGATATCTGCACAATCAAGATGGCTGACGCAGCTCATGTTATCGAGCTGGATGCCGAATTACTCAGAGAAGCTAAGGCTAAAATCCCTGATTTAAAATTCAAAGATATCGACGTTCTTATTATCGACGAAATCGGTAAGAACATCTCCGGTTCAGGTATGGACCCCAACGTTGTAGGCCGTAATATGTCATACACATTTGAAGACAACACAGGTATCAGATATATCATGGTTAGAGGCGTAACAGAGGAATCTCATCATTCAGGCGTAGGTATAGGTCTTGCCGACATCACAACAAGAAGATGCCTTAACAGCATTGACTGGGATGCTACTTGGACAAACATCGTAACAGCTGCAGCTATCCGTCAGGGCGGTAATATTCCTTTATACAGAAATAACGATTATGATGCACTTATGACAATTATTAAACAGTGCGCAGGTTCAGACTTCAAGAACCCTCGTATCGTTAGAATTAAGAATACTCTTGAAACAGCTCATATCGAAGTTTCAGCTCCTCTTTATGAAGAACTTAAGAATCATCCTGAAATCGAATATGTATCAGGACCTTACGAACTTCAGTTCGACGAGGAAGGCTTCATCAAAGACTGAGACTAATCAGAAATTTAATGTCCGAATGCTGTTTTCGGCATATAATAAAAAACACAAACGGAGCAGGCAGATGCCTGCTCTGTTTTTATGCCGTCTTTTAATAATATGTTCTCCACTTTTGCTGAAATGCGGCTTAAAGTCACAAAAAATGGGCTTTATTTGGTCATATTTTGCCTTATTTCCTCCACTTAGGCAATAAAAAGGTTGATTAATCAGAAAATTATGGTAAAATAATATTACACAATTGTTAATCAATTATTTCATTTTGCGTTCGGATACTTCCGACCAAGAGGTGTAATATGAGTAAATTAAAGAGAGCAGTAGCCCTTATCGCTGCTGCAGTCATGGCTTTTTCTGCGGCTGTTCCCGCTATGGCGGCGGATTACAGAAACGTGAAGCCCTTTCTTCTGAGTTCATCGGTGAAGGACAACATGACTGCGGCAAAGGAGCTTGGCATCATAACGGAGGACACTGACACAAGCAACGTTATTACAAGAAAAAATCTTTGCAGGCTTATCGTCAGATTTTACAGAGCCTCCACAGGCGGAATAGGCATTACGATATCAAACAGCCCATTCCATGACTGCGATGCCAACGAGGTCATCTTCTGCTATGAAAACGGAATAATAGAGGGTATCGGCGACGCCACCTTCGCACCTAATTATTATGTTACAAGAGAAGAAGCGTGCGAAATAGTGGTAAATGCCGTAAGAGCCTGCGGAGCCAATATCATCGAGCCCGAAAAGGATTATACACTTAATTACAAGGACAGGGCGGATATGACAGAGTCCAAGAAGTACGCTGTCAGCTATCTTTCTTCCATTGGTGTTGTAAAGGGCTACGGCGGATATTTCTATCCCAAATCCTACATTACATATGAGCAGGCTGCCTCTATGCTTGTCGAAGCCTACTATCAGCTTATGCTGTCTAAGATAAATATAGGCGGTACGGATATTTCCATAGGTGACAGTGAGGGAAAAATTGTTTCCGTATACGGAAATCCCGACTATAAGGTGGAAGATACTTCCGTAGGCATGAGCGTATGGGTATATAAAAAGGATTTAAACAATTTCTTCTATTTGGGCTTCAGAGGCGGAAAGATTGCGGAGATATTCTCAAACGGAAGCAGCTTCAGCTACAGAGGCATAACCTCTGGAGATAGTGTTTCGGAGATTGATTTCGGAGCAAGGGCCAATATAGATGTAAATACCGCTGTATACGATGACGGCTACGGCAAGGTGGAAATAGGCGCTTTTTCGGGTGATAGCAGAATAAGCTATGTGTATGCTTCCTCGGAGAATACAGAGGAAAGACACAATCTTAACACTGTGACGGCAAAGGACGATATATATCTGCTTTATGATATTATCAATGCTGAAAGGGCAAAGCATGGATTGGGCGAGTTCATAATGAACAAAAAGGCCATGTCGTCGGCGAAGCTTCATTCCATGAGTATGGGCTACTGGAACTATTCTGACTATACGAATAAGGACGGTACAAGCCCCTTTGACAGATTTGACAATAAGGATCTTGAATATATAATGGCTTCCGAAAATATAGCAAAAGTAAATGGCAGTGTTATAGATGTCTACTGCCAATGGATGAGAAGCCCCGGCTCAAGGAGCAACCTTATGACAGACTATATGGATAATGTGGGCATAGGAATAAGCATAAGCTCATCCAACGGCAATGCTTATGTAACGATGGATTTCCTTAAATTAAAATAAGAGACAATTTGAAAGGCGGGCGTTTTGTCCGCCTTTCAGATTGCAGACAAACTAATTTTTCGTGCGTAAAGGTTTGGAAAACGAAGAGTTTTCCAAGTTCAAACCGCAGGAAAGCAAACCGGAAGAATATACTCCGGCACCGTTAGGTGTTCCCGAAGGGAATTTTTGAACATGCTATAGAGACCGCGCACATATCAGCGTGCCGCCGCCCACAAGTGGGCGCTTTGCAAGCAAAGTGATAACGGCCGAGGAGAATGGCGTGTTTCAAGTAGCACGCCGAAGATGCGGCGACGCCGTAGGCGG
>JAQXNZ010000095.1 GCA_029098265.1 Clostridia bacterium | reverse complement strand
CTGCACCCCCTTGCGCCGCTAAAGCGACTATTCCCTGTGTACTCGCTGCGGCCAAACGGTTTTGACAAGCCATTCGCCGCCGGCAAGTTTGAAGATTAGACAGAAATAAATCCTCCGTATGATCTAAGCCATACGGAGGATCAACTGTTTTACGGACAACCGCATATATTCAGATGCTTTTTTAAAGAAAATAAGCGAAGCCTGTTGTCCTTAAAAGAAGAGGGCGGCAGGGCAGAGATAAACAAGTCTAAAACAGATAAGCAAAAATCCCGAATGCATATACACTCGGGATTTTTTGATGCCGGTGGCCGGACTCGAACCGGCACGGATTACTCCGCTTGATTTTGAGTCAAGTGCGTCTGCCAATTCCGCCACACCGGCTGACTTCAACTATAATATAGTAACATAATTTGATAAGTAAATCAATATAAATTTACTTTTCCTCAGATATAAGGTCGCTGAGCATCATATTATCAACAACATTATCAATTGCGTCCTTAATTTTTTTCCAGACAACAACCGAATTACATGACTTAAGCTTGTCACAGGTCTCTCCGTTTTCCGCGACGCAGTATACAGGTGCCAGAGAGCCTTCCAGTATTCTGAGTATGTCACCGACCGCAATATCACAGGGAGGCTTGGAGAGGGCATAGCCGCCCTGAGCACCTCTGTAGCTGGTAAGAAGTCCTGCTTTTGTAAGGGGATTGATTATCTGTTCAAGATATTTTTCGGATAAATCCTGGCTGGCTGCAATTTCTTTTAAAGGCTTGTGTCCGTTATTATAATTTTCAGCGAGATATACCATTATCATAACGCCATATCTGCCTTTGGTTGATATAAGCATAATAACAAATCCTTTCAATTTCAATTCATACTGTTTTAATAAGTATATCACAATGCTATGATTTATGCAAACACACTTAGAACATAAATACATACTTTTTGACAGCAGTTTAAGCCGAATAATAAACTTAAGTATAGCAGTATGAAATTTAACAGAAAAGAGTCTGATAAGAGGTAAAATAAGTAAATATAGGTCTGCTATAGCAATATTTATTCGCAAAAGTTGTGTTTTGCGAATAAATATCTATAACTCAATGTGCACCTTTTTGCTCCCCTCTTGCCGGTTACGGACTGATAAATTAAATTAGTCCAATAGAAACAGCCGGAGATTGTCTCCGGCTGCTATAGCACAATTTATACGTAATTTGTTTTACTTTTTAATATTGAAGAATGCATTGATTCCGGGATATTCGGCAGCATCTTCAAGTTCTTCTTCAATTCTGAGAAGCTGATTGTATTTGGCAACACGGTCACTTCTTGCAGGAGCACCTGTCTTAATCTGACCTGCATTTACAGCTACTACTATGTCAGCAATTGTATTATCCTCTGTTTCGCCTGAACGATGGCTTACTATAGCTGTCATATTATTTCTGTTAGCAAGCTGTATTGCATTGAATGTCTCTGTAAGTGTTCCGATTTGGTTAACTTTAATCAGGATTGCATTGCCTGCTTTGAGCTCAATACCTTTTTTAAGTCTGTCGGTATTTGTTACAAACAGGTCGTCACCGACAAGCTGTACTCTGTCTCCGATTTCCTTTGTAAGAAGCTGCCAGCCTGCCCAGTCTTCCTCTGCGAGACCGTCTTCTATGGAAATTATAGGATATTTGTCAACAAGCTTTTTCCAAAGCTCTACCATTTCTTCGCTTGTTCTTACTATCTCTTTGCCTACCATTTTGCTTTCGCCGGGGAAATGGTATTTTCCGTCCTCACCGTAGAGCTCGCTTGTTGCAGGGTCCATAGCAATCTTAATGTCTGTACCCCAGCCGTAGCCTGCTTTTTCTACAGCTTCCTTGATAAGGTCTATTACTGCATCGGGTGTAGGAAGGTCGGGAGCAAATCCGCCCTCGTCGCCTACTGCTGTTGAAAGACCCTTTGATTTAAGTACGTCTTTGAGGTTATGATATATTTCGGCACACATACGGAGAGCTTCCTTGAATGAAGGTGCACCTACGGGCATAATCATAAATTCCTGAAAGTCTACTGTATTGTCGGCATGTTTACCGCCGTTCATGATATTCATCATGGGTACGGGAAGCTGTTTAGCATTGAAGCCGCCGAGATACTGGTATAAAGGCATCTGGAGAGCTTCTGCTGCTGCCTTTGCTACAGCCATTGATACGCCTAAAATAGCATTGGCGCCAAGCTTCCCCTTATTGTATGTTCCGTCAAGCTCAAGCAGCTTTTTATCTACGGCTACCTGGTCAAGTGCGTTCATACCGATAATTTCTTCTGCAATGATGTTGTTTACGTTGTCAACTGCATCCTGTACACCTTTTCCCACATATCTGTCTCCGCCGTCTCTCATTTCAACAGCTTCAAACTGACCTGTGGAAGCTCCGCTGGGAACTGCCGCACGTCCGAGGAATTCGCCCTCTACAAGTACGTCTACCTCTACTGTGGGATTTCCTCTGGAGTCAAGTATCTCCCTTGCGTATACATCTAAGATTTCAATATAGCCTTTCATTTGTTTTCCTCCTTAAATATTATTTATAAGCAGCGATTCACCGGTCATTTCTTTAGGTTTGGGCAAATCCATCATATCTAAAAGTGTAGGTGCGATATCGCAGAGCCTTCCGTCCTTTATGCCTATTCCGTCGGTATAGTTTACAAGAACCAAAGGAACCGGGTTTGTTGTATGGGCGGTCATAGGTTCGCCTGTCTCATAGTCCACCATCTGGTCACTGTTGCCGTGGTCGGCACAAATTATCATCTGTCCGCCGACGTCTATCAGAGCGTCAACGGCTCTTCCGATACATTCATCGACTGTTTCTACCGCCTTAACAGCCGCTTCGATAACACCTGTATGGCCTACCATGTCGGAATTTGCAAAGTTGACTATAATAAGGTCATACTTATCGGAATGTATGTTTTCCACCAATACATCGCATACCTCAACGGCGCTCATCTCGGGTTTAAGGTCATAGGTAGCCACTTTGGGTGAAGGAACAAGTATTCTGTCCTCACCGGGATTCGGTTCTTCAACGCCGCCGTTAAAGAAGAATGTAACATGGGCATATTTTTCCGTTTCCGCTGTTCTGAGCTGTTTTAGTCCCAGTGAAGATATATATTCTCCTAAAGTATTGTCAAGTCTCTGCGGCTTAAATGCTATATGCACATTGGGAAGTGTATCGTCATAGCGTGTGAAGCATACAAAGAACTGATTTTTCAGTACTTTTTCCCTTTTAAATCCGTCAAATTCCGCATCTACTATGGCTCTGGTTATCTGTCTTGCACGGTCAGGTCTGAAATTGAAGAATACTATAGAGTCATTCTCTTCCATTTTTCCGACCGGAAGCCCTTCTTCATCGGTTATAACAGTAGGTATTACAAATTCATCGGTAACTCCTGCCGCATAGGAATTTGTTATACATTCATCGGCACTTGCGGCCTTATTGCCTCTGCCCTCAAGCATGGCATCATAGGCTTTTTCTATTCTGTCCCAGCGCTTGTCCCTATCCATAGCATAATATCTGCCCGAAACAGTGGCAATTTTGCCGACACCGATATTTCGCATTTCTTCTTCGAGCTGCTCAAGGTATTCCTTTCCTGACGTGGGTGGTGTATCCCTGCCGTCAAGGAAAGCATGGACATAGACATTTTTAATGCCGTTTTGCGCCGCCATTTTAATAAGGGCGTAAAGATGCGCATTATGGCTGTGTACGCCGCCGTCCGACAGCAGTCCCATAATATGAAGGGACGAATTGTTCTTTATACAGTTTTCGATTGCGCTCAGAAGCTCGGGATTTTTAAAAAAGTCACCGTCGTCAATGGCTTTTGAAATCCTTGTAAGCTCCTGATATACTATTCTTCCTGCTCCGATATTGAGGTGTCCCACCTCTGAATTTCCCATTTGTCCCTTGGGAAGTCCTACGTCAAGTCCGCTGGCGTAGCCTTTGGCATGGGGATATTTCTCATATAACAGATCCATTATGGGCGTCTTTGCCATTTTAATGGCATTTCCCTCGGCTCTGTCATTGAGGCCGTAGCCGTCCAATATCATCAATACAGTAGGTCTTTTGCTCATTTTTCAGCTTTCTCCCCTCGGAGTAATTTAATAATTTACTATATCCTTGAATTCTTCCTTAAGCGAAGCGCCGCCCACAAGACCGCCGTCTATATCGGGCATGCCGAAAAGCTCAGCGGCATTTTTGCCGTTAACGCTTCCGCCGTACTGAATTCTGATTTTTTCTGCGGTATCTGTATCATACATTTCCGCCAAAACATTTCTTATAGCGCCACAGACTTCCTCAGCCTCTGCGCTTGTTGCTGTTTTGCCTGTTCCGATAGCCCAGATAGGCTCATAAGCGATTATTACTTTTGTTATATCATCCTTTGATATTCCGTTAAGGCCGCATTTAATCTGTGTGCGGATAAAATCTAATGTAATGCCCTTTTCTCTCTGTTCAAGAGTTTCTCCGCAGCACATGATAGGAATAAGAGAATGTTCTAGTGCTTTTTTGACCTTTTTATTAACAGTTTCGTCTGTTTCGGCAAAATACTGTCTTCTCTCGGAATGGCCGAGTATAACATATTTTACGCCTGCGTCAACAAGCATTGCAGGTGAAATCTCGCCTGTGTAGGCGCCGCTTTCCTCGAAGTACATATTTTCAGCACCAAGGGCTATTTTTGTACCCTTTATGGCCTGTCCAACGGGAATTATGTCGATGGCGGGAACACAGAATACAACATCCACCTTATCGGTATCAACCAAAGGCTTAAGCATGTTGGCAAGCTCAACAGCCTCTGACGGAGTTTTATTCATTTTCCAGTTGCCTGCAACTATTTTCTTTCTCATACGGACTTCCCCCTCTTTATTTGTCCTGAACGGCTGCAACACCGGGTAACTCCTTACCCTCAAGGAACTCAAGCGAAGCGCCGCCGCCTGTTGAGATGTGGCTCATCTTATCGCCGTAGCCGAGCTGGTTAACGGCTGCTGCAGAATCTCCGCCGCCGATTATTGTTGTTCCGTCTATATCAGCCATTGTCTTGGCAATAGCTTCTGTTCCCTTGGCAAAATTAGAGAACTCAAATACTCCCATAGGGCCGTTCCAAACTACTGTCTTGGCCTCTTTAAGGGCTTCTGAGAATATCTTTATTGTTTCGGGGCCGATATCTACGCCCATCCAGCCGTCGGGAATAAGTCCTGTGGGAACTGTATCGCTTTCGGCCTCGTTTTTAAATTCCTTAACAATAACCGTATCAACGGGAAGAAGCAGCTTAACGCCCTTTTCCTCTGCCTTTTTAATCATTTCGGCAGCGTACTCTACCTTGTCCTCCTCAAGCAGAGAATTTCCGATAGATCCGCCGATGGCCTTAATGAATGTATATGCCATACCTCCGCCGATTATAAGAATATCTACTTTTTCAAGAAGATTGTTGATTACATTAATCTTATCGCTTACCTTAGCTCCACCGAGAACAGCCGCAAAAGGTCTTACGGGATTGTTTACGGCATTGCCGAGATATTCAATCTCTTTTTCCATAAGGTAGCCCACTGCGGACTCCTTAACGTATTTTGTAACGCCGACCGTTGAGCAGTGTGCCCTGTGTGATGAACCGAAGGCGTCATCTACATATACATCGGCAAGAGAAGCAAGCTCCTGACTGAAATTATCCTCGTTCTTTGTTTCTTCCTTACGGAAACGGGTATTTTCAAGGAGAACAACATCTCCGTCCTTCATTTCTGCAACGGCCTTTTTGGCGTTTTCACCTACAACAGTATCATCCTTTGCAAAAACAACGGCTTTTCCGAGCTTTTCCGAAAGTCTGACTGCAACAGGTGCCAGTGAAAGCTCAGGCTTTACCTCACCCTTGGGCTTGCCCATGTGTGAACAGAGGATTACTTTCGCACCTTCACTTATAAGCTTGTTAATAGTAGGCAGAGAAGCCGTTATTCTGCTTTCGTCGGTAATTACTCCGTCCTTTACGGGTACATTGAAATCGCATCTTACAAGCACTCTTTTACCTTTAACATTGAGATTTTCAACACTTTTTTTATTAAGCATCGCTGGTCCTCCTTTGAGAATAGTATTTCAGCTTATTTAAATATTACCCAATATAGCCTAAAATATGTTTTTCGATTAATAACCACTTTGATTATACTACTGTTGGTAATATTTTTCAACGTGTGGTATAATTAAAAACAGCTGTAATATATCGACATTATTTATGTGTTTTAAACTTATTTAAACAGCGGCCTGCAAAATTTATTTGTATATATCTGCGGCTGTTCATAGTAAGTACAGACAGATAATGCCGATTTTATTACAAAGAACTATCTAAAGCTATGGAGGTTTATTATGATATATTCAGATTATCATGTGCATACAAAATTTTCAACGGACAGTCAGGCGGAAATGACGGATATGATAGACAAAGCGGTTTCGCTGGGTCTTAAGGAAATAATGTTCACTGACCACATGGACATTGATTTTCCAGACAGAAATATGCCTTTCTGTCTTTATTATCCCGATTATTCGGAGGCCGTAAACCTTTATAAGGTGCTTTATATGAAAAAAATAGACGTGCTTATAGGCGTTGAAATGGGTCTGCAAAAGCATATCGTAATGGAAGCCAGAATGTTTACGGAGTTCAATCCCTTTGACTTTGTAATAGGCTCTACCCATGTCATAGACGGACTGGACGTTTCCGACCCGAAATTCTTTGAGGGAAAGACCAAAAAGCAGGCTTATACCGAGTATTTTGAAAGCGTATTGGAAAACGCAAAGCTGCACAACTGCTATAATGTTTACGGACATCTGGACTATGTAAACAGATATGCTCCGTATGAGGATAAAAGCATTGACTATGCCGACTACGCCGATGTAATAGACGAAATACTCAAAGTGCTTGTTAATAAAGGCAAGGGTCTTGACGTGAATACATCGGGATATAGATACGGCATCGGACGTCCCTATCCCCAGGGCGCAATTTTAAAACGATTTAAGGAGCTGGGCGGAGAAATAATAACCGTAGGCTCTGACGCCCACAGACCCGAGGATATAGCCGACCATTTTGAGGATGCCTACAAAATAATCAAAGAGGCAGGATTTAAGGCTATAGCTTCATTCAGAAACAAAAAGCCTCAGTTTGTTGATATAAAATAATAATCTGCTGACACAGACAAGTTAATTTATATGTATTAAGGAGAGAAAACATGTTAATCGGTTCACATGTATCCATATCAAAGGGACTGCTTGGTGCTGCTGAAGAAGCCTATTCCTACGGAGCCAATACATTTATGGTATATACGGGAGCGCCGCAGAATACGGTTCGTAAGCCCCTTTCGGACTTAAAGATTGATGAGGGCAAGGCCTTTATGGCCGAAAAAGGCATAAGTGACATAGTGGTCCATGCACCATATATAATCAATATGGCTTCATATAAAGACGATACCTATACACTGGCAAAAGAATTTCTAGCAAAGGAAATTAAAAGAGCTGCGGCTTTCGGTTCAAAGTATTTAGTGCTCCACCCCGGTGCCTATACCGATAAAACCGCCGAATACGGCATCGAAAGAATAGCTGACGGTCTTAATGAGGTTATAGGTCAGGGAATGCCGGACATATTTATTTGTCTGGAGACAATGGCTGGCAAAGGCAGTGAAATAGGCAGAAGCTTTGAAGAGCTTAAAGCCATAATTGACAGAGTTGATAAAAACGAATATTTGGGCGTTTGCTTTGATACCTGTCATACCCATGACAGCGGCTATGATATTATAAATGACTTTGACGGAGTAATAAATGAATTTGACCGCATAATAGGTCTTGACAGGCTTAAGGTTCTGCACATAAACGGTTCACTGAACAAAAGAGGTGCAAAGAAAGACAGACATGCCAATATAGGTGCTGATGAAACCAATCCCAAGGGCGTCGACAACATTGGTTTTGACGCCATTAATTATATTGTTCATCACGAAAAGACCCAAGGCCGCCCTTTTATTCTTGAAACGCCTTGGATAAGCAAGACAGAAAATCTGTATAAGCAGGAAATTGCACTTTTAAGAGGTGAAAGCTTATGAAAACCGCAGTTATAACAGGTTCATCAAGAGGAATAGGAAAAGCCATAGCCGAGGAGTTCGCAAAAAACGGATACCGTGTGATAATTAACGCCTCCAAAAGTGCCGATGAGCTGAACAAAACCTTTAACGAATTTATGTCAAAGGGATATTGCTGTGAGGCTGTTTTGGCTGACGTATCGGACTATGAGCAGTGCGGAAAGCTGTTTAAATACGAGCCTGATGTGCTTGTAAATAATTCCGGTATATCACATATAGGCTTATTTACCGATATGTCTCCGAAGGACTGGAAACATATAATTGACGTAAATCTGGGTTCTGTAATGAACTGCACCCATATAGCATTAAAATCGATGGTACCGAAGCATTCGGGCAACATAATCAATATCTCCTCTATATGGGGTGACAGAGGCGCATCCTGCGAAGCCGTGTATTCTGCGGCTAAAGGCGGAATGAACGCCTTCACAAAGGCCATAGCAAAAGAAGTCGGCCTGAGCGGTATAAGGATAAATGCCATAAGCTGCGGTGTTATTGACACCAAAATGAACGCCTGCTTCAATGATGAGGAAAAAGCACAGCTGTGTGACGAAATATCCTTGGCACGCTTCGGCAGGCCCGAAGAAGTTGCAAAGCTTGCCGTATTTTTAGCTAATGACGATACCGCAGGATATATAAACGGACAGGTAATAACCATTGACGGCGGCATGTACTGATTACGACAGCAGAGTAATATAAGGCTTTTGGGATATAACCTCCTTGGCTGTATCCAGAAATTCATCGGCAAGACTGTTTCTTTTGCCCGGTCTTACAATATAATAAACTATTCTGTCGGAAGGACCGTCGCTCATTTCGTATATTGAAACAGGCGACGTCCTTCTTATTCTTTCCGCTACGGAAAGCGGCACAACAGCCCATGCACCCTCTGCGGCAATAAGGCTGTCCAGTACCATTACGCCGTCTATGCGGGCTATAGGCTCAGCTGTGGCCTCAAACCAGTAGCTGTGCCACATGGTATACTCAGAACTCCACATATAGAGAATTTCTTTTCTTGGGTCAAGGCATGACGGATGCGCATCTTTTATTTTTGTGTTTCTGTCGGTTACAAGCACCATTTTTTCTTTGTAGAACGGACGTGTCTCTACATTTTTGAAATACATATCCGTAGCAATGAAGCCTATGTCCGTCATATCCTTGCTGACAAACTCATAGCCCCTATCTGAATGCTGTGCCGATATGGACAGATGTATACCGCCCTTTTTCTCAATAAATCTTTTGTATACGGGTGGCATTATTACCGAGTTAACACTGCCGACACAGGTTATTCTCAGGCTTTCGGCTTTATCAAGAGTTTTTATTTTCTCGGTTTCGTTCAAAAGCTCCTGCATTTTGTCGGCAATACTGATAAACGCCTTACCCTGTTCCGTTATGACAGCATTTCTAAAGCCTTTGTTTCGCTCAAACAGCTTATATCCGATTTCGTTTTCAAGGCTCTGTATTCTTCTTGAAAGTGCAGGCTGTGTTATGAACAGCATTTCCGCCGCCTTGGAGAAGCTTCCGCACTCAACTATGGCAAGAAAAGCCGATATTTCCGAATTTGTCATACTAATCACCTTAAATATAAATAACTATTTATATTTTAAAGCTAAATTATGCATTTGTCAAAGCTAAATAAAAGCTCTATAATCCTTTTCAGATAATAAAAGTGAGGTGAAAAGTGCCTGATAGTAAGTATACTTACAGGCCCGAATATGTTTTTTAATATGCTCAACCTTCAGCTGACATTGCTTATGCTCATTGCTGTCGGATTTTTAATCAGAAAGATAAATATAATGGACGAACATACCCAGTCAAAGCTGTCGGATATGCTGATTAATGTAATTCTGCCGTGCAACATCGTTTATTCATTTATGGGCGACACAGAGATGTCTCCCGAATTTGCATATAACTGTATACTGGCATTTGTTATCTCCCTTGTTATTCAAATATTTGCCTGTATATTCGGCAGAATAATTTTCAGGAAATATCCCAAAGAGGATGCAAACGTACTGGCATACGGTGTTATATGTTCCAATTCGAGCTTTATCGGCATACCGGTTGTAGAGTCTTTATATAACAGCATAGGCGTTATGTATACTTCTATATTCCAGATGCCCATAAGATTTACCATGTGGTCTGCGGGCCTTTCCCTTTTCACCTCGGTTGACAAGAAGGATGTAGTTAAAAAAATAGTAAAGCACCCTTGTATTATAGCAATCGTGGTCGGCGCTTTGTTTATGATATTCAATGTACATCTTCCTGTATTTTTAGATAAGACCATTTACTACATAAGCAGGTCAACAACGGCTGTATCAATGCTGATAATCGGCTCCATACTTACGGAAGCAGGCAAGAAAAACATACTTTCAAAAGAGGTGTTCTTCTTCTCCTTCATTAGGCTTATTGCCATGCCGCTTATTGTTCTTATAATACTTAAGGCACTCAGTATAGACCCCATGCTTACGGCTATATCGGTGCTGCTTACAGCCATGCCCGCAGGAAGCACAACAGCAATATTGGCCGAAAAATACGGCTGTAACGCAGAGCTTGCTTCGGGAACGATATTTGTATCAACAATTCTTTCGGTAATCACTATTCCGATAATAAGCATATTCTTATAAGCACGGCTAATCGGCTAAGAGTTTACACCCCGCTCTTATACTGACAGCCGAAAACTTAGCGGAAGACAAAAACTAAGGACGGAGACTCTAACACCTCCGTCCTTTTGCGTACAATATTTAATTTCTTTAAATAATTAAATAGCTTGCTTTACATGTTCAACAATGGGAGCAATGCTGTTTCTGTCCATAAAGCTTACCCTTTTTCCGTAGGTATCTATTATGCATCTGTCTTCATCGGTCTTTTCCTTCTTACCTTTAATCGACTTAACCAGTGCCGCCATCATCGCCCTGTGGACAAGGCTCATTTTGCCGTAATCCAGTTCTCCCCTAAGACAGAACAGCGGAATATCCTTTTCTCTGTCCGCAGGAAGCTTTTTAAACACTGAGGCCTTGATATTATTATAATTTCTCTCATCGGCAGGGTCTGCAATACCGCAGGTAAATATGATCAGCCTGCTGTTTTTGAGC
>JAQXNZ010000094.1 GCA_029098265.1 Clostridia bacterium | reverse complement strand
AGTAACATATAATAATTATAATGAAACTATTGTATGGTCGGAAAATATGGATGACATACAGCTTACGATTTCAGATAATATAGGAGATTTAATTTCAGTAAGTGCTGATGACGATATCATTACTGAAGACAAATACAGTATCTCTGATGATAAAACACTAATCACACTAAAGAAGGAATTTTTGCTCACTTTAGAAGATGGTGCACATACATTTGTTGTAGAAACAGATGATGCAATTGACCGTTATAGTTTCACGGTACAATCTGAAACCACACCGTCTGAATCGGATATTTCTACAGCTGACGAATCGACAAAAACAGATACCGGTATTCCTCAGACAGGAGATTCAAGCCCTTGGAAAATCTGGATTCATCTGTCTGCTTTTGCAGGCTTGACGCTGATTATTGCCTTAAAAAAGCGTAATAAAATGAGCCGATAAAAACTAACAAATTATAGCGGCGTTGAATTTTAATAAACGGTTCAACGCCGTTACAGCTTTTCAGAGTTTTCGTGCCGGGAAGATACTGAAACATATTGCGTTTTTGTCAGATATATGTTATAATATTGTTGAAAACGAACGGTTTAAATTAAAAAAGGAGGCTGAAAGTTGGCGAATTATACAGATGAACAGTGGAATGCAAAAAAAATTGAGCTTATGGAAAAATGTTATGACGGTTTTGCCGATTTAGGACTTCACGGCACCGGTATCCGAGGCTTGGCTAAGTATTGCGGATATAACACATCTATGATTTATACATATTTTAAGGATTTAGATGATCTGATTATCCAATCCACCGAATACTGTATGACTAAGGTTGAGGACGACTTTATGGCGAAAGCCCCGACCGATGTTGAGGATTTGTGGCGGTTTATCGACGAGATACCCTACTGGACGGCGGAAAAACACGGCAAGAAGTACCGTCTGATGTATCAGGTGTACACGCACCCGAAATACAGAGAATACGGCCAGAAATTCTTTGCAGGCGTTGACAGACGATATACCGAGTATGCCAAGCTGCTGGAGGGCAAGCTTGGTATTCCCTATCAAAAGCTGACGCCTCTGATATTCATTCTGATTCGAGCCTGCGTACATTATGCACTGTTTGAGGACGAGTTTTATCTGAAATCACAGATAGAAGTGCTGAAAGAAGCAATTGAGCTGTTTGTTATCAAGTATAACCCGAAATTAAAGGAGGAAGCGAGATGAGTAAAACGATTAAGCGTATTCTGCTACTTATTTTAGCGGTTATTATTATAGCCGTTGTCGGATTTATCGGACTGTATTATACACGAATCCGGACTATCGGCAGTATTGAGCAGCTTACGGACTACGAGGACGGATACAATCTTTACAGTATGGACATCAAATACGATTACAGCCTTGATGACATAATCGACTACGGTATTACAGACGATCAGACGATGATTGACGCAATTCTGAAAGAGGCGCTCCCGCTGATACCTGCAAAAATCAATGTGCCTGATTACGGCTGTACATCTTTCACACTGACCGATACAGACGGAGATGTTCACATGGGACGAAATTATGATTTCAGAAAAGACACATCCGCCATGACGGTATACTGCTCTCCTAAGGACGGCTATAAATCTGTTGCTTTTGCCGCACTCGACAATGTTTCTGCAAATGTGCCTGATGCGAGTACCGCCAAAAAGCTTGCGACTCTGACCGCACCGTTTATATGCCTTGACGGTATTAACGAAAAGGGAGTGTCTATCTCAGTTCTGACACTGGACAGCGAGCCTGTGCGCCAGAACACCGGCAAGCCTGTCATAACGACCACCCTTGCAATTCGTCTTGTGCTTGATAAGGCGGCGACCACAGAGGAAGCGATTGAACTTCTGCGTGGCTACGATATGTTCTCGTCCAGCGGCAGGGATTATCATTTCTATATTACCGATGCTTCAGGTGACGGCAGAGTTGTTGAATACGATCCCGAAAGCGAGAACAGAGAACTTATTGCAACTCCGTCCGAGGCGGTAACCAACTTCTTTATCGGCTATATTGATAATGTGCTCCCTAATCAGAAGAACGGCATATACGGTCACGGCAGAGAACGCTATGACGCCGTTATGAAGGTTTTCGATGAGGAAAAGGGAAATTACACCGAGGAAACCGTATGGAATGCAATGAAGGCGGCGGCACAGGATCCCAACCCCGATGCAATCACAAGCAATACCCAGTGGTCTGTTTCCTATAACAATACCGAGCGGACAGCCGATATTGCCATTCGTCGCAACTGGGAGGATATAACGCATTTTGAGATAAAATAGGCATAGATGTAAAAATAAAAGAGAGGTAATCTGAATGAGAAAACGAATTTTAAGCATAATGCTTACGGTCTGTCTTTTGACAGGACTTGTACCGACAGCTGCATTTGCAGAGGATACTATGTGTGAGCACCACACAGAGCATACTGCGGATTGCGGCTATAAGGCGGCAGTCGATGGACAGGAGTGCAACCATATCCATAATGATGACTGCGGATATATTGAAGCCGCCGAGTGCGGACATGAGCATACGCAGGAGTGCGGTGAAAACGGAGAAGGCTGTACCCACGAGCATAATGAGGAATGCGGCTATGTTAAGGGACAGGACTGTACCCATGAGCACGACGGTGCATGCGGTTATGTTGAGGCTTCCGAGGGAAGTCCCTGCGCCTATGTATGCGATATCTGTAATAACGAGGAGCAGGAAAGCGGTCTGTCCGAGACAGTTACGGCTGTGCAGGAACTGATTGATGCGATACCCTATGCAGAGGATATTACAGAGGATAATTTCGAGGATATTGCGGATTTGCTTGGTGAGATTGATACATTAAAGGCGGAGCTGACCGACGAAGAAAGAGAGCAGCTTGATTTTACAAAGTATGATGAAGCGGTTGCCGTAATGATGGAGCTTATGGAGCAGGGCGGAGCGGAAAAGCCTGCATTAATGGCTTCCTGCACCTGCCTGATAAAGTGTACGGAAACAAACAATGACTGCCCTGTGTGCAAATCGGGAATCGATAACTGCACAGGCCGTACTAAATGGGTGGATATACATAACGAGTCAATTGTAGGATATATTCAGTTGACAAACTTGATGGCTCTTTCTCCAAGCTATCATAAGGGGTATTATTACGCATTGGATTGGAAGATTAGAAATGATGGCGATTCAACCATATTAGCCGCTGTTCCCGCAGGTGCGGATGTGGTTATCGACCTTAACGGAAATACCTTAGACGGAAATAATAAAGGTACAATATTTGAAGTGGCAGGAAAATTAACAATTATTGATACAAAAGGCGGCGGCAGAATATTAAAAGGCTCTGACGGAGCGATTCATGTTTTAAGCGGCGGCTCTGTAATTATGCAGGGAGGAACCATAGAAAACTGTGTCGGCTCGGGTGCGGTTACGGTGGACTCCGGCGGTAAATTCGAGATGACCGGCGGCACAATTAAAAACAACAAAATTGTGGCATTCGGAAGAGAGGGCAGCAGAAATCTAACCGTAAAAGGCAGCAGTACCGTGAGAATCGGCGGAGACGCTCAGGTGCTTTGCTGTGATGCGGAAGAATGCAGCTGTTCCGGCAGCAGTATTAGTATAAATATAAACTACGGCAGAGGCGGAGTCAAGCTCATACCGACATTGTATGCCAACAGCGGAACAATAAAAGGAACGATTTACAATGAAGGAATAATTGCCTATAACGGCGCAGGCTACGGAACAGGAACGAAAATTTACGGAACCGTTGATAACTTCGGGACAATTGATGCAGCCACAAGTTCAGCATATGGTCCCAAATTTCATGCAGCTGTAACAAACAACGGTTCAATAGTCGACGGCATATTCCATTCATCCGTAACAAACAACGGCACCATAAGCGGCGGAAGCTTTACTTCATCCGTAACAAACAACGGTACCATCAGCGGCGGAACTTTCTTGGGGCGGTCGACAGTCATAAATGAAGGAACTGTCTCCGGCGGTACTTTTACGGGAAATTTTGATAATCGACCAAATGGAATTATAGAAGACAGCGCATGTATCAGAGTGCACGCTGTTACACCAACCGGTGAGGTGCTTGAAACAAAAAGGGTTTTTAGAGGTAAAATAGTATCTTCCGGTGACTTTACAACTCCCAATCCCATAACATACGGCTATAACTTCTTTGGCTATTGGCTTGATGAAGATGAAGGCGTGCCTTTACAATCTTATGGGCGTATATTCAATAAAGATGATAGCTATATTCGCGCGGTGTTCAAAGATCCCATAAACTACACCATAGAATATTTTCTGCAAGACGGCGTGGCAGATAATCCTCTGAGCTATACTGTAGAAACCGAAACCTTTACCTTGAATAATCCCACAAAGAACGGCTACGACTTTACAGGCTGGAGCGGAACAGGTCTGGAAGGCTCTGACAATATGACTGTTACCGTTGAAAAGGGCAGCACAGGGAACAGAAGATATGTAGCCAATTATACCGAGAAAGGTTACACCATTACCTTTCAGACCAACGGCGCAGATTATATAGCACCGATAACCAATTTGAAATGGGATACTCTGTTGTTGGGTAAACTTCCAACACCGACATTAGACGGCTACACCTTTAAAGGATGGAAATGTGGTGATAAGCCTGTAACCGCTGAGACCAGATATTCCGATCTGGCAAAAGATGAAACAGTTTCGAGTATTGAACTTACAGCACAGTGGTCCAGCGGACCTTTGAAACAGCCTGTTTCATTTAACCGTGATCAGCAAACATATACCTATGACGGGAAAGAAAAGGCATTTGTGATAGAAGGAACAGAACTTGGTGGCTTTAGTATTAGTTATAAGCAAAATGGGAGTGAGGTTTCAAATCCAACAAATCCAGGACCTTATGATGTCACTATCATAAGACCATCGGACGATGAATATCAAGAAGTGAATACAACTATACACAACGGCCTGGTAATTGAAGCGACAGCAGTCAGTGCTTCATTCACCGTTACAGAGCCTGTCCTCGGTGCAAAACGCGATATGAAAATAAATGTCAAATATGATCCGGCTGACTTTAAGATCGGCGCAGAAAGTGTAGCATGGTATCAGAACTCCGAAACAAAAGAGTTTGGTGATAATAAAGGCTGGGTAATCATGAATACGGATGAATATAACGAAGGTATTTATTACGCCGTTGTATATGGAATTGCTCCCATGCCGGACGGATTCAAATTCTCCGAGGATACTGTTGTTAATATAAACGGAAAAATACCGGATTTTATTGATTATATAAAGGATGACAATGACAACATAGTAGCAATAAGGGCTGTTAAGACCTTTGATATGCTTATCAGTGATGTGACAAAAATAGCAGTGACGGTTGACGAACCCGTTATCGGCAAAAAGCCCGACTTTGAGCCTGAATATACAGCGTATATAGGTGATGAAGCCAAGCAGGATATAATCACGCTGAAAGAGGGCAGTGTTAAGTGGATTGAATATGACCAAGAAAACAATAAACACGAAATGGGTTCAGACGATGTGTTCAAGGCAGACTGCACATACGGCTTTGAGATGACTGTCGGTGCGGAGCAAGGCTACTGCTTAACATCGGGCACAACGGCTGAATTAAACGGTGAAACATGTACTGTTACATTGAATGATGACGGCAGTGTCACTATTAAAAGCGGAAAAATCACACCGCTTCAGCCCGGGCCTGTTGAGATAACGAGTATAGCAGTTACTGTTGATGCACCCATTGTCGGATACAAGCCTGACTTTACGCCTGAATATACAGCATATATCGATGACGGCAGCGAGGCTGAGCAGAAAATAATTGAACTTATAGAAAGCGGCGATTACCGCGTATGTTGGTGGGAATGTAATAAGGAAGACTACGAAAACGACAAAATTTCCGCCTACGATAAGCCGTGGAGTTCTATGACGGAGAGGAGTGTATTCTGTGATGGCTTCTATTATTCCGTTGATATGTACTTTGAACCAAATGACGGTTATTGCTTCACAGCGGCTACACAGGCAGCCGTAAACGGCAAACCTCACGATAATACATACGGAAATATTTTCAAAGATGACAACACCGGATATGCCTATGTCAACGGACTTTTAGGACTGCTTGTGTCCGAGCCTGTTGAAATAACGAGTATGGCAGTTTCGATTGACGCTCCGAAGCTCGGAAAGACAGCCGATTATTCTCCCGAGATTACATCAACACCCGAGAACAGTGCTTCACATTATCAGACTATATGGTATAAGCTCCCTAAGGGAGATTATACGGGCGCCAATGATGATCCTTGGGAATTAATGGATAAGAATGAAGAATTTAAAGAGGGTTACTATTATTCTGTTCTTGTAGGCGCTGCTGAAAATAACGGCTTCTACTTCACCAACACTACGACCGCTGCTTTAAACGGAAGGGCTCATGTTGATACTTTCGGCCCGGTTTACTCAGATGATTATGAGGACGGAGTTGCCCGTATATACGGCGTGTTTAAGCCGCTTCGCAGTGAGAGCAGCTCCGACAGTTCCTCCGGCAACAGCGGAAGCTCAACAGAAACATCAACAAAAGCACCTGTGGTTGGCACAATAGATAATGCTGCCAATACATCTGTAAAAGCTACAGCAACAGCAGAAGCAACAAACACAGCAGCAGCGGATGCAGCAAAGAATGATGCAACTGTAAATCTTGTAACTGCAACAGGTACAACAGTGTCAGGTGATGGCTTTACAGAACCTGCTATTCTCAGTATTCCTGCTGATACAAATGGTGTAAAAAATGTAAATAACCTTACATTAGCAAGACTTAATCCGGAAACAGGCAAGCTTGAGGTTATTGGCGGTACATATAATGCTGAAACACAATCAGTTACAGGCTATATTGACGAAGCAGGTGATTACTTTGTTATCGAAAAAGATGGCTTGATAACAATCACACTGCAGATTGGCAATACCGATGTAATACTTAACAATAACAATACAAAATTAGACGCTCCTCCAATCATTTCTCAGGAGAGAACACTATTACCAGTACGTTTTATTGCAGAATCATTAGGCGCACAGGTAGGCTGGGATGAAGGAACAAGAACAGTATCAATCGAAAAGGACGGTAAAATACTTTCAATGCAAATTGACAAGGAAATTGAAGGATTTGGTGCAGCACCTATCATAAGCAATAACCGTACAATGGTTCCGGCAAGATATATTTCTGAACAGTTTGGAGCAAATGTACTCTGGGTTCCGTCTACACAGACTATTTCAATAGCCGGTTCCAATACAAACATACAGTTTTTAGACTAAACACAATGCTTTAAAATAAATTTTGAAGTATAAAGAATTAGCCATTGACTTATGTCGGTGGTCTTGTGGTGGAGGTATCATGCAGGGTGGTAACGGAAACCTGATGCCTATGGATAATGCAACAAGGGCACAGGTTGCAGCGTTCCTGCACCGCTTCTGTGAGAATATTTTGGGAAAATAAATATGACAGAATCAAAAGGAGTAAGGTTAAAATACACCTTGCTCCTTTTCTTTGGTGCCTTTAGGCTTAATATAAACCCCTAGTACTACTAGGGGTTAGTAAAAATACCTTGGTAAAAAAAGACCTCCATGTTACGATAGTGATGGTTTGACGGCCGCATCACAAGGAAGTAACATGGAGGTAAAAACAATGAAAAATGAAGTAAAACATACATCACATTCAAGCTATCGGTGTGAATATCATATAGTATTTGCGCCAAAGTATCGAAGAAAGGTGATTTATAAGCAGTGACGGAAAGATATAGGAGAAATCTTCCGAAAAATATGCAATGAGATGAAGGTAGAAATTATAGAAGCCGAAGCTTGCCCAGATCATATACATATGCTCGTAAGTATACCACCGTATATGAGTATATCACAATTCGTAGGCACGCTCAAGAGCAAGAGTGCCCTTATGATATTCGATAGACATGCGAATCTCAAATACAAATATGGAAGCAGAAATTTCTGGAGTAGAGGGTATTTCGTAGATACGGTAGGAAAGAATGAAAAGCTAATTGCAGAATATATAAAGAACCAACTCGAAGATGACTACGCAAAAGACCAAATATCGCTAAAAGAGTATACGGACCCGTTTACGGGTGAGCGTATAAAGTAAGGCACAAAAAGCAGCCACTTTAGTGGCCGCCTGTGATTGTGATACGATGGCAAACTCTCAGTACCCCTTAGAGGGGTCAGCAAGCAAAGACCCTTCTAGGGGCTGAGCAAACCACTAGTTCACTAGTGGTTATGATTTGCTTCGGCACTTTTCTGAAGCTCTGCATAAAAGCCGTTTTTTGCCATAAGCTTCTCATGGCTGCCCTGTTCTATTATGTGTCCGTCCTTCATTACAAGTATTATATCGGCATCTCTTATGGTGGAAAGCCTGTGGGCGATTATAAAGCTTGTTCGTCCCTCCATCATGGCTGAGAAAGCCTGCTGTATTTTTATTTCCGTTCTGGTGTCTATGGAGGAGGTGGCCTCGTCAAGTATGAGCATGGGCGGCAGGCAGAGCATTACTCGTGTTATGCAAAGCAGCTGTTTCTGACCCTGAGAAAGACTGCCGCCGTCCTCGCTTATCCAAGTATCATAGCCGTTGGGCAGTCTCCTTATAAAACTGTCGGCACGAGAAGCCTTTGCCGCAGATATTATTTCTTCATCGGTAGCATCGGGCTTGCCCATTGCAATGTTTTCCTTTATGGTTCCACTTTTAAGCCATGTATCCTGAAGCACCATGCCGTAGCTGCCTCTGAGGCTTTTTCTGGTGATATTGCGTATATCTGTGCCGTCAACGGCTATGCTTCCGCTGTCAACATCATAGAAACGCATAAGAAGGTTTATAAGCGTTGTCTTTCCGCAGCCTGTGGGGCCTACTATGGCTACTCTCTGACCGGGCTTTACATCAAGATTGAGGTCTTCAATAAGCTTTTTGTCGGGATCATAGCTGAATGCCACATCCTTAAGTGTAACGCTTCCGTCTACATCATTGAGAACAACTGCGTCATTGGCATCGGGCGTCTGGGGTTCTTCCTCGATAAGCTCAAATATTCTGGCGGCGCAGGCAATGGCATTCTGCAATTCTGTAACAACGCCCGATATTTCGTTAAAGGGCTTTGTATACTGGTTTGCGTAGCTTAAAAATGCCGAAAGTTGACCTATACTGAGCCTTCCTCCTATTACCGACATGGCGCCGACTATGCCTACACCGGTGTAAACAAGGCTGTTTACAAATCTGGTGGAGGGATTTGTTATGGATGAAAAGAAGGTTGCCTGCATGGAGGCTTTTCCGAGACGCTCGTTTATTTCATCAAATTTTTCCAGGCTTTCGTCCTCCTGACCAAAGGCCTGCACTACCTTCTGATTTCCTATCATTTCTTCAATAAAGGCCGTTTCCTCGCCCCTTGTTTCGGATTGCAGACGGAACATCTTGTATGTTTTTCTGGCAATAAAGGCCGCCACAAAAAGGGATACGGGGGTTACTAGGAGGACAACAAGAGTTATCGTTACATTTTCTCTGAACATAAAGAACAGTGTGCCGAAAATGGTAAGCACTCCCGTAAACAGCTGTGTGAAGCCCATGAGCAGACCGTCCGCAAACTGGTCAACGTCGGCAATAACACGGCTTACTATGTCGCCGTAGGAGTTGTCATCGATATATTTAAGGGGAAGTATCTCAATCTTTTTAAAGGCTTCGTCCCTTATTTCTTTTGTAACGCCGTAGGTTATACGGTTGTTTATTATGTTCATTATCCACTGGCTGACCGCCGTTATAAGGGCTATTACAGCCATTTTTGTAAGTATCGGAAGTATTGACGCAAAATCCACCTTTCCGGGCTCAATGATATAGTCTATGGCACGTCCCGTAAGCAGGGGAAAGTACAGTGTCAGCACTACAGTTACCGCCGCCATTGCAAGGGAAAGGATTACGAGGGGCATGTGGGGAGCAATTCTTTTCAAAACTTTTTTGATTGTTTTTTTCTGATATGATTTTTCTGCCATAATTACTCCTCCTTTCCTGTAAGCTTATAGTCTGACGGCTTTTCGTCGGGAAACTGCGAATAGTATATTTCCATATAAACAGGACAGCCTTTTATAAGCTCCTCATGTCTGCCGATGTCGCAGACCTTTCCGTCGTCCAGTACTATTATTTTATCGGCATGGAGCACCGAAGAAGCTCTCTGGGAAACTATAAATACGGTCTTTCCGCCGTTTTCCCTCAAAGCATGTCTTAAAGCCGCATCCGTGGCATAGTCGAGGGCGGAGGCACTGTCGTCCAGTATAAGTATTTCGGGGTCACGAACCAATGCTCTTGCTATGGTAAGTCTCTGCTTCTGACCGCCAGAGAAGTTTTTGCCGCCCTGGGCAACCTCGGCGTTGAGACCTCTGCTTTTGTTTTTAATAATGTCGGAAGCCTGAGCAGTCTCTATGGCCTTCATAAGGTCATCGTCCGTGGCATTTTCATTGCCCCACAGCAGATTGCTTCTTATGGTGCCTTTGAAAAGCACAGCCTTTTGGGGTACGATACCGATTTTTTGTCTTAGCTCGTCCGATTTCCATTCTCTTACGTCCATACCGTTTACCGAGACACTGCCGTCCGTAACATCGTAAAAACGTGGTATCAGATTGACAAGGGAGGTTTTTCCTGAGCCTGTGCCGCCAATTATACCTATCGTCTCTCCCTTATTTGCAGTAAAGTCTATATCTGTCAGTGAGTCCTGACCGGAACCGCCGTATTTGAGCGATACATGGCTGAAAACAACTGCCTGAGCCGATTGGTTTGAAGGAGCGGAAGAATTTCCGTCCTGCATGCTCGGTTCAATTTCAAATACAGTCTGTATACGGTTGGCACAGGCAGCTGCCTTGTTTATAAGCACTATAAGGTTGGCAAGCTTTATAAGCTCCACAAGTATCTGGGACATATAGTTTACAAGGGCTACTACCTGACCCTGGGTTATATAGCCTGTATCAACTCTTACGGCGCCTTTCCATACAAGAGCGACTATGGCAAGGTTTACGATTATATATGTCACAGGGTTCATAAGGGCTGAGATGCGGCCTACAAACTTCTGAAGCTTTGTCAGTGACTCATTGGCCTCCTCAAAGCGTTCTGTTTCATCGTCCTCCTTATGGAATGCTCTGATTACACGGGCACCGGTGAGATTTTCCCTTGTTATGCCCAGAACCCTGTCAAGGTTTGCCTGAACCTTTTTGTACAGAGGAATGCTTACATACATAATGCCGAATACAACTATTGAAAGCAGCGGTATGGCACAGACAAATATAAGCGCCGCCTTGACATCGATGGTAAAGGCCATTATCATGGCGCCGAAAACGATAAAGGGTGAACGCATGAAAAGCCTTAAAAACATATTTACACCGTTCTGCACCTGATTTATATCGCTGGTCATACGGGTTATGAGAGTTGATGTTCCGGCGTTGTCCATATCCGAATAGGATAGGGACTGTATGTGTTCAAACAGCGAATGTCTGAGCTTTGTGGCAAACCCGCAGGCGGCCTTTGCCGAAAAATACTGAGCTGTTATGGAACATGTCAGTCCTATTATGCCAAGAGCAATAAGAATAAGGCACATGTGAACCACATAGCCCTTGTCGGCGTTGGCAATACCCACATCAATGACCTTTGACATTACGATAGGCACAAACAGCTCGAATACAGCTTCAAGCATTTTGAATAACGGAGCCAGAACGGACTCTTTTTTATAGTCCTTAAGATAAACAAGTATTTTTTTCATTGCGTCACTTCCTGTAAATAATAGTTGTAAAAACTCTTATCACATAGTATCATAAAAAATAATATATGAAAAATATTATTTAAATATATAAATTATACATAAAAGATATAGGTGATAACGTGGACATAAAACAGCTTTATTATTTTGTTACCGTTGTGGAGGAGGGTAATATATCCTCTGCGGCAAAAAAACTTCACATGTCACAGCCGCCGCTCAGTACGCAGATACATAATCTTGAGGAAGAACTGGGCTGTGTTCTGTTCGAGAGGGGAGCAAGAAAAATACAGCTGACAGAGGCGGGCAGTATGCTGTATACCAAAGCGCTGGCCGTAATAGACATGGCTTCCATAATCAAAAAGGAGCTTAAGGACTACAGCAGCGGTGTCAGCGGTGTACTGAGACTGGGAATAGTTTCATCGGTGGAGGAGGCGGCTCTTGAAATGTGGATAGAGGGCTTTCACAGCCTTTATCCCGATATAAGATTTGATATATCCGAAGCCAATACCTATGAAATGCTGGAAAAGCTTCGTTCTAATATGCTGGAGCTGGCCTTTGTAAGAACTCCGTTTATGTCTGATGATATGGATATGCTTCCGCTGAAAACGGAAAAAATGTATGCTGTCGGAAGCAAGGATTTCCTCGAGGGCAGGAAAAACGTTACGGCATCGGAGCTGACTGACCTTCCGCTTATTATTTACAAGCGGTGGGAGGGCATA
>JAQXNZ010000093.1 GCA_029098265.1 Clostridia bacterium | reverse complement strand
TAAGTCGAAAACAGGTTTTCGACTTGCTTAAATTAATGTATGAAGTCCGGCAGGTTCTCAAATTCCCTACGGGAACGCCTACGGCGCCGCGACTTTCACGCGGTTTGTACACCTGACACTGCGCACGGCTTGTGTCTAAGGCTTCTCCGAGTCGAAGAGCACGGTCTCCGACTCGGTTTAAAGCCTCAGAAGACCTTCTTGGGTTTTCCGAACCTTTCCCGGTTGTTGTAGCTAATACTGAGTAATTTCAAATGATTAGTTAAGTTTGTCTATAGTCTGTGCCGCCCATACGGGCGGTTTTTTTATTTTATAAAAATAATATTTAATATTGACTTTAATATTATTAAAGTATATACTTAATTTTATTAAAAAGAGGTGTTGATATGGCCATAAATAATATGCCCGACTGGATGTCCGGACTTGAGAGTGAGGATCTTACATTCATTAAAAATTTTATACTTGCGTCAGGCTCCCTTAAGGAAATAGCAAAGCAGTACGGAGTTACCTACCCCACTGTCAGGCTGAGACTTGACAGGCTCATACAAAAAATAAAGATAAGCGAAGATACAGTAAGCGTCCCGTTCATTTCCCTTGTCAAGAAGCTCGCCATTAACGATAAGCTTGATTTTGATACGGCAAAGCTGCTTATAACCGAGTATAAAAATATAAAGGAGGAAAAATAATGGCTGTTTCCGTTAGTATAATAGTTTTGCTTTTAATTTTTATAATTGTTCTGCCGCTGCTTCAGATATTTCTGTCGAGACTTGACAGCAGGATTCCGGGGCTTATACTGCCTGTCATATCCTTTATAATTTCACTTTTATATGTATTCAATATGTACGGCCCTCTTGACGGCGCAGGCTTCATGTTTATATTCAGCGTAATAATGGTCTTTCTTATTACAAATATACCTACTGCCGTATTTCTTGTCATTTACTTTGTCTGCCGTGAAAAAAGAAGAAAAAGAAAACAGATAGATAAAATGAATATACATGACTTAGACTGATAAAAAGGCACATGCTTCCGTTACAGACTGCATGTGCCTCATTTTTATTCCGCTATTGTTTCCTTTAAAATTGCTACTCCTTTTTTGAGCACCTCAAAATCAATGTTGAGTGCAGGCAGAAGTCTTACCTTGTCCTTTGCAGTCAGCAGCAGCAAGCCCCTGTCCATGCAGGCCTTTACCACATCACCTGCGGGCTTTGTGCATTTAACGCCTATCATAAGACCCATTCCCGTAACCTGTTCAACGCCCTCGGTGCCCTCAAGCTCCGAGAAAATATACTCGGATTTCTTTCTCACGTCCTCAAGAAGCTTATCATCAATTCTTTTCAGTACGCTTATTGCCGCCGCCGAGCAGACGGGATTTCCGCCGAAGGTGGAACCGTGGCTTCCCGGAGTATATACGTCCTTGACCTTTTCGCCGAGCATTGTCGCTCCCAAAGGAAGTCCGCCAGCCAGTCCCTTGGCTGTTGATACTATATCGGGCTGTACATCATAGTTCATATAGGCGTAAAGCTGACCGCTTCTGCCGTTGCCTGTCTGTACCTCGTCAACTATAAGGAGCATGTCGTTTTCCTCTGTAAATTTTCTTACAGCCTGTACAAACTCCTTATCCAGAGGGCATACGCCGCCCTCGCCCTGCACTATCTCAATCATTACGGCTATACACTTGTTTTCTGCGGCAAGCTTTTTTACGTCCTCTATGTCGTTTGCCTCGGCATATACGAACCCCTCTGTAAACGGTGTAAATTCCTCATGGTAATGCTCCTGACCCGTTGCCGAAAGCGTTGTTATGGTTCTGCCGTGGAAGCTGTTTTTAAGGGTAATAATTGTAGAATGTCCGTCGCCGTATTTAAGGAAAGCATATCTTCTGGCGGCTTTTATGGCACATTCGTTTGCTTCCGCACCTGAATTTGAGAAGAACACCTTTTTCATTCCCGTTCTTTTGCAGAGCATTTCCGCAAGCTTGGCGCAGGGCTCTGTATAATAAAGGTTTGATGTATGCTGTACCTTATTTATCTGTTCTATAACAGCCTCTTTCCAAACGTCGTCGGAAACTCCGAAGGAATTTACCGCTATACCCGTTCCGAAGTCAATATATTCTTTTCCGTTCTCATCATAGAGAAGCGAGCCTTTACCGTTTGTTATACATATGGGAAAACGTCCGTAGGAGTGAGCCACATATGTGTTGTCCATTTCCATTACATTCATGCCTGTTCCTCCTTTACAAACATTGTTCCGACACCTTCATCGGTAAGCATTTCCATAAGTATTGCATGGGGCTTTGTGCCGTCAAGTATGAACACCCTGTTTACGCCCAGCTTTATGGCATCCAGACAGCATTCAACCTTTGGTATCATGCCGCCCTGTATAACGCCCTGCTCCATAAGCTCGTGAGCCTTAGGAGGTGCTATATTTGTCACCAGTGTCGAAGGGTCGTCCTTATCCATTAATATTCCGCATATATCCGTCATGGATATAAGGCTTTCGGCTTTCATTGCACCTGCAATCTGTGCCGCCGCCGTGTCGGCATTTATATTATAAACATGCCCCTCGTTGTCACAGCCCAGTGTTGACACAACGGGGATATATCCCTTGTCCAGAAGGTCTGTTATGGGCTCGATATTTATCTTTGTAATTTTGCCTACATAGCCAAGGTTTTCGTCAAGGGTCTCAGCCTCGATAAGGTGACCGTCAAGACCGCATAAGCCCACAGCCTTGCCGCCTGTACATTCAATAAGATTTACAAGGCTCTTGTTTACCTTACCCGCCAATACCATAAGCACTGTGTCAATGGTCTCGGCATCCGTAACACGCAGGCCGTTTACAAACTCGCTCTTTTTGCCTATCTTTTTGAGCATATCGTTGATTTCGGGGCCGCCTCCGTGTACAAGTACTACCTTAACGCCAATGAGAGAAAGAAGCACAATATCGTTCATTACTGCCTGCTTCAGTTCTTCATTGATCATGGCGTTTCCGCCGTATTTGATTACTACTACCTTGTTATAATATTTCTGTATGTACGGAAGCGCATGTACAATGGTTTCCGCACGCTGTAAATTTGTAAGTGTCATAGTTGTCCTCCAAGCTTATGAACGATAGTCGCCGTTAATTTTAACATAGTCGTATGTAAGGTCACAGCCCCAGGCGGTGGCGCTGTATTCTCCGTCGTTGAGATCTACCAGTATTTCTATTTCCTTTTCAAGCAGTATTTCTTTTGCCTTTTCTTCCGAGAAGTCCACACCGGAACCGTCTTTGCAGACAAGTATCTCGCCCTTGCAGGATTTGAATCTTACGTCTATCTTATCCACGTCCAAATCCTCTCCCGAATAGCCCAGAGCACAGAGCACACGTCCCCAGTTGGCATCGGCACCGAACATGGCTGCCTTAAGAAGCGATGAGCATATAACAGACTTTGCGGAACCCTTTGCAGCCTTATCGGTTTTTGCGCCCGTTACCTTGCATTCCAGAAGCTTTGAAGCACCCTCTCCGTCTCCTGCAATCTTTCGGCAGAGGTAAACCGTTACGGTGTTAAGAGCTTTTTTGAAGGCTTCGAAATCCTCGCCCTCCTCGGTTATCTCCTTGTTACCTGCCATACCGTTGGCAAGAACCGTAACCATATCGTTGGTTGAAGTATCACCGTCAACACTTATCATATTGAATGATGTCTGTACATCCTCGCTGAGAGCCTTCTGGAGAAGCTCGGGTGAAATAGCAACATCCGAGGTTACAAAAACAAGCATTGTAGCCATATTGGGGTGAATCATTCCTGAACCCTTGGCTATACCGCCTATTCTGCATTCAACTCCGCCAATCTCAAAGGAAACGGCTGTCTCTTTTTTTACCGTATCCGTTGTCATTATTGCCGCCGCCGCATTACTACTGCCGTTATAGGAAAGCTCAGAGACAAGGTCTTCCATTTTGGAGGCAATTGGCTCTATGTCAAGTGGCTGGCCGATAACTCCTGTAGAAGCTACAACAACATCGTTTTTGCTGATACCTGCATATTTTTCCGTAAGTTCACACATCTGCTCTGCAATCTCGATACCGTTGGCGTTGCAGGTATTGGCGTTTCCGCTGTTGCATATAACAGCCATAGCCTTGCCGTCTTTTATATTGGCCTTTGTAACTGCTATGGGCGCACCCTTTACAAGGTTCTGTGTGTATACCGCCGCCGCAGATGCCTTTTTGTCGCTGACAATCAATGCTAAATCCTTTTTTGTCGTCTGTTTTCTTATTCCGCAGTGTACTCCCGATGCTTTATATCCCTTTGCGGCACATACGCCGCCTTCAATAAATCTCATATTTCAGCACTCCTTTATGTCAAGTCCGTCAGTAATATTTTTTCCGAGTATATAGTTGAGACACTCTATTGCCGCTCCCGATGCACCCTTGCCGAGATTATCGTATCTGGCAGTTATCAGTATCCTGTCCTCATTTCCGTTTACGCTTATTCTCATATTGTCGTATCCGGAAAGAGCATTGGCGGCATAGAAGCCGTTTTCATCGTCATTATCCTTATAGGTTATCAGCTTTCCGCTGTACTTTTCGCTGTAAAGCTTTTTAATGTCTTCAAGTGTAAAGCCGTTTATTATATCCTCCTTGAATATGGGCACCGTAACCTCCATACCGCTGTAGAAGTCACCGACTATGGGACAAAACACAGGCTTGGTCTTAAGTCCCGTTACCGCTGTCATTTCTTTAAGATGCTTATGGTTCTGGCTTATGCCGTACTGTCTCGGAGCGTCATAAATATCTGCTCTGTCATTAGCCTCATATTCGGCAATCATCTTTTTTCCACCGCCGCTGTAGCCTGTCAGGGAGAAGCAGGTAAGCCTTGCTTCGTCGGATATAACGCCTTTTTCTATAAGCGGATATACTATTGTTATAAATCCGCTGGCATGACATCCCGGAACGGCAATTCTTTTTGAATTTATTATTTTTTCTTTATGAGCTTCGCTAAGCTCCGGTAAACCGTAGGCCCAATCCTTATCTGTTCTGTGCGCTGTGGATGTGTCTATAAGTATCACCTTATCATTTTCCACCAACTCAGCCGCTTCTATCGCCGCCGCATCGGGCAAACACAGAAAAGCAATGTCACAGCTGTTAAGTGCCTGTTTTCTTTTTTCAATATCCTTTCTTTCTTCTTCCTTGAGCACTATAAGCTCTATATCATTCATGGCCTCAAGCCTGTCATATATTCTCAGTCCGGTAGTTCCTTCTCTGCCGTCAATAAATATTTTTGTCTTATTGCTCATTGTCTCACCTCACGAGGAAATTAATGTTAGGATAAATAATATACTATTTCGTATAAAAATGCAACATCGATAAGTTTAAAATATGCACAAAAAACAGATTTTAAGCAGATAATTATTATACAAAGGCAACTTTATAATAATTTATATTGCTATTTTATCCTGTTTTCATACTAATTTAAATCAATAATTATACATTTTGACACATCTCAATATAACAAGAAATTGTATTTTATACATTTAAACAGGTATAAAAATACCCGGTATACAACCGGGTGTTGCAGACTATAGTCAAACTCAACTAATTATTTGAAATTACTTGGTACCAGCCACACCAACCGGGAAAGGTTCGGAAAACCGGGAAGGTTTTCTGAGGCTTTAAACTGCGTCGGAATTCACTTCCGTCGCAGAGAAGTCCTAAGACACAAGCCATGCGCAGTGTCAGGTGTACAAACCGCGTGAAAGTCGCGGCGCCGTAGGCGTTCCCGTAGGGAATTTGAGAACCTGCCGGACTTCATACATTAATTTAATCAAGTCGAAAACCTGTTTTTTAGTACCGCAAAGATGTGCGGACGCGAAGCGGTTTTGCTTTAGCAAAATACTGACTGTACTTAGTGTCGACTCTGTCGACACTCTAAACCGCCCATATGGGCGGCAAATAATTAAATTATTTAACTATCTTAGATATTGTCTTGAAGTGGGGTGATTTAGCACCGTATGTAAGCTCGAAAAGTACAGCCTCGGCACTTGTTATAAGTGCGCCTTCCCCCATTGCTCTCTTTACAGAGGTTTCCTTATCGCTTACCTTTCTGGATGCGATGCAGTCCTCAACAAGAAGAACATTGTATCCGCCTGCAATAAGGTCGATGACGCTCTGAAGAACGCATACATGGGCCTCTACGCCGCATACGAGTATATTCTTTTTGCCTAATGCGTCAACAGCTGCCTTAATTTCCTCGGTGCATATTCCGCTGAAGGTCATTTTTTCATAGGGTACATAGCTGTCTCCCATGCACTCGATTATTTCGGGAACTGTGTGGCCCAGACCTTTGGAATACTGCTCAGTAACAATCATAGGTATTCCAAGTTCCTTTAAGCCTGTCAAAAGCTTTTTGGAGTTATCCATAAGACTTTCAAGATTGCTCATTGCCGGAAGAAGCTTTTCCTGATAGTCTACCACAAGTACAGCCGTATCGTTAGCGTTAATTCTCATTACAGTCATCCTCCTTAAAATAATTGGTAGGACAATTATATCATAAAGATATTAGAATTTCAATAAAAAAAGAGCAGATTACATGAATCTGCTCGAATTTTATGGTGAAATCAGAATTTTCCCTTTGCCAGTGCGGCTTTCTTTTTAAGTGTTGAAAGTCTGTTAAGTGCTTCATAAAGAGTTTCGTCATTCTTTGCGAAATGGAAGCGGATATAGTTGTTGACGTCCTCATGGAAGAAGCTGGAGCCGGGAACAGCACCTACGCCGACTTCCTTTGCAAGCCATTCGCAGAACTTAATATCGTTTTTAACACCGAATTCCTCTGTGTTTACAAGTACATAATAAGCGCCCTGAGGGTCATTGTAGTCAAGACCGAGGTCCTTAAGACCGTTAACGAATATATTCTTTTTGCTCTGATATACACCGAGGAAATCCTTATAGTAGTCATCACCGAGCTCAAGGGCGGAAACAACTGTCTCCATAAGGGGATGAGCGGCACCTACAGTAAGGAAGTCATGTACTTTTTTAGCCACATCGATTATTTCCTTGGGTGCGAATATATATCCGAGGCGCCAGCCGGTAATGGAATAAGTCTTTGAAAGAGAGTTGCATGTGATTGTTCTTTCAAACATTCCGGGCAGAGATGCAAAATAAACGTGCTTGTTGGGCTCGTATACGATGTGCTCATAAACCTCGTCCGTAATAACAAATGTATCGTATTTCTCTGCAAAGTCTGCAATTATCTTTAATTCGTCAAGTGTAAATACCTTACCGCTGGGGTTTGAGGGATTGCAGACGATAATAGCCTTGGGATGCTGTTTGAATGCCGCTTCAAGCTGGTCAACATCGAATGTGAAATTCGGAGGGTTGAGCGGAATGTATATGGGGTCTGCGCCCGTAAGAATGGCGTCGGCACCGTAGTTTTCATAGAAAGGAGAGAATACTATTACCTTATCCCCGATGTTGCAGACAGTCATCATAGCACACATCATAGCCTCAGTACTTCCGCAGGTAACTACTACGTTTTCATCTGCATCAAGCTTCATGCCTGAAAAATGCTCATGCTTTTTTACAAGAGCCTCTCTGAGTCTCTGTGAGCCCCATGTTACGGCGTACTGATGATAATCCTCATAGGCTACCTCGGCAAGCCTGTCCATAAGTACCTTGGGCGGATTGAAATCGGGAAAGCCCTGTGAAAGGTTGATGGCGTTGTTGTCAAGGGAAATACGGGTCATTTTTCTTATCATAGACTCCGTAAATGTATCTGTTCTGCTGCTTATGCTTGGCATAGTGTATGTCCTCCTGATATGCTGATAGTTGTATGGCCGCAAAGCTTGACGGCACGATTGATATAATAGCATATTTTGACGAATATGTAAAGCATACTATAGAAAAAACAGATAACTGGTTATAGATTTTATCTATAATGAATTATTTATAAAAATACATATCAATGATTGGGTAAATGGAATAAAATCCGTTTGAAAGTTATAAATAAATTGTTAATTAAGGCAATTTATGTTATACTTATCGATAATGTCCGATGTAGTACTGCTATATAATACTGCATTAATATTTACATATCAAAGAATTTAGGAGGGGTTGCAATGGCACTTGAATTTGACAAGCAGTGATCTCTGCTTCAGAAGCCTGATAAAAGCGAGATGACACAGGAGGAGTTTGACCTTTTTGAAAAGAATGTCGACACAATGATGGAGAACTGGGGTTTTATAAATAACCTCTTTAAAAT
>JAQXNZ010000092.1 GCA_029098265.1 Clostridia bacterium | reverse complement strand
ATATTGCTCTTACGGGAAACATTGAACGATTATCCTTATTTATATAAGGGGCTGTGTCAAAGGTTACGGTTGTATCGCCTATAGTCATTGATGTATCACCGATAGACATTGAGATTTTAGGTGAAGTGGCTGTATCAGAAGGGGTTTCTGTTTCAGCATTTTCATTTTTTGAGGCTTCTGGCTTGACAGAACTGCCGGTGCCGCTAGTGGTGTTTGACAGACTGTGGCTGCTGCCTGATGAACTGCCCTCATTGCTTGTGTTCAGTATTCCGTTTTTGTCAACAGAATAGGCGGCTATAGCTGTTATGGGAGCAAAGTCTGATGATGTGCTTGTAAGCTTTACCATAAGGTCACCTATTTCAACGGCTGAGGCATTGAAAATAATTGTACACATATTGGCGTTATATATGTCGGTAGAAAGCTTTAAGGTGATTGTATTGTCCCCTGTAAGCTCATAGCTTATTACACCATGCCCAAGCTTTACAGGGTTTAAACGGTTGAACTTGCCGTTTATGAGGGTGAATTTTACGTCAAACGCATCGGTGCCGTTTACTATATCTGTAGGGGCTATATCAGCCGTTTTATTCAGCTTGATTTTTGATGAAAAATCTGTCCCCTTTACAACAACGGCTGTCAACTCGGCATTTGAATAAACAGGTGTATCCGGTATTACGACTTCCTTGCCCTTTACCGTTGCTACTGTAAGAGACACATTATCAAATTCTCCTCCGAGAAGCACAGGAACGTCGCCGCTGTAGCTTTCGGATGCGTTAATAACAAAAGATATTGTGAAGTCTGTACGGTTACTACGACCGTAGTTGCGTATGGTTACTTTATTGTTATTAATATCTATGTTTCCGTTATAATCCATGTAATCGGAAAGTGTTATTATTTCTCGTTCGTCGAATGTATCATCAGCACCTTCTATTTTTACTCCAATAACATTTATGCCTTCCGGAAATGTGAAAGTACCTTTGCGCGCCGGATTAAGTATTTCACCTGAATTATCACTTACATTTATTTCAAGTGTATTGATTCTTGAATCAGAGTTTGCTTTTCCGGCTTCAATAACCGGGAGACTATTATTTTCAACAGTATATATTACATGCATATATGCGACTTCAAGCTTTACTGAATCAAACCAATCGCTGCTTACAGTGATTGTCGCAATGTCTCCAAGATCACATTTTTCGGTGGGAATTATATATATGTTTGATATAGACATCTTAATAGGTGTGCTGTTTTTTGCGGAGTCAGATCCCATAACGATTTTCACTACTTTTCCGGATGAATCTCTGTAAAGAGTAGCAACTGTATTATCAGTGAATAAACTAGAAATAAAATTTTCATATGGGATTTCTGTTTCGCCGTCGATTACAATTATATTTTTTGCAACAGAATAAGTATATCCCCAATACACACCATCACTGTTTTTTTCTCCAATCTTAATTTTATCTTCATCTGCTGACATAACCTTTCCGGTTATTGAGCTTAATACATCTTTAGTTCTGTCAACAGAAATGGTTATAACATCTTCTGTTGCTGTGTAAGATGTACTTATGTTGTCAGTATTTAAGAAATCAATTAATTCATCTGCTGAGATTTCTTCGTTGTTACGGTCAATAAGCTTTCCGTTTTCATTTACTGTATACTTAAAGTCACCTTTAAGCTTTAATTCAAGATCGAAATTTTCGGGTGTATCAATTAGTGAGTCTATTGTAATATTGTAAAGCTTTCTGCTTGTGGTTTTCATTTCAGGAGTAAAGATTCTTACACCATCGGAGTATATTTCGACATTTTCAGAATATGCGGTAGCGATTCTTTCTCTTGCTGTGGGAATTATTGGTGAATTAGAAGTTAATGTAGCAACAATATCTCCTGCATCAATAGACGTTGCCTTTATTGGAAGGCGGCACCGTGAGTAATATAGAACGGAAGAATTGGCAGTAACTAGTGCGGTTGAGTCATTCAAAACATTAACATCAATTATACCTTCTGAGCCGTTGTCGGGTAATGAATAATCAATAGTATTCATCAAATACTCATCATTATTTTTTGTAAATTTAGCATTTTCAAGTTTAAGTCTAAAATCAATACTGTCGTCATCGGACTTTTGTTCTCTGGTGTACATCTCAATAACAGAAGTAAAGTCGGCATTTATTCCTGTGTGTACATCATCTACTGCTACAAGGCTGAAATTTGCACCGTAGGCTACTGCGGATACAGACAGTATCATAGCTGAAACAAGGGTAAATAATAGTGTTTTAAGTTTCATTTTTTATACCTCCTTAAGTATTTTATATCTTAAATATAGTAATTTGGAATAAATTAGTCAACTAATATTATTAATAAAATCAACTAATAGCAGATACACTGTCTGTAAACTGATTGTAAAGGTTGGTGACTGAAATGGTTGACTTTAGGACAAATATCAAAAGATTAAGGCAGGAAAAACATATGACGCAGGAAGAACTGGCTAAGCGGGTAGGCGTATCTAAAGCAATGATTTCGGCTTATGAAACGGAGATAAGGTATCCGTCATACGACGTACTTATCAAGCTTGCATCGGTTTTCGGCGTAACTACGGACTATTTGCTGGGATTGGAGAAAAGACGGGTAGTGGACATAACAGAGCTTTCCGATGAAGAGGCAGAGCTGGTTGTAAATATGGTTGATGTTCTAAAAAAGAAAAAGAGCCCTGCTGAGAAAATGTAATATTTTAATATGACAAAAGCATCGGCGCAAAATGCTGATTATTGCAAAAGCCTGTCGGTTTATGATGACCGACAGGCTTTTTCTGCGCTTATTGGCAGTTAAAGGGGAATTTATGATGTATTTTATGAACTTTTTCGACATTTGTCAGGTGATAAATTATATTTGAATATCACGTTAGCCGGCCTTCTGCTCAAGTCTTAGTCTGTCGGCTATGAGCGCAATAAATTCGCTGTTGGTGGGCTTTCCCTTATGGTTGTTGACCGTATAGCCGAACAGGGAGTCAATGGCGTCTATCTTTCCTCTGCTCCATGCCACCTCTATGGCGTGGCGGATAGCCCTTTCCACACGGGAGGGAGTTGTATTGCACTTCTTGGCAATGGCGGGATACAGCTCCTTGGTGATGTAGTTGAGCACGTCCATGTCGTTGACGGACATTATTATGGCTTCACGCATGTAGTGATAGCCTCGGATGTGGGCAGGTACGCCTATTTCGTGGAGTATGGCTGTGACCTTGGCCTCCAGGTCGTAGGCGGCGGCCTTCTCGTTGGTACTGCCTATGACAACGGCTTTGGAGTTGGGGTTCTCGCCTGTCTTGGTATATTTCAGCTGCCTTATCCTAAGGACAAGGGCGTCCATGTCGAAAGGCTTGACTATATAGTATTCGGCGCCCAGCTCTATGGCACGCTGTGTTATCTTTTCCTGATTTATGGCGGAAAGCATGATGCAGATAGGCTTTTGCATCTGGCCTGCGTGCTTCTGAAGCTTTTCCAAAACGCCCAGACCGTCGAGACGGGGCATAATGCTGTCGATAATGGCTATATCGGGCTTAAGCTCTCTTATTTTGTTGAAAGCGTCTATGCCGTCGTGGGCCGTGGCAATGACCTCTATATCTTCCTGCTTATTGAGATATGAGCTTACAACATCGCAGAAATCTTTGTTATCGTCGGCAAGTATAATCCTTATTTTATTCTGGCTCATAAGTTATTCCTCCTGTAAAAGAACATTATTATTTTGTAAAATATTAGAAAATATGTAAAATATTTACTTACATACGCATTATAACTCAAAGACGGGCATTTTGCAATATTTTTTTCAAAAAATGGAAATTATTAGTTCGACAAAATTGGAAAATATGGGACAAAAGCGGTTAAATAAAAAGAACTCCCGAATGGCAGTTCTTAGAGTGTTGACAAAGTCTACACCCTAAGGCTGCGTTTTTACGCAGCCTTCAGTCTGTAGACAAACTTTAAATTTTAATGTTTTACGACCGACCCGATGGAATGGGAACTCTTTAGTCCTTCGGCAGACCGTTTACGGCCAGCCATGTATTTTTGTAGCGCTTGTCACGGGATACATCCTCGCCGAACCAGTTGGGCGGGATAAAGGCCTCGGCATCGGACACGGTAGAAAATTCCACCTCAACGGTGGCAAGACCCGACAGTCTGCCGTAATATATGTCAAGCTCGGCAGTAAGTCCGCCGTCTATGGGTATCAGGTATCTTGTCTTTGCCACGGCGGGAGTTTCGGCTTTATATGAAAGCCTTTCATACTGCGATTGGGTCAGCTCCAGCTCAAATTCTTCTCTGGCGATGCTGCCCTTGCCCTTTACGGTCAGTATATAGCTGTCATTGCTTTTTCTCAGCCTGATTGTGGGGTCGGTGCTGATGTAGCACTGTTCAATTTCCTTTTTTCTGTAGGACTCCAGATTGTCAGGTATGCTTTTTACAAGAAACTTCCTCTCTATCTCCATAAAAACACCTCTTTTTTCGATATATAGATAATATACCATTGAACACAAAAGGGCAATAACATGTTAAAGGGCTGAGCCGGTAAAATAATTCTGCTGTTTTTATAAATAATTTTACTTAAAACGGAAAAATTTAATTTAAATAGTAAAATTTTATTGTGAAATCCTCTCTAATATTTTATACTTAATCTATCACGAATAGGGAGTGGGATTACTATGAAAAAAGCTTATTTATTTCTTGCCTACGGCTTTGAGGAGGTCGAGGCACTTACGGCGGTGGATCTGCTAAGACGTGCGGACATAGAGGTTACTACGGTTTCCGTAACGGGCAACGACATAGTTACAGGCAGAAGCCGTATACCCGTTGTTGCCGACGTAAAGATTGACGAAAGCAGCTTCTGTGACGCCGATGCGGTTATTCTTCCAGGAGGAATGCCCGGAGTTACCAATCTTGAAAACTGTGAAAAGCTCATCAGCGTCATCAAAAAGCAGAACGAAGCCGGAAAGCTTATCTGTGCCATCTGTGCGGGTCCTATGATATTTGCACATCTGGGTCTTCTCAAAGGCAAAAAGGCCACATCATACCCGACATGCATCGATGAGTCCTGCGGTGCGATTCTTTCCGAGGACAGCGTATGCACCGACGGAAACATTGTTACATCAAGGGGTGTGGGTACAGCCATTGACTTTGCCCTTGAGATAATCAGATTGCTTGCGGGCGAGGCAAAGGCCGCCGAGGTCAAGGAGTCCATACTGGCAAAGTAATTATATGTAAATGGTGCTGAAAAGCGTTTCAAGCAGTCCTCTGTGGAGACGGCAAACTCCCATCGAGGCGCAGGCGTTCAGCACATCATCTATGTCAATATTGTATATGTATGAAATCTGCTCCGGTGTGTAGGTGTCTGTCAGACCGCATTCAAGCTCTCGTCTGAAGGCACCGCAAAGCTCGCCGGAGCCGTTTTTCATTATTACGGCAAGACTTTGGGGTGTTATGGAGGATATGGAGTTCTCGGCGGCTATTCTGTCCAGCTCGTCTCTTGGTATGCCGAGAAGATCGGACACCTCTGTCCTGTCATAGGGCGAGGGCTTTGTCTTTATAAGCAAATCGATAGCCTCAAGCCTGGACATAATATTAGTGCGGTAATGGTTAAGATATGGTTCTGTATGGATATGGGCTGTCATATTTATTGCCTCCTTGATAATTTATCCGAAAAATTATATAATGGGTACCTGAACGGTATTTGTGCCGATGTTTAAATAATTTCGGCCTGTTATCAAGTATTATAAGCAAATATAAATCAGAGTTCTATATGTAATATATGGACTTTGGGCAGAGGTGTGCGTTTTGAATGCTATAGAAAAATATTTCAGATACAGACAGAGCCTTATTGACCAGTATGTCAAGGGAGACATGACCAAAAGGGAATATCTTCAGGCCAACTATGAGGCCGTTGTATATAATGATATAAAGCCCTTTAAAAATGTGGATACCGTTCTCAAGGGACTTTTCAATTATCAGTACTATAACGCCAGAGCCAAGGAGAAAAAACAGGCAAGCACCATAAAAGATTTGGACTATGACGAAAAAAAGGAGTACATCGACAGCTGTAACTACTACTACGGCAAAAAGGACAGGGCAACCTTGAAGGTACTGGAGCTTCTGGATTTCAAGGGAGTGGAGGCGTATTTCATAAAGGTCAGGTCAAAGGAGCTTAAGGGAAAGCTGTTCGAGATAGTGCTGACGGAGTACAATATGATACTGCATTCAACCAATGAGCTTATACTGAAAAGACTGCGGGAGGAAAATGTTTTCTGCGAGGAAAGCAAAAAATCCCTTATAGACGGATATATAAACCAAAGATATTAAAAAATGCCGAAGGTCTCCTGTATGGGAGATTTTTTCTGCGTAAAATGCAAAGTTCACACTTTCGTAATTGCATTTTATTTGTTATAAGGTATAATATGTGTTAAAATACTAAAGTTGCAGCTGCATGTCTTGTGGGCTGTATATTATTATTAAATGCCTGAGAGCATTTGTCTGAGGAGAATATTTTATGAAACTGGGGTATTTGGGCCCGAAGGGGACTTTTTCGGAGCAGGCGGCACTGCTTTACGCAAAGAGCTGTCAGCAGGCCTGTGATTACAGCATATATATGAACATTACCGAGGTCATAGCCGCCGTCAATGACGGGGTGATTGACGAGGGTATAGTGCCTCTGGAAAACTCCATAGAGGGAACGGTTACCAGCACAATGGATACGCTTATTTTTGATTCCAGCCTTTATATAAAATGCGAGCTGGTTCTTAAGGTAAGCCAGAACCTTATGGTGAGAAAGGGCGTAGGCAAAGAGGATATAATAAGAATCATATCCCATCCTCAGGCCCTGGCTCAGTGCAGAAAATACATAAAGAGCATCGGCGTTGCGGAGACTATGGCGGTGTCCTCCACGGCGGAGGCGGCGCATATTGTTTCGGAAACCGACGAGCCCTTCGGCGCCATAGCGCCCGGTATATCTGCCGAGGTGTACGGCCTTGAAATAATCGGGGCGGACATACAGGACGACGATACCAACGCCACACGCTTTGTGGTTATATCCAAAAAGGAAACTGAGCTTTCTGCGGGAATGAAGACAAGCATAGCCTTTACCCTTGACGATGACAATTCGCCCGGAAGGCTTTACAAGGTGCTTGACATACTGAATATATACGAGATAAATATGATTAAGATTGAGTCAAGACCTGCCAAGCATAAGCTTGGTACATATGTATTTTATATCGACCTTGTCGCCGGCAATGAAGAGGACCTCAGGGATGCGGTGAAAATGATAAAACGCAAGGTATCGTTTTTCAAGTATCTGGGCTCCTATCCTTCAATAGGCTGAAATGTGGGTGATTATTATGGAAGAACACAGGAACAGTATATTCAGATATCTGATAGTGATGGCCGCAGCCGGCATAATATGCACCGTTGTCGGAGGACTGGTCGGCATACTTATTATGGTCGTTGTATCCTTTGCGGTATTTGCCGTTGCTACAAGGGAAAACAAGGCGGCAGGTGAAAAGATTGCCGAGGAGGAGCCCGAGGACGATGAGCCGGAGGTAATAGTCAAGAATGACATACCCGTACCCTATGTGGTTATAGACGGCGCCTTCAACGTAATGGGCTGCAACGAGGGCTTTCTGCAGCTTATGGGCTTCAAAAGCTTTACGGAGTTCAATATTAAGGAAAAAATACCCGATTATAACGAGCATCTTAATAACCAGATAGTTAAGATAGGCGAAAGGGATTTCAGGATATATTCCTCCCATGCGGAGCTGGAGGACGGAAGCATTGCCAATTCGCTGTGCTTCATGGACGTTACGGAGATACAGACCCTTAAAAACAGCATTGAAAACGATAAGACCGTTGTAGGTCTAATATATATAGACAACTATGACGAGGTCATCGAAAGCGTGGACGATTCCGCCATTCCCATGCTGACGGCAATAGTGGACAGAAAGCTGACAGCCATGATTCACGATGCCAAGGGAATACTGAAAAAAACCGAAAAGGACAGATATTTCTTCTGCATTACTGCCGAGGCTTTGGCAGAGCTTCAGAAGAATAAGTTTGACATATTAAACGAGATACGCTCCATTACCATCGGCGAGCATATTCCCGTTACGCTCAGTATCGGCATAGGCATAGGCGAGGTAAACCTCGAGACAGCCATGAAGAGCGCTAAAGCCGCCATAGACCTGGCACTGGGCAGAGGCGGAGACCAGGCGCTTATCAAAAACGGCGACAAGTATATATTCTACGGCGGAAAGAGCGGAGAGGTTTCCCACAACGCAAGAATCAGGGCAAGAGTAAAGGCCGATGCCCTTTCGGAGCTTATTGCCGAGTCCGAAAAGGTATATGTAATGGGTCATATAATAGCCGATGCGGACTGCTTCGGCTCGTCCATAGGCATATACAGAATTGCAAAGGCAATGGGCAAGAACTGTTCAATAATACTTGACAGAATACCGTCAACTATTAAGAAGATAACGGGTAAGTTCGTAAACAACCCCGATTATGAGGAGCTTATAATAAATTCCCAGGACGCATGGCAGAATATTACCGAAAATACTCTGCTGGTCGTTGTGGATACCCATATCAACAGCAGGGTCGAGTCCGTGGACGTGCTTAATAAGGCATCAAAGGTAGTCGTTTTTGACCACCACAGAAAGAGCACAGACTTCATAGACAAGGCCGTAATGGTTTACCATGAGCCCTACGCTTCATCGGCCAGTGAGCTGGTGACGGAGATGATACAGTACATCGGCGAAAAGGTAAAGCTGAAATCAGCCGAGGCCGACGCACTGCTGGCGGGTATAACGGTTGATACCCAGAATTTCTGTATGAAAACAGGAACCATAACCTTTGAGGCGGCGGCTTTCCTTAAAAGATGCGGAGCCGACGGCATAAGGGTAAGAAAACTGCTTCAGGAGGATTTAAGCGTATTCAAGGCAAAGGCCATAGCCGTTGCCTCCACGGAGCAGATAGCCGAGGGCATGTATATGTCAGTATGCCCTTCGGACTACGGCAACACATCGGTAACGGCGGCACAGGCGGCGGACGAGCTGCTTGACGTTGAAGGAATAAAGGCGTCCTTCGTATTGTGCGAGGACGGAGACACGATATTTGTAAGCGCCAGAAGTCTCGGTGAGATAAACGTGCAGGTGGTGCTTGAAAAAATAGGCGGCGGCGGACACCAGACCATAAGCGGTGCCCAGTTCAGGGGTAAAACCATAGACGAGGTAAAGGATTTGGTCAAGGACGCAGTCAAACAGTATATAGAGGAGGCAAACTGATGAAACTTATATTACTTGAGGATGTAAAGGGCGTCGGCAAAAAGGGCGACGTTATTAATAAAAGCGATGGATATGCACTCAACTTCCTTATCCCCAAAAAGCTGGCTGTAGAAGCTACAAAGTCAAACATCAATGATTTGGAGCTGAAAAAGAAGTCGGAGGAAAAGAGACAGAAGGAAGAGCTGGAGGAGGCCAAAAGACTGGGCGATGAGCTCAAGGACAAGGTCGTAAAGGTAAGCGTTAAGGCCGGAGAAAACGGAAAGGTATTCGGCTCGGTAACAAACAAGGAAATAGCCGCCGCTCTGCTTCAGCAGACAGGCATAGACATAGACAAAAAGAAGATTTCCTTCGGAGAGCCCATAAAAATGGTGGGCAGAAGAATAGTGAAGATTAAGCTTCACCCCAAAGTAACGATTGAAATGGCTGTAGAAATAGCCGGAGAGTAAAGGAGAGCAGTGAGTTATGGAGCAGAACGGTCAATTGCAGAGAAAAATGCCGCACGATGCAGACGCAGAGCAGGCTGTTTTAAGCTCCATACTTATGGACAAGGACGCCGCGGCGGAAGCCTTTGAAATGCTTAAGCCCGAGGATTTCTATTCGCCGGAAAACAGGGCGGTATATGAGGCGGCTTTGCAGCTGTATGCCAAGGGAGAGCCCATAGACGTAGTTACGGTCAAAAACCAGCTGGAAGAAAAGGGCGTTTTTGCCCAGATAGGCGGGGTTGAGACCCTGGCAAATATCGCTTCGGCGGTGGGCAGCTCCGTAAACATAAAGAGCTATGCCAAGATAGTCGAGGAAAAGTCGGTACTGAGAAGGCTTATAAGGCTGGCAGGCGACATAACCGAGAAAAGCTATAAGGCCGACGATGACATAAACAACATACTGGATAAGGCAGAAAAGGGCATTTTCGATGTAATGCAGAACCGCAATACGGACAGCTTTTCGTCAATAATGGACGTGGCCTTTGACACCTTTTCAAATATAGAGAAAATATATAATTCAACGGAAAAGATAACCGGAATATCCACGGGCTTTACGGATTTCGACGCAAAGACGGCGGGACTGCAGAAATCAGACCTGATACTTATTGCCGCCAGACCCTCAATGGGAAAAACGGCCTTTGTGCTAAACGTGGCTCAGTATGCCGCCATGAAGCAGCATGTGCCCGTTGCCATATTCTCGCTGGAAATGAGCAAGGAACAGCTGGTAAACCGTATGCTGTGCGCTGAGGCGCTGGTGGACGCCCAGAAGGTCAGAACGGGCGACCTGAACAATGAGGACTGGAACAAGCTGGTGGAGGCAATGGGACGTCTCAGCGAGGCACCCATATACATAGACGATACGCCCGGCATAACCGCAATGGAGATTAGAGCCAAATGCAGAAGACTGAAGCTGGAAAAGGGTCTCGGCCTTGTGGTCATAGACTATCTTCAGCTGATGAGCGGCAGCGGCAGAAGCGACTCCAGACAGCAGGAAATATCGGAAATATCCCGCTCATTAAAGGCCATAGCCAGGGAGATAGAGGCACCCGTCATAGCCCTTTCTCAGCTTTCCCGTGCATGTGAGGCCAGAAGTGACCACAGACCTATGCTTTCGGACCTGCGTGAGTCCGGCGCCATAGAGCAGGATGCGGATTTGGTTGCCTTCCTCTACAGGGACGAATATTATTTCCCCGAAAAGACGGAAAAAAAGAATATGGCGGAGCTGATAATAGCAAAACAGAGAAACGGCCCCACAGGAACGGTAAATCTCATGTGGCTGGGTCAGTACACCAAATTCGCCAATAAGGAATTTAATTCTTAGTGTGAAAAATACAGTAAAAATTCATTTTAGTGTTGATATTTTATGTTTTTTGATATAGAATAGAGTATATATTTTAGAGGAGGTGTTTCCAATGGCATACCATATCGGTTCAGAATGCATCGGCTGCGGCGCTTGTGCAGCAGACTGTCCTACATCATGCATCGTTGATGACGGCGGCGTTTTCAAAATCAATGAGGCTGATTGCATCGAGTGTGGCGCTTGCGCAGGCAACTGTCCTGTAGGAGCTCCCAAGCTTGCTTAATTATAAGAAAATTATGTAGGTCTACATAAAAAAGACTGTCGGATGTTCCGGCAGTCTTTTTTTGTGCGGCAAATGGAAATATTTTGATTGCCATAGTACTTGACAAATTTAAAATTAGTTATTTTATATAATCTGAATTAAACTATTGCATTATTCTGAATTATAAAAACTAAGTATAATCGGCAATTTTTTATGCTTCTGAGCAAATAATTAATATAAATTATCTATAATTACTCAAGCAAATAATCAATATCTCGTTAAAATTCGGATAAAATATAAAAACTGCATAAAGTAAGGGCGGAAAAATCACCCATTTTTGAAATATTCATGTTTTTGGCTTGCCTTAATGACGACTTAAGTGCTATACTTTAGATGTAGTTTACAGAGAGTTTCCATTGGTGGAAACAATCTGGTTAAATTTCAATTTTTAAGGGAGGAAAACATTATGAAGATGAAAAGAATTTTAGCAGCGGCTGTTGCTGCAGTTATGGCATTAGGACTTGCAGCTTGCTCAAGCTCAAAAAGCTCAGGTTCTTCAGGCAGCAGCGAAGCCGAGGGTGAGGTACCCACAGTTGGAGTGCTTATCTACAAATATGACGATACATATATTTCAACTGTAAGAAACGCTATCGAGACAGCTCTTGACGGAAAAGCAGAGATAATCATGCAGGACGGCAAGGGCGACCAGGCTACACAGAACGACCAGCTTGACGTTATGATAGAAAAAGGCGTTGACGTTCTCTGTGTAAACATGGTTGATGCAAAGGCCGCACAGGGCGTTGTTGACAAGGCTAAGGAAGCAGGCATCCCTACAATATTCTTCAACAGAGAGCCTGATACAGACGTAATCAAATCCTATGAAAAGGCAATCTTCATCGGAACAAACGCTGCCGACGCAGGAAAAATGCAGGGCGACATCATCAAAGACCTCTTTGATACACATCCCGAATATGACCTCAACGGCGACGGAGCTATCCAGTATGTAATGTTCCAGGGCGAACCCGATAACCCTGAAGCTATCGCTCGTACACAGTATTCTGTAGAGCAGGCAGAGGCTGACGGCTGCACAATGGAGCGTATCGGTGAAATCCAGGTATGTAACTGGGATACAGAGCAGGCTCAGAGAGCTATGGAAGCACTTCTTGCAGCAAACGAGGGCAAGATTGAGCTTGTTATTGCTAACAACGACGGTATGGCTATCGGCTGTATCGCAGCTCTTTCAAACATCGGCTACAACGTAGAGGGCGGAGACAAATTTATCCCCGTTATCGGCGTTGACGCTACAGACGCAGCTAAGGAAGCTATCGCAAAAGGTACTATGAGCGCCACAGTTCTTCAGGACGGCGAAGCTATGGGCAATGCAATCGCATCAGTTGCTCTCAACGCAGCCGCAGGCGAGGACTTCCTTGCAGGTACAGACTACACACTTGATGACACAGGCGTTGCAGTTCGTATTCCTTACGCACCCTACACAGCATAATATAAGTTCGTTAAACCTTGGCGCAGCGGAAGCAGTTCCGCTGTGCCTTTAATAATAGGTAAGGGTATTATACAGCAATGAAATATTTTATTACTTTAATGTTCAGGAAGCGTGGTGATTTCGGTGGCAGGCAATGAATATGTACTTGAAATGATAGACATCGAGAAACAATTCCCCGGAGTAAAGGCTCTGGATCATGCACAGCTTAAGCTCAGACCCGGAACCGTACATGCCCTTATGGGTGAGAACGGAGCCGGAAAATCAACGCTGATGAAGTGCCTTTTCGGAGTTTACAAGGAGGACGCCGGAAAAATACTTATAGACGGTGTGGAAACACACTTTGCGGGTCCCAAGAATGCGCTTGACAACGGCGTGGCTATGGTTCATCAGGAGCTTAACCAGGTGCTTAAGCGCAGTGTTATGGAGAATATATGGCTGGGACGTTTCCCTAAGAAAATGGGATTTGTAAGCCATCAGATGATGTATGATAAAACCAAGGCGGTCTTTGAGGATTTGGATATCCCCGTTGACCCCAAAACAATAATAGGAAGGCTCTCGGTCAGCCAGAGACAGATGGTTGAGATTGCGAAGGCCGTATCCTATGACGCCAAAATACTTGTTTTGGACGAACCTACTTCGTCTCTTACCGAGGAGGAGGTAGAGCACTTATTCAAGATTATGAATAAACTGCGTGACAAGGGAGTTGCGCTTGTTTATATAAGTCATAAAATGGAAGAAATTCTTCGTATTTCGGACGAAGTTACTATAATGCGAGACGGTAAATGGGTAGCTACGGAAAAAGCAGAGGACCTGACTACTGACAAGATTATAAAGCTTATGGTAGGCCGTGACCTTACAAACCGTTTCCCTCCCAAGACAAACGTACCGGGAGATGTAATGCTCGAGGTTAAAAACCTTACGGGAAAATATATGCCCTCATGTATTGACGTAAGCTTTGAACTGCATAAGGGTGAAATACTGGGCGTTGCAGGCCTTGTGGGAAGCCGAAGGACGGAGCTGCTTGAGACAATATTCGGCATATCCCACCATGAAAGCGGCGAGGTAATACTCCACGGTAAAAAGGTTGAGAACAAGGACAGCCGTACAGCCATTAAAAACGGCTTTGCCCTACTGACGGAGGAAAGACGTGCGACGGGCATATTCCCCGTAATGAACATAACCTTTAACTCCGTAATCTCCAATATAAAGTCCTATAAAAACGGACCTCTCCTTTCCGGAGGAAAAATGACAAAGGATACGGCGTGGGTAATAGACAGCATGCATGTCAAAACGCCGTCCCACAGAACGCAGATACGTTCCCTTTCGGGAGGAAATCAGCAGAAGGTCATATTCGGCAGATGGCTTCTGACCAAGCCGGAGGTACTCCTTCTGGACGAGCCTACAAGGGGCATTGACGTAGGCGCAAAATATGAGATATACCAGCTCATTATCAATCTTGCCAACGAGGGCAAGGGAGTTATAATGGTTTCCAGCGAGATGCCGGAGCTGCTTGGAATATGCAACCGTATAGCCGTAATGTCCAACGGACATCTGGCAGGCATACTCGACGGAGAAACAGCTACACAGGAAGATATCATGCGCCTTGCCGCCATGTATATTTAAGGAGGGGTAACTATGGCTAAAGCCTTATTAAAAGAGAAAAAGTCATGGAAAGAACTGCTGCTGGATTATGCCCTTTACATAATCCTTATAGCGATGATAATATGCGTTATCATTGCCGAGCCGTCCTTCGTTTCCATGAACAATGTATGGAAAATACTGGCCCAGGCTTCCACCAGAGGCATCATGGCTCTCGGTGTTGCCGGTCTTATCGTTCTTGCGGGTACCGACCTTTCGGCAGGACGTATACTCGGCTGCGGCGCCGCCATATCGGCATCGCTTCTGCAGAGTGTAACCTATGCTTCAAGAATGTATCCTGAAATAACGGAACCGCTTCCGCTGTTTCTTCCGCTTCTGCTTTCTATAGTTGTCTGCGTGGCGTTCAGCCTTCTTAACGGCTTCGGTGTTGCCAAGCTTCACATGCACGCATTCATCATTTCACTGGGCACACAGCTTATTGCCTACGGCGCTCTGTGTCTGTACATAGACAGCCAGGAGGGCGGAGCACAGCCCATAGCGACTCTTGACCAGAGATATATCGACTTCGTAAACGGAAAGTTTTTTGGTGTGATACCGAACCTTGTAGTGTTCTTTGCCATTGCGGCGGTTGTAATGTGGATAGTATGGAACAAGACAACACTGGGCAAAAACATGTTTGCCATCGGCGGCAACAAGGAAGCCGCAGCGGTATCGGGCGTAAACGTAACAAAGAGCATAATGCTTATATATGTTGTTGCAGGTATACTTTACGGTATTGCCGCATTCCTTGAGGCAGGCCGTGTTCAGTCCGTTACTACACAGACAGGTCTTAACTACGAGCTTGACGCCATGAGCGGCTGCGTTATCGGCGGCGTTTCATTCAGCGGCGGCGTCGGCACCATAGGCGGAATACTGATAGGCGTTATAACCCTACAGGTAATCAACTACAGCCTTTACTACTTACAGATAAATCCCTATCTCCAGTACATAATAAAGGGTGTTATAATCATACTTGCCGTTGCCATCGACGTGCGCAAGTATATTGCTAAGAAGTAATAATTGTATTAGAATATTCATGCAAGAATATTCTGATGAATGCAGGGCCCCGTCGGAATATTCCCTATTCCGGCGGGGCTTTTTAAGGAGAAGAAAATGGAAGAAAACAAAAATCTCAGTGAAGAACAGCTTGCCGAAAGGGAGGCGGAACTGGACAGGCGCGAGGAGGAGCTGAATCAGCGTGAAAGAAAGCTGAGCACCCTGGACGAAAAGGTCATAGGCGCCAAGGAAAACCTGTATTCGCATATAAATGTTTCGCTTAAGACCATGAATATAGTTGTGGCTGTTCTGGCAGTTATACTTGTAGTATGTATAGTTGTGGGAATAATCACCAGATAAACGGAGGTATATATGTATACAGTAACCGATAAAAAGCTTGCCGAGGTCTATCCGGGTTTTGACAGAAACCAAGGCTTCTACAGAGAGAGAATAGAGAGGGTGTGCGAGGGCTTCCGTCAGACCTTCGGAGGAGACAGTCCCCGTATATTCACGGCTCCCGGCAGAACGGAGGTAGGCGGCAACCATACTGACCATCAGCACGGCTGTGTACTGGCGGCGGCGGTGGATTTGGACATACTGGCGGCGGCTGCAGAGAACGGAACAAATACCATCAGAATACTTTCCGAGGGCTATGAGCTTGAGGAAATATCCCTTGACATACTTAAACCGCAGAAGGAAGAACTCAATACCTCCGCCGCACTGGTGAGGGGAACGGCAGCAAAGCTGACGGAAATGGGCTTTACTGTAAGGGGCTTTGACGCCTATATGATATCAAACGTGCTTAAAGGAAGCGGACTTTCGTCATCGGCGGCCTTTGAGGTCATTATCGGCGGCATAATGAACGCCCTTTTCTGCGAAGGAAAAATTGATGCGGTAAAGATTGCCCAGATAGGACAGTATGCCGAGAACGTATTTTTCGGCAAGCCCAGCGGACTTATGGATCAGACTGCTTCGTCGGTGGGCGGAGTTGTCGCCATTGACTTTAAGGATACGGAAAACCCCGTTGTAAGGAAGCTGGATTTTGATTTTGCAAAGACGGGATATTCCCTCTGTATAATAGATTCCGGCGCAGACCATGCCGACCTGACGGATGAATATGCCGCCATTCCGTCGGAAATGAAAAGGGCCGCAGGAGCCGTCGGAAAAGAATTTCTGAGGGAAACAAGCCTTGATGAAATAATGGATAATATATGTGAGGTAAGAAAAGCCGCAGGAGACAGGGGCGTGCTCAGAACGCTTCACTTCCTTAGGGACAATGAGAGGGCAGTAAAAGAGGCGGAGCTTCTTGAAAAGGGAGACTTTGAGGGTTTCCTTGAGACTGTTAAGGAGTCGGGACGTTCCAGCTTTATGTATTTGCAGAATGTGACCGTATGCGGCAGCAGCACACATCAGGAGGTGGCCTTTGCACTGGCCATGTGCGATGTGCTTCTGGGTGACAGGGGAGCCTACAGGGTTCACGGCGGCGGCTTTGCGGGAACGGTGCAGGCCTTTGTGCCCAATGATATGCTGGATAGCTTTAAAAACGGAATAGAAAAGACAGTGGGCAAGGGAAGCTGTCATGTGCTGTCCATAAGAAATGTGGGCGGTGCGGAGCTTACGGAAGGAGAATGAGATATATGACTGTACTTGTGCTTGGAGGAGCCGGATATATAGGTTCCCATACGGTAAAGGCGCTCTGTGATGAGGGTACGGACGTTGTTGTTGCCGACAGCCTTGTTACCGGCTACAGGGCGGCAGTAGATAAAAGAGCAAGATTTTATGAGGGGGACATAAGCGATATAGATTTTCTTGACGGACTTTTTGAAAAGGAAAAGATAGATGCGGTTATACACTTTGCGGCCTTTTCCCTTGTGGGGGAAAGCGTGACAAACCCTCTCAAATACTATACAAATAACCTCTGCGGTACAAAGGTACTGCTGGAGAGCATGGTCAAAAACGGTGTGAACAAAATAGTTTTCTCGTCTACGGCGGCAACCTACGGCGAGCCCGAGCGTGTGCCTATCATGGAGAACGACAGAACGGAGCCCACAAACCCCTACGGCGAGACAAAGCTGGCAATGGAGAAGATGTTCAAATGGACTGCGGCGGCCCATGGTCTCAGATATGTATCACTGAGATATTTCAATGCCTGCGGCGCTGACGCTTCGGGAACGATAGGCGAGGCTCATAACCCCGAAAGCCACCTTATACCGCTTATTTTGCAGGTACCTAACGGCAAAAGAGACCATGTAAGCATATTTGGCACGGACTATCCCACAGCGGACGGCACCTGCATAAGGGACTATATCCATGTGACAGATTTAGCGGACGCCCATATACTGGCGGTTAAATACCTGATGAACGGCGGCAAGAGCGATATATTCAACCTCGGAAACGGCGTCGGCTTCTCAGTCAGGGAAGTAATCGACACGGCGAGAAAGGTAACGGGACACCCCATACCTGCCGAGGAAACACCCAGACGTGCCGGCGACCCTGCACAGCTTATCGCCTCCAGCCAAAAGGCCAAGGATATACTGGGCTGGAAGCCCTGCCATGATTCCCTCGAGGAAATAATCGCCTCGGCATGGAACTGGCACAAAAATCATCCGAACGGCTACGAAAAGTAAGGAGTTTTTTATATGAATACAAATGAAGCGGTCAAAAGCCTTGCCCTCTACGGCCTTGAAAAGGAGCTGTTTTCGGAGGAGGATATGACCTATGTTATAAACAGCATACTGGGCGCCCTTGAGCTGGACAGCTTCGAGGACTGCGAGATAACCGAAAGGGCGGAGCTTGAGGATATACTCAGGGTGCTTTTGGACGATGCGGAAAAAAGAGGAGTAATCGAGGGCGGACAGGCCGAAAGGGATTTGCTGGACACAAAGGTAATGGGTACAATGGTACCATTCCCAAGGGACGTTATAAACAAGTTCTGGATAAAATATATGGGCGGCCCCGAGCAGGCCACGGACTGGTATTATGATTTTTCACAGAATACGGACTATATAAGACGCTATCGCATAAAAAAGGACATGAAGTGGCAGGTGGAGACCGAATACGGCGACCTTGACATAACTATAAATCTGTCCAAGCCCGAAAAGGACCCCAAGGCCATAGCCGCCGCCAAGAACGCACCCCAGAGCGGATACCCCAAGTGCCAGCTTTGTGCGGAAAATGAGGGCTATGCCGGCAGAATGAACCACCCTGCCAGACAGAATCACAGGGTTATACCCATAAATATTGCCGACAGTCAGTGGTATTTCCAGTACAGCCCCTACGTCTATTACAATGAGCATTGTATAGCCTTCAATTCTCAGCATATACCCATGAAGATAGACAGGGAGACATTCCGAAAGATGTTTGACTTCATAAGAATATTTCCCCACTACTTTATCGGAAGCAATGCAGACCTGCCTATAGTGGGCGGTTCCATACTGTCCCATGACCATTTCCAGGGCGGCAGATATACATTTGCAATGGAGAAGGCGCCGATTGAAAGAAAAATAGCGTTTGACGGCTATGAGGATATTGAAGCAGGCATAGTAAAATGGCCCATGTCGGTCATAAGGATAAGCGGAGAGAGCACTGACCGACTGACGGACTTAGCCGACCGCATACTGAAGCTGTGGAGAGGATATACCGACGAGGCGGCATATATATTTGCCGAGACCGGCGGAGAGCCTCACAACACCATAACACCCATAGCAAGAATGAGAAACGGAAAATATGAGCTTGATTTGGTGCTCAGAAACAATATAACAACCGAGGACAGACCGCTCGGTCTGTATCATCCCAATCCGAGCCTGCACCATATAAAGAAGGAAAACATCGGCCTTATAGAGGTTATGGGTCTGGCTGTACTGCCTTCAAGGCTCAAAAAGGAGCTTTCGGCGGTGGAGGCGGCGCTGACCCTAGGCGTTGACCTGAGAGGAAACGAGCTGACCGAAAAGCATGCCGACTGGGCGGAGCAGGTTGTTGAGAAATACGGAAAGGACGGCCTTGATGATATAGGCGGCATACTGAAAAAGGAAGTAGGACTCGTATTCCTTGAGGTGCTTAAGGACGCAGGAGTATACAAGAGAAATGCCGAGGGCATGGAGGCCTTTATGAGATTTGTTGAAAGGTGCGGCGGACATGAAATTCAGTATTGAACATTTCGGAAAAACCTCTGAGGACGAGGACGTTATGGAATATACCATAGAAAACAGAAACGGTACAAAGCTTACGCTCATATCCTACGGCGCTGCCATAAGGGGCATAGAGATGCCCAACGGCACCGATGTGGTGCTGGGCTATGACCGCATTGAGGACTATGAAAATCAGGATAAGTACATGGGTGCCACTGTCGGCAGATGTGCCAACAGAATAGGCGGAGGATGCTTCAGCCTTAACGGAAAGGAATATGTGCTGGCAAAAAACAACGGCCCCAATCATCTTCACGGCGGAATAGTGGGCTTTGACAAAAAGGTGTGGAAAAGCTCCATTGAGGGACAGAGGGTAGTGTTCAGGCTCACCTCTCCCGACGGTGATGAGGGCTATCCCGGCAACCTTGATGTGGAAATAAGCTACGGTCTTACAAACAACAATGCGGTGGTAATTGACTGCACAGCCGTATGCGACAAGGACACGGTTGTAAACATAACAAACCATACATATTTCAACCTTGCGGGTGGCGGCACCATAGAAGACCACTATCTGACCATAAATTCCGACGAATTTACGGAGATAGACGAAACGGGCTGTTCCAGCGGAAAACTGTCCCATGTAAAGGGCACGCCCTTTGATTTTACGAAAAGGAAGCTCATAGGAAAAGACATAGATGCCGACTGCGTTCAGATAAAAAATGCTTCGGGATATGACCATAACTATGTTTTTAAGGACAGGCACGACGCCGAAATACTGAAAGCGGCGGAGGCAGGCTGCGGAGAGATAGCAATGGACGTATGGACTGACCAGCCTGGAATGCATTTCTATTCGGGCAACTTCCTTGACGGAGAGGTCAGGGGCAAAAACGGTGCCGTATACGGCAGAAGAAGCGGCTTTGCACTGGAAACACAGGACTGGCCCGATGCAGTAAACCATGAGGATTTCCCCTCGGTGGTGCTCAAAAAGGGCGAAGTGTATAAAAGAAAAACGGTATTTAAATTCAAAAAGATGCTTAAATAAAAAACAGGCTCCCATGTCAATTACTTGATTTGGGAGCCTGATTCTATATCAGTTTTTGGAAACAAAATATGTGGCGAAATATACCGCCGCCGCCAGAAGCACCATTGTTGCACCCGCCGCAGTATCGGCATAGAAGGATATAATAAGTCCGAATACGCCGCACAGCATGGCTATGACGGTGGAAAGTATATGATACTGCTTTGAGTCACGGGCGATGTTCCTTGCGGATGCCGCCGGCAGTATGAGCAGTGAGTTTATGGTCAGCATACCTATCTGCCTTATGGAAAGCATAACGGCAACAGCCACTATGACAACAAATATGTTTTCGGTCAGGGCGTTGTTTATGCCTCGGCTGGCGGACAACGAGGGGTTAATGCTAAGAAGCATAAGGCGATTGTATATAAAATACCAGACAACATAGGATACCGCCAGTACTGCGGCAAGCACCTTTATATATGACGGAGACACCGTAAGTATGTCACCTATCAGATAGGATGAATATTTTGAGAAGCCTCCGTTTTTTGAAAGTATGACTATGCCAAGAGCCATTGCCGCCGAGGAAAAGACGCTTATTACCGTGTCGGCAGAGGCCTTGGTACTGCTTTTAACCTTTCTGATACCCAGACCGAAAAGAACGCCGAAGGCAAGCATACATATAATGGGGTCGCCTGCGCCGAGCATTACGCCCAGTGCTATGCCAGTCATGGCGCTGTGACCCAGTGCGTCGGAGAAAAAGGCCATTTTGTTGTTAACTGCCATTGTGCCCAGCATTCCGAAAAGCGGAGTAACCAAAAGCACCGCCAGCAGGGCGTTTTTCATAAAGTCAAACTGTATAAAGGAGAAGGGCAGCAGTGCTTCAAGTATGTTATAAAGAGTATTCATTGCTTTCGTCCTCCTTGAAAGTGTAGCCGAAGGTATCACGGAAGGCCTCGGTCTGATATACCTCGTCGGGTGTGCCCTGGGCTATGACTGTCCTGTCCATGAGCACAATGCGGTCGGCATAGCTTTTTATAAGGCTTAAATCATGGGATACAAGAAGTATTGCCATGTGGTATTTGTGCCTGAGCTCCGCTACCTTTCTGTAAAAGGTGTCCAGACCGTTGATGTCCACACCGGATACGGGCTCGTCCAGTATAAGCAGGTCGGGCAGAGGCTCGATAGCCGCCGCCAGAAGCACCCTCTGGAGTTCTCCGCCGGAAAGGTCGCCAAGAGACTTATCCGTCAGGTGGCCTGCGCTGAAATCGTCAAGACGGCGCTGTACTGCTTCTCGCACAGCCTTTTTATGTCCCAGCCATACGGGGCGGCTTTTAACGGTTGCCGCCATAAAATCCAGTACCGATACGGGCGTGCTTTTGTCAAAGGAAAGCTGCTGGGGAACATAGCCCGTTATAAGCTTTTTAATTTTTCCGTCACTGTGATCGAGATAGGTTATTTTTCCGCTGTGCTTTCTCTCGCCCAAAAGCGCCTTTATCAGAGTCGTTTTTCCCGAGCCGTTTCTGCCGATAAGGGCTGTCAGCTCGCCGCAGTGGAACTCCATGTTTACGTCATGGATAATGGCCTCACTGCCGTCATATACCGACAGGTTTTCGATATTTACTTTGCACAGACCGCAGCTGTTGTGTATCATTTGTCAACACTTCCTTTCAGTATACGGGCGTTGCCGTTCATGGCGTCCGTATAGGCCGTCGGTGAAAAATCGCCGTTTAGCACCGGGTCAAGCACTATGACCTTTGCATCGGTTTCCCTTGCTATTACGTCGGCAATGGCCTTTGAGGCATCGTCGGCGGCTATCAGCAGGGAAATATTTTCGTTATTTACCGTTTCTATTATTTCAGCCAGCTCTCTGGCAGAGGGAGTTTCGTTTTCGTCCATTTCCACGCACAGGACTATGTCCATACCGTAGGAAAGACTGAGATATTCAAAGGCTTCGTTGAATACGCAGGCCTTTATGCCGTCTCCGTCAAATGTCTCGCAGGCCGTGACTTCCTCGGCAAAACGCCTTGTGTTTTCTTTGAAAATATCGGCGTTTTCGGGGGACAGCTCGCAAAGGGCGGAGCATATATTTTCGGCCTGTATGACGGCGTTTTCGGGCAGCATCCAGAAATGGGAGTTTTCCTCATGGTCGTGCCCCTCGTGTCCGTCATGGCCTTTGTGTTCCTCGTGTTCATCATGTTCTTCCTCTAAGGAGGCAGTACCCTCGGAGGAATCGACAATATTCAGCTTAGGAAACAGTGACAGCGCATTGTCAAGAAAGCTTTCCATGCCGCCGCCGTTTATGATAAATATGTCGGCGGTGCTGAGCTTTTTCATGTCCCCTGTGGAAAGCTGATAGTTATGCAGACAGCCTGTTTGGGGACGTGCCATGTTTTCCAGAGTAATGCCCTCGGCATCACCGATGACGTTTTCGGCTATTATATATATGGGATAAAAGGAAGCCACGGCGGTTATGCCTTCGTCCCGGGTTTCCTGCTTTTGAGTGCAGGAGGAAAGAAGCAGGATGGCGGCAAGACCCAAAGCGGCTGTTATTTTCCTGAACGGAAGTTTCATTGAAACATCACCTTTTTAAAAGAGACTGTATATTTAAGTAGTAAAAGCTATTATAACATCTTTGAGCCTAGGCAAACAAGGGCGGAAGCATTATTTTGTTTTTATGGGACAATTATTTTTGATTTTTCGGGATTTTTAAGGAAAATCACACATAAAATCTCTGTATATCCGCAGGGAACGAGTGCAACAATGATTAAGTTTTTGTTGCGAAAGAGGAAAGTATGTGATATGCTCGTAATAACGGCAATAAAAAAGAAAGGACTGATACAAATGAGATATAGATATGAAACAAAGGGCACATGTGCAAAGCTTATAGAGTTTACCGTTGAGGACGGTATCGTAAAGGACGTTAAATACACAGGCGGATGCAGCGGAAACCAGAAGGGTATCGGAATGCTTGTTGAGGGCATGAAGGCAGAGGATGTTATAAAAAGACTCAGCGGCATAAGATGCGGACTTAAGAGCACAAGCTGTCCCGACCAGCTTGCAAAGGCGCTTACACAGGTGCTTGAAAATAAGGATAACTGATACATAACTGGCATCGAAATGTTAAAAAGCGGAAATCCTATGATATTCCGCTTTTTTTAGTGTTGGAATAAATACGGTAAAGCAGTGAGTTTTTGTGCTCCGATAAGCTGTTTTTATTGCAAAAAAGGTTACAATTATTTATACTAATTATATTATACCGGATTCATTAACTGCCGGACTTACAGACCGTGAGCAGATGTGCCGCGGCTGACAAAACACAGGCTATTCAAAGGAGAAAACTATGTTAACAAGCAAACAGAGAGCTTTTTTAAGAAGCATGGCCAACGGCCTTGACCCCATATTCCATGTAGGCAAAGCAGGCGTTACACCGGAGCTTGTAGAGGCTATGGACGCCGCCCTTGAGGCCAGAGAGCTGATTAAGGCCAACATACTGGACAACTGCCTTATTGACACAAGAGAGGCTGCCCAGACCGTTGCCGAGAGAACCCATGCCGATGTGGTACAGGTAATAGGCAACAGGTTCGTTATATACAGAGCCGCTAAAAAGCCCGTAATCGAGCTTCCCAGGGCAAAAAAGGAATGATATGAATGGACTTTGATTTCAGGCCATGCAAAAAAACAGCCATAATGGGCGGAGCCTTTGACCCGATACATTACGGTCATCTTGCGGCGGCACAGACGGTTTTTGACAGACTGGATGTGGAAAAGGTTGTATTTATGCCGCTGGGTGATGCGGCGCACAAGCATATGGAGGGCGCTTCGGCGGCGGACAGGTATGAAATGACCCGTCTTGCGGTAGAGGATAACGAAGCCTTTGCCGTTTCCGATATGGAAATAAGACGGGAGGGCAAAACCTATACCGTGGACACCATAGGCGAAATAAGGAAACAGAACCCGGATATTAAGCTGTATTTTATAATGGGCGCCGACGAGATTATGTCGCTGGAAAGCTGGAGACAGCCGGAGGTACTGCTTAAAATGTGTTCCTTTGCCGCTGTCACAAGACCCGGCTACAGCAATGAAGCAGTGAAGGCACAGGCCGAAAGGCTGATGCATAAATACGGCTGTGACATCAGGTTCATTGAGATACCGTCACTGGATATATCCTCGTCGGAGCTGAGACAGAGGATAAAGGACGGCAGAAGCATAAAATATCTCCTGCCGAAGGAAACGGAAGAATATATATATTCACACAATTTATACAAATAATGAGAAGGTAATAGAAATGCTTGATACCGAAAAAATAAAGGAAAAGCTTCAGTCTGCCCTGTCGGTGGAGCGCTATATACACACCCTGGGTGTGGCTGAGGAAGCTAAAAAGCTGGCGGCGGTCTACGGTGATGAGGAGCTGGTCAAAAAGGCCGAGTATGCGGGTCTGCTCCATGACTGCGCAAAGGACTACCCCAAGGATATGAAGCTTCGCTTCTGCAAGGAATACCATGTTCCCATTGACGACATAATGAAAAAGCAGGTTGACCTTACACATCCGTTTTTAGGCGCCGAGGTGGCGAAAAGAGAATACGGAGTGAAGGACGATGAAATACTTGAAGCCATAAAGTGGCATACGACGGGAAAAAAGGATATGTCGGTGCTGGAAAAAATAATATTTATTGCCGACTATATCGAGCCCAACAGGGAAAGCTTCGATGGTCTGGACAAGGCAAGGGAGCTGGCCTATAAGGATTTGGACGAGGCTATGGCATATATACTGGAGAGCACCATTGAATATGTTAAGGAAAGGGGCAGAGCACTTCACCCCTATTCCGTTGAAGCTTTGGAATACTACAAAAATTTAAATAACTGATATTGACTTAAGGAGGAAATACATGAACGATTCAATTCATCAGGAAGCGTATGAGATGTCCGTACTGGCAAAGGAAGCCCTTGAGGACAAAAAGGGCGAGGACATAAAAATTCTGGATTTAAAGGGACTGAGCAACATTGCTGATTTCTTTGTTATCGGCAGCGGCAACAATCCCAATCAGATAAGGGCTATGGCTGACAGCGTAAACGAAAAGCTTTATAAGGCAGGCTATAAGCTTAACCACAGCGAAGGCTATTCCGGCGGCGTATGGGTACTGCTTGACTACGGCAGCCTTATAGTGCATATTTTCGACAGGGAGCAGAGAAACTTCTACGGCCTTGAGAGAATATGGGGAGATGCAGAGGAGAAGTAAGCTTTTGGCATAGCGATGCCAAGGCTTCAGGGGGAGTTTGTGCACACTCCAAGGTGGGTGCCTTTTGCGCTCTGGCGAGCGCTAATACCTTGGGGAGAGGCAACAGCTTAAATTGCGAAGTCCGCAGTTTACTCTCCCCAATCCCCCTCTCTTTTCTTGGACACGCTTCAAACCCAAACAAGTCAGAAGTATATTTAGCCGGTTCAAAGCGATACATTCCCGACCTGCGTACGGGTTACTGTTGTGCACAGCAGTCAGAAGTCTAAACATTCGTTTTTCGGAGAGGGTAAATTCTATATTATAATTAAACCCGGCTGTGATTCACTCACAGTCGGGTCATTTTATTTCGAATAGACCAATCTAAAATCAAAAGTTTCCTTGGGAACTTTTGGTTTTAGCTCCGTAACAAGCCGAAATCCTGATTTCGGCTTAAGCGGCGCTGCCGCAAACTAAAATTTAAAGCCCTGCTTTATAAATCCTTCCTCGCATATATTCTCACCGACATTGCCATACATGCAATATATACGAGTATCGCCACTGCCGCCGTTCCCACAGTCAACAGATTTTCCACTGTGCCGCTGATAGCTGCCGCGGCCTCGTCTGTTGCGGCACTGTCCTTGACAATAAAGCTTAATGCAAAAACGATTATAAATATTGCCGCCATAAATATATACCTTGCCTTGTCACTGCCGAACCTGTAGGCCACAGTCAGTATAAAAGACGATATGATTAAACATAGGGAGGCAATAACAGTCATTAAGTATATAGCATCCTCTATGCCGCTCAGCATCGAAAACAGCATGTACGCTGCGACAATAACCACCGTCATAATGAGCATTAAAAGGAATCTGCTGACTACACAGGTACGCCTTGAGATTGGCATGGCGGACGAATATCTGCCCCATTTGTTTTTTTCGTCATAGGCGACCATCGTTATCGGCACCACAGACATTATAGCAACGGAATATCCGACGAACATTCCCGAAAGCCAATCGGTGCTTTTGCCCATACCCATTATAAGCACATACATTAGCATTATCACCGCAACTATAATAAGCTGTTTTTTAGCCGTTATAAGGTCTTTTTTCATAAGTCCGAGCATTATTTTTCACTCCTTTTCAAATAGAGAAGCATTATATCCTCCAGCGTGGTCTTATCCGTCTCAAAGCCTTCGGGTATCATATTCTTCAGCACAAGAGCCCTTGATGACCAGCTTGTTTTCTCCACAGCGATTACCGCTTTTTCGTCAAGCTCTCTAAGCTTGCTGTCATTGACGTTGATGACTGCATACTTTTCAAGCAGTTCGTCTTTGTTCTCCGAAAAGACCACTCTGCCCTCATGTATGAAGGTTATATAATCGCATATTTTTTCCAAATCGCCTATTATGTGTGAGGACATCAGCACGGCATGGTCTTCCTCCTGTATGAAGTCCATGATAATGTCCAGCATTTCCATTCTTGCCGCAGGGTCAAGACCGTTGGTGGCCTCGTCCAGTATCAGCAGCCTTGCCCCGTGGGACAGTGCTATGGCTATTTCCAGCTTCATCTTCATGCCCGTTGAAAAGGTCTTTATCCTGTTCTTTCTTTTCAGACCGAATCTGTCCGCATACTCAAAAAATTTCTTTTCGTCCCAGGTTTTATATATTCCCTTCATAACGATATTGGCCTCGGATATTGTCAGCTCCTCGGGAAAACCGCAGTCCGCCAGAACCGTACCGATGTCGGAGCATTCCGATGCAGTCATTTTTCCCCTGTCCTTCCCGTATATCCTTACGCTTCCGCCGTCCTTTATACATGCACCGGTAATTATGTTTATTATGGTGCTTTTGCCGGCGCCGTTTTCTCCTATAAGTCCCATTACGGTGCCTGCCGGTACATTAAAGGAAACATTGTCCAGTGTAAAATCCTTATATTTCTTTGTAAGTCTCTCAGTTTCAAGAGCGTTCATACCTGTTCCTCCCCGCAGATGAGTTCAAACATTTCCAAAAGCTCTTCCCTTGTTATTCCGCAAAGGGATGCTTCCGCCCAAATATCTTTCATCTTCAATTCAATGCTTTTTAGCTTTTCTTCCTTTATAAGCTGGCTGTTCTGCTCCGCCGCAAAGGTTCCCTTTCCGGTTACGGTGACGATAAAACCGTCCTTTTCCAGCTCCTCATAGGCTCTTTTGGTCGTTATGACCGATATGCGCAAATCCTTGGCAAGGACACGCATGGAAGGCAGAGCCTCTCCCTCCTTTATTTCTCCTGATATTATCATTTTCTTAAGCTGTGAGCTTATCTGCTCGTAAATGGGTCTTTCGTCCCTGTTGCTTATAAAAATCTCCATCTTACCACCTCAATATGTTCCGAAACATTATACGGGCGTCCCCGTTTATAGTGTATATATTAAGTATATACACTATGAACAATATGTCAATAGCAAATATAAAAAAAGCAGCAAATCTTTTTTGATTTACTGCTTTAAGTGTCGCAAAGCCGACACTGAGAAAACCTGTTTCCCGCTTACTGCTTTATTGCAATCCATATATCATCGGGTATAATTCCCAGTCTCCATATGGACACGCCATCTATGCCAAACATTCCCGCCAGCTTTATTTTGTCGTCAATACTCTGCTCATTCTCATACCATACTATTTCACATTCTCCGCCGTTGTCATATATAATATACGGATTTTTGTATT
>JAQXNZ010000091.1 GCA_029098265.1 Clostridia bacterium | reverse complement strand
ATGCCGCCGCCCGCAAGCGGACGCTTTGCAAGCAAAGTGATAACGACCGAGGAGAATGGCGTGTTTCAAGTAGCACGCCGAAGATGCGGCGACGCCATAGGCGGCTTGCCTTTAGGCAAGTGCTGAGCTTATACGCTTTTTGAAAAGCCGATGGAATAGCCATTCATGCATTAATTTAAACAAGTCGAAAACCTGTTTTCGACTTAGTGTCGACTTTGTCGACACTCTAAGCCCCATGATATTATCACGGGGCTTACAAGCTTAAGTATATTACAGTGTGGCTTCAGCTTTTTCAAGCTGTATCTCGTCCTGTCTTCTTCTTTCCTCGATAGCCTTCGCCGCAATCATGTCTTTTACCTTCATCATTCTTGTTGTTCCGGCTCTCTCATTTTCCTCAAGCTTCATCTTTATATATTTTATTGTTTCCTCATAGTTGGGAATCATTACGTTTTCAAGGGCGTTAACACGTCTCCTTGTTTTCTCTATCTCCTGCGCAAGCAGCTGAGCGCTTTTCTCACTTTCCGCAAGTCTGAGCAGAGGCTCCATTGCGTCCGAAAATGCCGCAACGGCACTGTCCAGCTCTGCCGATGTGAACGCATAGCCGTAGGGGCAAACGTCCTCATTTTCGTTTTCGGTAGTATTGAAGCTGAAATTGGGTACATGAACACTCATAATGTTCTTTTCGCTGACCGATACCTCAACGGATTTACCGGGCATCATAAGCGCTTCACCCATGTTTTCCTCATTCATTACCGCCCTTGCGATTATAAAGCTTTTGTAGGCCTCGTCAAGAGATTTTTCGGCTTCCTCACGGAGGCGCTTGTTTTCCTTGACTATATCGAGGAACTGCTTCATAAGCTCATCCAGCTTATCCTTCAGCAGTTTATGTCCTCTTGTGGCCGTGGCAAGCAGCTTTTTGAGTCTGGCAAGCTCCATACGCGTAGGATTGACATTCATTCTTGCCAAAGTCTATCACTCCTTTCAAAAAGCGTTAGCTTATTCGTTTTCGGGATAATACTTTTCAAGATGTTCATCACCGATACGTTTAAGCTCACTCTTAGGAAGAAGTCTGAGAAGCTTCCAGCCGATATCGAGAGTTTCCTCGATTGAACGGTCTGTTCTGAAGCCCTGAGAAATATATTCCTTTTCGAACTCGTCCGCAAACTTGGCATAGAGTTTATCCAAATCAGACAGAGCCGACTCACCGAGGATAGCCATGAGCTCCTTTGCGTCCTTACCTCTTGAATAAGCGGCAAAGAGCTGGTTCATTGTGTCGGCGTGGTCTTCTCTTGTCTTGCCCTTGCCGATACCTTTATCCTTCAGACGTGAAAGTGAAGGAAGTACGTTTATCGGAGGCTGTATACCCTTTTTGTAAAGGTCTCTGGAAAGGATAATCTGACCCTCTGTGATGTATCCCGTAAGGTCAGGGATAGGATGAGTCTTATCGTCCTCGGGCATTGTAAGGATAGGAATCATTGTGATTGAACCTTCCTTGCCCTTTATCTTACCTGCTCTTTCATACATTGTAGCAAGGTCTGTATAGAGGTATCCGGGATATCCGCGGCGTCCTGGAACCTCTTTCTTAGCCGCTGAAATCTCACGGAGAGCCTCGGCATAGTTTGTGATATCGGTAATGATTACAAGGACATGCATACCCTGTTCAAATGCAAGGTATTCAGCCGCTGTCAGTGCCATACGGGGTGTTGAAATACGCTCAACGGCGGGGTCGTTGGCAAGGTTTACGAACACGACCGAACGGTCAATGGCGCCTGTTTTCTTGAAATCGTCGATGAAGAACTCGGCATCCTCGAAGGTAATACCTACAGCCGCGAATACAACGGCGAATTTTGAATCCGAGTTTCTAACCTTAGCCTGACGTGCAATCTGTACAGCAAGCTGTGAGTGAGGCAGACCTGAGCCTGAGAATATTGGCAGCTTCTGTCCTCTAACCAGTGTGTTCAGTCCGTCAATGGCTGAAATACCTGTCTGAATGAACTCGGACGGATATTCTCTGGCCGCCGGGTTGATAGGCGCACCGTTGATGTCCATTCTCTTTTCGGGTATTATTTCCGGGCCGCCGTCAATGGGCTTGCCCATGCCGCTGAATACTCGTCCCAGTATGTCGGGTGATACGCCGAAGTCGAGGGACTTGCCTAAAAATCTTACTTTGCTTTCCGCAAGGTTGATACCTGTAGCACTCTCGAACAGCTGTACAAGTGCTGTGTCGCCGTTTACCTCAAGTACCTTGCATCTTCTTGTTTCGCCGTTTGAAAGCTCGATTTCACCAAGCTCGTCATAGGTTACTCCTTCAACGCCTGTTACAAGCATAAGAGGGCCGGCTACCTCCTGAATGGATCTGTATTCTTTTATCATAACTCCTCAGCCCCCTCTTTAATGAGTTCGTCGATCTGAGTATCAATATCTGCGAGAATCTCATCATATTCCTTTGTTACATTTCTTTCTCTTACATATTTAGCACGGCCTATTCTCTCAAGGGCGGGTATCTGTATAAGCTTATGAATGCTTGCGCCTTCCTCGATAGCCTTGCCTGCTTTATGATAGAAGTGGAGAATAAGCTCCAGCATTCTGTACTGCTTAAGCAGTGATGTGAACGTATCTACCTCATGGAAGGAGTTCTGATGCAGGAAGTCCTCACGGATAGAACGTGATACCTCAAGTATAAGTCTGTCGGGTGCGGAAAGTGAATCAACACCGACAAGCTGTACTATTTCCTGAAGCTCTGCTTCCAGCTGGAGGAGCTTCATAGCTTCTGTTCTCTGCTCTGAGAAATTCTCATTTACATGCTTATCTGCCCATGCGTCTACCTTATCCTGATACAGCGAATAGCTTGTAAGCCAGTTGATAGCGGGGAAGTGACGCTTATAAGCCAGTGAAGCATCCAGACCCCAGAATACCTTTACGATACGGAGGGTAGCCTGTGATACGGGCTCTGATGTATCACCGCCGGGAGGTGAAACGGCTCCGATGGCTGTCAGTGTACCCTCTCTTGTGTCGCTGCCGAGGCAGTATACACGTCCTGCTCTTTCATAGAACTGTGCAAGACGGCTGCCCAGATATGCGGGGTAACCTTCCTCACCGGGCATCTCCTCAAGACGACCTGACATTTCTCGAAGTGCCTCTGCCCAACGTGATGTGGAGTCGGCCATAAGCGCTACGCTGTAGCCCATGTCTCTGAAGAACTCTGCTATTGTTATACCTGTATATATTGACGCCTCACGGGCGGCAACGGGCATATCCGATGTATTTGCTATAAGAACGGTTCTCTGCATGAGGGACTCGCCTGTTCTGGGGTCCTTCAGTTCGGGGAACTCGTTAAGAACGTCGGTCATTTCGTTACCACGCTCGCCGCAGCCGATGTAAACAACTATGTCTGCGTCAGACCACTTGGCAAGCTGATGCTGTGTTACTGTTTTACCGCTTCCGAAAGGTCCGGGGATAGCTGCAACACCGCCCTTTGTGATGGGGAAGAATGTATCAATAACACGCTGACCCGTTACAAGAAGTGTATCGGGAGTTTTCTTTTCCTTATAGGGTCTTTCTTTACGAACAGGCCATTTCTGCATCATAGTCACAGGAACATCTTTGCCCTTTTCATCTGTGATAACAGCTACGGTCTCCTCAATAGTGAAGCTGCCCTCTTTGATTTCCTTTATTGTTCCGCTGAGTCCCCATGGTACCATTATACGGCACTCAACAACGGGAGTCTCCTGAACAACGCCGATTATGTCGCCGGCAACAACCTTATCGCCGACAGCCTTACGGGGAACAAAGTCCCATTTCTTTTCCCTGTCAAGGGAAGGTACCTCAACACCCCTCTGGATGTTGTTGCCGCTTACCTGATAAAGGCTCTCCAGCGGTCTCTGGATACCGTCGTATATAGTTGAAATAAGTCCGGGGCCAAGCTCAACACTCATGGGCATACCTGTTGATATTACCTGTTCGCCGGGTCCCAGTCCGCTTGTTTCCTCATATACCTGTATTGACGCCCTGTCCCCGTGCATCTCGATTATCTCACCGATAAGATGCTTGCTGGAAACACGCACAACGTCGAACATGTTCGCGTCTCTCATTCCCTCCGCAATGACGAGGGGACCTGAGACCTTTACAACTGTACCTGTCTTCATTTTTATCCTCAACCTCACTCTCAGTCATTAAACAGAATATCCACGCCTATGGCTCGCTTGCTGGATTCTCTGATTTCATTCATGCCAAGTCCCATGCTGCCGCCCACACCGGGAATAACGATAATAGCCGGAAGCGGATTATCCTTATATCTCGCTATAAAGTCCTTTGCCAGCAGACTTGCCTGTTCGGTTATATATATAATTGCATAGTCCTCTTCCACGAGCCTGTGGATAGTTTTCTTTATCTCATCAGCCTCATACGCGGGGAATGTGTCTATACCAAGAGCGAGAAAGCCCATTATGCTGTCCTTGTCGCCTATTATACCTACTTTAGACATACGCTTCCCTCACTCTCTCTTTGATTGTTTCAGCGTCAATATTGTTGAGCTTGCAGGTCATTATAATCCTGACACATTTTATCTCCGTCTCCTTGCCCAGAATATATCCGACTATGGGCTCCGGTGTAAGGGACTGATATTTTGCGTCCTTGACATACGACATAAGATAGTCGTCACATTCCTTCTCAAATCTTGTGAAGGTAGCTGTCATGCAGTTTTCGCATACGGCTCCGTAGCCTGTACCGCTTAATACCGCCGCAGGATTTTCGCTTTCAAATGCCGAGCGGAAAACGTCAATGCTGACGCTGCCACCGGGCACAAAGGCCTCCTCAAACAGCTTTATGTTTTTGCCCAGACGCTTAACTCTGACAAATGTCTTTATATTTGTAACGTCCGCAAGACGTACAACATATCCGCATACATATTCATTTTTTGTTTTGGCGGCCGCCTTTGACATGGTGTCAAAGCAGGCCCTGTCAAGAATAAGGTCGATATATCTGCCGTCCCTTGTCTTGGCATAGGCTTCCATGGCCTCGTTGACAGCCTTTCCGTCTATCTCCTGCATGTCGGCGAACTTTCTTTCCGCAAAGGCCTGCTTAAGCCTTTCTACGGGAATTGTTCCGCCGTCAATGAGATACTGCTCGCCGTTTACTCCCGAAAGCTCCTGCTTAATGAGTACCTTGATGTTGTGATAGTCATTTTTGTAAAGGAACACATCGATGAGCTTTTCTTCGGGAATAAGTCCCGCCAGTGATCTGTAGACGTCTGTCAGCTCCTTAGAAAGAAGCTTTTCAAAGTCATGTACTCCGCCCTCCGGAATGTCCCCGTATCCGCTTTCGGTCAGAACTCTGAGGGCTTCCTCCGCAGAAGGCGCATCGGCCATCTGCATAAGCTTATCCTTTGATATAAGCTTTGTTTCCTTCGAACGCACAACTGCGACTGCGAAAGGGTATATTTTATGTTTTGACATATTTACCCCTCCTTACTCAAACAGTATTTTTGCCGCAATCTGCTGTATTTCTTCTTTTTCAATAGAAATAATGGAACCGAAAGAATAATTGTATTCTATATCTCCGTTTCTGATGATCAAGCCTCCGCTGATATCCGCCGTCTTGTCGGAAAGAGTAAAGCCCTTTTCGCCCACTACAGCCGCAAGCCTTGCCTTGTCTCTCTCCGATACGATAACCTCGGTTCCGAGACCTTTATCGATATTGTCAAGCATTTTGCCTATAACATCGGCATACTCGCCGTCACCGAGATTGCAGAGTCTCTTTTCCGCCTCTGCGACAACCTCTTCAAGGATAGCCTGTTTCTGGGCAAGGACAGCCTTTTTGGCCTCCATCTGTGCACCTGAAATCTGTTTTGCGGCTACTTTGTCCTTTTCCTCGGCAACTGCTTTATCATTTCTTGCCTTTTCCTTGGCGGCCTTATCCTCCGCAGCGCCGATAACGGCGTCAGCGGCCTCTTTAGCCTCCGACATTATCTTTTTCACAGACTCATCAGCATCGGCTATTATCTTATCAATAATAATTCTGCCATCATTCATAGGAGTATCCTCCTTTTCTCTCTAATAATTATAACTGGATGCTGTTGATCATAAGGAATGAAACAAGGAGTGCAAGAACTGCGTATGTCTCAACCATAGCTGCGAAAAGCATACCTTTTGAAAGTTCATTGGGCTTTTTGCCTACAAGCATGATACCTGAAGCGGCAGCTTTGCCCTGGTAAATAGCTGAGATAAGACCAACGATACCCATAGGGATTGAAGCTGCGAAAATTGAAGCGCCCTGTGCTACTGTAAGAGCAACCATTCCGTCTCCGCCGAGAAGTCCGATCTTAACCATGATGATGAATGCGATAAGAAGTCCGTAAATACCCTGTGTACCGGGAAGAACCTGAAGTACCAGTACCTTTGAGAACTTATTGGGGTCCTCTGAAACTACTCCTGCGGCTGCCTGACCGGCAATACCAACGCCTACTGCGCTTCCTATACCTGCAAGACCGGCTGCAACAGCAGCGCCTAAACATGCTAAAACTCCACCGCTTAATAATGTCTCTACCATATTATTTATCCTCCTTATTTACGATTTTGACAAATTTAGTATCCTCGGCAAGAGGCTCGAATGTTCTTCCTCCGCCGGTATAGAATTTTCCGAAAAATTCAACATACTGAAGTCGGCATGAATGTACATACGCTCCCAGTGCGTTA
>JAQXNZ010000090.1 GCA_029098265.1 Clostridia bacterium | reverse complement strand
TATTCCTGCACATAAGTTCCATCCATCGGCTTGCCTATAAGAACACCTGAAATCACATCAAAAATGCCGGTTTCTTTTAGCGCAAGTACTGCTTTTCTGTATTTTTGAGGAGGCATCTTTTCTTCACTGGATTCTAACAGGAGAATCTTTCCAGTCCAATCCTCTATCTCCGGGAATAGTCTGTACTTCTTACAAAGAAGCGGCATATCAGCATAGCGATCTCCATTGAAACAGTCATAAATTGAATTAATACAACCTCCAAGAATCTCTCCTGAGAAAACAGGATTGCCTTGTAGCAATTCAAAACCATGATCAGAATGAGATTTTAATGGTATACCAACCTGATCAATACCAAAATTCGTCCTTCCTTCATACCAGATGTCGCTGGGTCTAACTTCTTTTATTGTTTCGATATTTATCAGCTCTTCAAAATACTTTTTTGTATATGGGAGCATATCTTTGTCCAGCTCACAGACGTCTGCAAGGAAAGACTGCCCATAGAACGTTTTCATTCCAACTTTATGGAGCATGAAATGATTTATCGTCGTATCAGAAAAGCCAAGAAATACTTTATTTGAGACTGCATCAGCCAGTTCATTATGTTCAAACAGGTAAGGAAGCAAGCGATATGTATCATCTCCTCCGATTGCGCAGAGAATCATATCAATATCCGGATCCCTAAGGGCTTGTAACAAATCAGCAGCACGCTCTTCTGGATGGTTTTTGACATATTCCATTCCTTTAAGGGCATGAGGCATGAATTTAACAGTCATCCCTAAGTCATTTAACCTTTTTATTCCTATATCTACCTCATGCTTAACAAAATTCTCTCCTATCGTTCCGCTCGACAAACTGACGATGGCGATATGCTTTATCATATCCTTTTCATCCTCCAAAAATTTCGATTTCTCGGTCTGTTCGGTTCCATGTTATCACATAACGGGACAGAATACAAGAACAGCCACAGGAGCGCAAGAATGTTAACTGTCGTTGAACATCACACTTTAAGACGTAGGTTTTTGTATTAAATCCAAAACTTATAGGACTAAAAGAGGTTTTTTGTCAATGAAATATATGGTGTGATGTATACATGTATATTTTATTTAATGAATATCGGTTAGACGATAAAAAAGAGAAAATAATGTTGAAAAATTCTCTGTCTGAGATATTTAAATATGTATTTTACGGTGATACATTATGTTTATCAATTAAGTAGCAACTGTAACAATAAAAGACGGCTGTACAATATAATAGAGGGGCATTATAGACAATAAGGCCGCAAAAGACGTATATGTATATTACAAGGGGGATATGACAGCTATGGAATACCTATACAAAATTACCGAAGAAATACTGATGAAGGGGCCGTATAAGGGGCGCAGTATATACGGATTGGAATGTATCAGCAGAAAAAACGGCTCTGTGCTGTGGAGAATCGGAAATGTTTCGGCTAGCAAAAAGCGAATGGAAAATGCGGTTTTAAAGTTTAATTCACTGGGCTTGTCACCGATTCATGTGCATGATGTACTGGATGATATGCTTGGCAGCTTCAGCGTCTGATTAAGTAACAATATAGTTGTATTACAAGGCAGATAGTTTTATCTGCCTCAGACTGTAGACAAACTCAACTAACCATTTGAAATTACTCAGTATTAGCTACAACAACCGGGAAAGGTTCGGAAAACCCGGGAAGGTTATCTGAGGCTTTAAACTGCGGCGGAATTCACTTCCGTCGCAGAGAAGTCCTAAGACACAAGCCATGCGCAGTGTAAAGTGCAAACCGCGTGAAAGTCGCGGCGCCGTTAGGCGTTTCCAAAGGGAATTTGAGAACTTGCAGGACTTCATGCCTTAATTTAAAATAAGTCGAAAACCTGTTTTCTAGTACCGCAAAGATGTGCGGACGCGAAGCGGTTTTGCTTTAGCAAAATACTGACTATACTTAGTGTCGACTTTGTCGACACTCTCAAGGCAGATAGTTTTATCTGCCTTTTTGTGTGCCAATGACAGGTCAAAGGATCGCACCCTATATCAAAAAATACAAAACATATATATAAGTAAAACTTTTACACCTGTTTTGTGTTTTCGTATGCATGTCTTGATAAAAGTGTACATTTTAATTAAGTTTATGGGCATTAATAAGTACTACTTGACTAAATTTGAAAAATAGCACAAATAAGTCTGTAATAAGGTTGACAAACCTGCTTACAATCTGATAATATTTGTAAAATTACTAAAAAATAAGTGAGATTTTGAAGAAAGGGACGGAACAATGAACAAGATTATTAAAGAAGGACTTACCTTCGACGATGTGCTTCTCATTCCTGCAAGAAGCAGCGTCCTTCCTAAGGATGTAGACCTGACAACAAGACTTACAAATAAAATTACACTTAATGCTCCAATCATGAGCGCCGGTATGGATACTGTTACAGAATCAAAAATGGCAATCGCTATGGCAAGACAGGGCGGTATCGGTATCATTCACAAAAACATGTCAATCGAAAGACAGGCAGAGGAAGTTGACAGAGTTAAGCGCTCTGAAAACGGAGTAATTACAGACCCGTTTTTCTTATCAGAGGATCACAATTTATATGACGCCGTTTCACTTATGGAAAAATACAGAATTTCAGGCGTTCCCATCACAAAAGAGGGTAAGCTTATAGGCATACTTACCAACAGAGATATCCGTTTTGAAACAAATTACAATAAAAAAATCACCGAAGTAATGACAAAAGAGAATCTTATAACTGCTCCCGTAGGTACAACACTTATGGACGCTAAAAATATTCTTACAAAGCATAAAATTGAAAAGCTTCCAATAGTTGATGATGAAGGCAACCTTAAGGGTCTTATTACAATCAAGGATATTGAAAAGGCTATCAAATATCCCAATTCCGCAAAGGACTCCCAGGGTAGACTGCTTGTCGGCGCCGCAGTAGGTGCAACAGCCGATGTTCTTGACAGAATGGAAGCACTTATCAATGCAAATGTCGATGTTATTGTCATTGATACGGCACACGGTCATTCCGTAGGCGTTATCGAGACAGTTAAGAAGATAAAGAGCGTATATCCCGATGTACAGCTTATCGCAGGAAACGTAGCAACGGCAGAGGCCACAAGAGAGCTTATCGAAGCCGGTGCAGATTGTGTAAAGGTAGGTATCGGACCCGGTTCTATCTGCACAACCCGTGTCGTTGCAGGTATCGGCGTACCACAGATTACAGCAGTACTTGACTGCGCAGAGGCAGCTAAGGAATACAACATTCCCATTATCGCAGACGGCGGTATCAAATATTCTGGAGACATCGTTAAAGCTATTGCGGCAGGAGCAAACGTATGTATGCTCGGCAGCTACTTCGCAGGATGTGAGGAAAGCCCCGGAGAAACAGAGCTTTACCAGGGAAGAAAATACAAGGTTTACAGAGGAATGGGTTCACTTGCCGCTATGGAATGCGGAAGTAAGGACAGATACTTCCAGGAAGACGCCAAGAAGCTTGTTCCCGAAGGTGTTGAGGGACGTATTGCTTACAAAGGCAGCGTAGAGGATTCCGTATATCAGCTTATGGGCGGACTTCGTTCAGGCATGGGCTACTGCGGAACACCCACTATCGACGATTTAAGAGAGAACGGCAGATTTATCAGAATGACAAGCGCAGGTCTGAGAGAAAGCCATCCTCATGACATACAGATAACAAAAGAAGCTCCCAACTACAGTGTTGAATATTGATAACGGAGGACTGTTATGAATAACGAATATGTACTTATACTGGACTTCGGCGGTCAGTATAACCAGCTTATAGCCCGCCGTGTACGAGAATGCAAGGTATACTGCGAGGTAAAGCCCTACACCCTTTCTATTGAAGAAATCAAAAAGCTCAATCCCAAGGGAATTATATTCACAGGCGGACCCAACAGTGTATATGATGAGAAATCACCTCACATATCAAAGGAAATATTCGAACTCGGAGTACCTGTTTTAGGTATCTGCTACGGCTGCCAGATAATGGCCTATACTCTCGGAGGCACTGTATCTTCGGCAAACTCCAAGAGTGAGTACGGCAAGACAGAAATAACAATAGACAACACGAGCAAGCTCTTTAAAGGAATAGATGAAAAGGAACAGATTTGCTGGATGAGCCATACGGACTATGTTACAGAGGTACCCGAGGGCTTTAAGGTAACTGCTTCATCGGCGACATGTCCCACAGCGGCTATGGAATGCCCTGAAAAGAATTTCTACGCAGTACAGTTCCACCCCGAGGTAAACCACACACCCAGAGGAAAGGAAATGCTTAGAAACTTCCTCTATGAGGTATGCGGCTGTTCAGGCGACTGGGTTATGTCCAACTATATTGAAGAACAGATTAAGGCAATCAGAGAAAAGGTCGGAGACGGCAAGGCATTATGTGCTCTTTCCGGCGGCGTGGATTCCAGCGTTGTTGCTGCCCTTGTCAGCAAGGCAATAGGAAAACAGCTCACCTGTGTATTCGTTGACCACGGTCTTATGAGAAAGAATGAGGGCGACGAGGTAGAGCAGGTATTTGACGGCTTCTTTGAGTCCAATTTCGTTAGGGTTAATGCGGGCGAAAGATTTTTAAGCAAGCTCAAAGGCGTTACGGATCCCGAAAGAAAGAGAAAGATAATCGGCGAGGAATTCATAAGAGTATTTGAGGACGAGGCCAAGAAGATAGGCAAGGTTGATTTCCTTGTACAGGGAACAATATATCCCGACGTTATAGAAAGTGGTCTCGGTGACAGCGCCGTTATCAAGTCTCACCATAACGTTGGAGGACTTCCCTCAGTTGTAGACTTCAAGGAGCTTATTGAGCCCTTAAGACTTCTTTTCAAGGATGAAGTTCGTGAAATGGGCACACAGCTCGGTCTTCCCGACTATATTGTATGGCGTCAGCCTTTCCCCGGACCCGGCCTCGGCATCAGGGTAATCGGAGAGGTTACGGAGGACAAGCTTGAGATACTCAGAGATGCGGATGCAATCTTCCGTGAGGAGATAAAGAATGCCGGTCTCGAAAGAGATATAAACCAGTATTTTGCCGTTATTACCGACCTACGCTCCGTAGGCGTTATGGGCGACGGCAGAACCTACGACTATACAGTTGCATTAAGAGGCGTTACCACTACAGACTTTATGACAGCTGACTGGGCAAGGATACCCTACGATGTCCTTGACAGAGTAAGTGTCAGAATAGTAAATGAGGTTAAGCACGTTAACCGAGTATGCTATGATATTACAAGTAAGCCGCCTGCAACGATTGAATGGGAATAAACCACATAGCTCAGCAATTAATTTGTAACAAACAGAATATAAGCATCTTTACCCCGGAAAAGTCAAAAGTATTTCCGGGGTTTTCTTTTATTATCTTTATCATCGGTGCAATTTGTTGCAAAAAATGTCATTTTTACGGAAAAATATAAACAAAAGTTTATTGATTTTCGAGAAATTCAGCTTTTTTAAGAAGAAAATGAAAATATTTTCGTACGTTCTTGTAAATAAAAATATTGTGTGATAAAATCGGCTTGCAAAAATAGGATTTATTATCTCGTTTTGGAAAGGTAAGATATAATTTGGCAGATATAAATGATAAAGCAGTAATGGAGCTGGCCATGAAAGCCGGAAATGTATTGCTTGCAAACGGAGCAGAGATATTCAGAGTCGAGGAGACTATGGAGAGGATTTGCCGATACTACGGTATAATGTCCGAAAGGGAGTTTGTATTAACTAACGGTATTTTCATGACGGCAGGAAGCGAAAAAGAAGGATTTTTTGCAAGAGTTCAGCGTGTGCCGGTGAGAGGCAGCCGTCTGGATAAAATAGAGGCGGTAAACCAGCTGTCCAGAGAGATAGAAAGCGGAATGTATACTCCCGAGGAGGCAATCGAGGAGGTCAAAAGGATAAAGGAAATGCCGCCCAAAAGTGCAGGGTCCCAGATATTTGCATCGGGAGCAAGCTGTGCGGCTTTTTCGATATTGTTCGGCGGAAACCTGAATGACTGTGTGGCGGCTTTCTTTGTGGGACTTGTACTGTATGTGTATGTTCTGTTTGTGTTTGATCCGCATTTGTCTAAAATCGTCGGTAATATTTTAGGAGGAACTCTTGCTACCGTACTGTGTATATTCCTGTATTCGGCGGGAGTGGGAGAGCACATGAACTTTATGATAATCGGTTCCATAATACCGCTTGTGCCCGGCGTTTCCTTTACCAACGCCATAAGGGAGATAGCTGAGGAAAACTATATTTCGGGCGCCGTAAGGCTTTTGGACGCTATACTTGTATTTTTGTGTATCGCCATAGGCGTAGGCGCGGGAATTTCAATTATGGAAAACATTACAAAGGGGATAATTTTATGATACTACAGCTGATAGCCGCTATGGTGGGAACGATAGGCTTTGCTCTTTTATTCGGCGTTCCACGAAAGTATTATATCGTGGGCGGACTGATAGGCGCCGCCGGATGGGGAATATACTGCTCAACAGTCAATACATGCGGCGCAACCATTGCCACACTTCTTGCCACTATAGTCGTTATGTTTCTTTCAAGAGTGGCGTCGGTATGTAAAAAATGCCCCGTCACAATATTTATGATTTCCGGAATAATACCCCTTGTTCCCGGCGGCGGAGTATACTGGACGTCATACTACCTCGTAATGAATCAGCTTTCGTTGGCCTTTGAAACAGGCTATAAAGCAATAAAATGTGCCGTAGCGATAGTAATAGGCATCGTAATTGTATTTGAATTGCCACAGTCTCTGTTCTTCGCACTGACAGGCAATAAAAGTGTTAAAAAGAAAAAAATAAGTGATTAATCATATAAGTAATATTGTAATTGTGCCTGCGGCTCAAACTGCTGCGGGCTTTTTTATGGACTGTAATGAAATATAGTTGTATAATTATGATATCTGATTTTTGTTAAAGTGATATCGGGAGGAAAGTATGAATCTGGTAAAGGCTGAAGCTAAGGATTTTAAACGAATCCGCGAGCATTACGAGTGCATAATAGATAATACAGAAGATATGGATAAATACGCAAGATGGAAAAAGGGTCTTCATCCGTCCGACAGCGGAATAAAAAAATACATAGACGAAGGAACAATGTATATGCTTATGGATGGCGGCTGTATCGCAGGAACTATGGCGGTAACAATGAAGCAGGATGACGAATACAGAAGAATATGTTGGAACAATGATCTGGAGGACAGTGACACAGCAGTAATTCATATACTCGGTGTAGCGCCCGAATATCAGAAAAAGGGCATTGGTTCGATGATGATAGATGAAGCGGTTCGGCTCGCTCGTTACAGCAATAAGAAAGCTGTCCGCCTTGATGCGCTTGCTTCAAACACTCCTGCCAGGCATATGTATGAGACAAAAGGCTTTGAATATAGAGGCAAATTGAAAATGTATGCGGATAATACGGGCTTGACGGATTTTTGTTTCTATGAATATCAGCTTTAATGGTGATGATATCAGAAAATAACAGCAGAAGAAGGGGATTAAACTGAACGAATATAAACATAAGGTGCAATACTATGAGACCGATAAAATGGGAATTACCCACCATTCAAACTATATAAGATGGATGGAGGAGGCAAGAATTGATTTTCTGGAGCAGATAGGCTGGAACTATGAAAAGCTGGAGGAAATGGGCATAGTTTCACCTGTAATAGGCGTAGAGGGAAAATACAGAAAGAGTACAACCTTTTCCGACACAGTAAGCATTTCCGTATTTATCGACGAAATAAAGGGACTTAAAATGCGTATCGGCTATGTAATGAAAAAAGAGGACGGCTCGGTGGCCTTTGATGGATATTCTGAGCACTGCTTCATGGATAGGAAAGGCAAGCCTGTAAGATTAAAGAAGGATTATCCCGATTTCTATGAAGCTTTAATCAAATCGGGAGCAAAGGAAGAATAAACAACAATAAGCATATTTAATTGTAATAAAAACCGGAAGTATATTTTCCGGTTTTATTTAGTATGAAATAAAATTTTATTTTTTTGAAGCTATAAAATACAGCCCGGCGTATATATCAGAGAGTGCAAAAATGTTATCTCTATACAGTCAGGCTCAATGGAAAAGACGGTGCTGTGCTTGCTATGCTGAGAACTGCCACAGTATTGATTAAGCTCATTTGACCTCGGACGGCTTTGACCTCGTGTTATATATAAATACTGCGATTGCCGCCGCACATACTATGGCATAACCAATGATGCTGAGACCGTCGGGAATCTGGCCAAACAGGAAAAATCCCAGTATTGCGGCAAACAGTACGTTTGAGTAGTCATATATCGATATTTCCGCAGCAGGTGCATAGGAATAGGCCGCAGTTATGGCAAACTGACCTCCTGCCGCCGCAAGGCCCGCCAGCAGGAGGTATATCAGCTGCATGGCTGTCATAGGATGATAGTTAAATATAAGATAAGGCAGAACGCATACGCAGGAAAAAGCCGAGAAGAAAAATACTATAAGCTTTCCCGGTACGCCTCGTTTTCCAAGCCAACGGACGTATGTATAGGCCGCTCCGGCACTGATTCCGCCCGCCAGTCCGATACATGCGGGGAAAAATGACATTTGTGCAGGGTTTGGCTTAATAATGAAAAGGCAGCCTATAAAGGCGGTTATGATAGCTCCCCACTGGAATTTTGTAGCCCTTTCCTTAAGAATAAATATGCTGAAGATGATAGCAAAGAAGGGCGACATTTTGTTAAGCATGGATGCGTCCGAAAGAGCCAGATGGTCAATTGCGTAGTAGTTGCAAAGCACGCCGATGGTTCCGAATGCTGAGCGAAGTATAAGTCCTTTTAAGTCTTGTCTGTCAAGCGATATTTCCGGGCGCTGTCTGATGAGTGCCGCAGCGGCAAAAATCATTGCCACCGCATTTCTGAAAAAGCTTTTCTGGGTAGAAGGCAAGTCGCCCGACAGACGCACCAGAGCATTCATCAGGGCGAAAAAGAAAGCGGACAATATTATAAAAAGTATTCCTTTTTGTTTAGAAGTTAAGTTTTCCATTGTGTTTCCTCCGGATTGTTTTTTGCATAGGCATACATACACGGTAAGCTTCATTACTATAATATAACAGAGGCTTAAAACATGTGATGCTATGACTTAAATTACTAGAGTACAGAAGAAATGTCAAGAGTTAGATAAAATTATTATCATTCAGTGAAACCGACAGATGAACAAAATATGTCAAAATGTCCTTGCTGTATAGAATATAAAGGCAATCTAATTGTTTGACTAATGCTGAACTATAGCTTAAAATTGCGAACTATAAAGAAAAAACGTAAAAATGTATGAAAATAATAGAATAATTATATACATTTAATTTATGAAAGCAATAATATGGACAATGAAAAAATTCAACACATTAAATTGATATATTTTTAAAATACCATAAAATTTTTTGAATAATAAGAGACATACTATCAGGAAAATATGATTGGACAAAACATGTATGATGACAGTTGTAGCACTGTCGGTTGTATGATTGTATTGTAGAAAATGCAGCATATAACATCAAATTTATATATGCCAAATGTTTAATATTACTGATGATTTTTAATCAAAGCTGTATTTGTATATTTATTGCACCAATTTTTGGTGAATTAGACGGTTGCAAAAACGGGGATGATAGTGTAATATTCTAAGAGTATTGAACTTATGTTATATCATAACCGATAAGTTCAGTAGACAGAGCGTGGCTCTGTAAAATAGCAGCTGAAATGAAGATGGCCATCGTTAAGTTTAGCTGTATGGACATGGCGTTAAAGATTTTACATATTAGGTATTATACATAATATAATGATATCAGCGTTCATGTCCCGCAAACAAATTGTACTTTTATAACTTAATATTAATTAAGATGGGGTGTGAATTAAATGTCAAGTGAAGTTAGTAAAAAGGTATCATTAGGTACATGCTTCTCTGTTGCATCTGTTTGGTTCGGATCACATGCCGGCGGCGGTTTCGCATCAGGTAACCAGGCTACTCAGTACTTCGTACAGTATGGTTGGTATGCACCTATCATGGCTTTCTTAGCAATGGTAGTTCTCGGCTTAGTTCTCAGACAGGTTATGATTATGGCCAATACAACAGGCTATACATCATACAAAGAAGTATTTGCTCACTTATATGCACCTTATACAAAGCTTGAAATTCTGTTCGAGATTTATTACTTTATCATCGTTATCTGTGCAGTTTCAGCTTGTGTAGCCGGTGCCGGTGAACTTCTTAAAGACTATGGTATTCCTTACGGCGTAGGCGTAGTAATCATTGGTGTTATTACACTTATCCTTGTTATGTTCGGTGCAGGTCTTGTATCAAAAGCATCATCAGTTCTTTCAATCATCATCCTTATTGCTATCGGTATCATCTATATTTCCGGTATCGTAGGAAGAACAGAACAGATCGGTCAGGTTTATGCAGCTATGGAATCTAACCACCTCGGAACAGCTATTTGGAAGATTTTCGTATATGCTGGTTTCCAGTGCGTTGTTGTTCCTGCTATCATTGGTACATCACAGGTACTTAACAATAAGAAGGCTTGCTCAAAAGCAGCTTTTATCGGTATATTAATGAATGGTATCGCTCTTGGACTCAGCTGTATCATGCTCCTTGGCTGGTACAACACAGGTGCAGACAGCTACCTTGCAACAGGCAACACAGCAGTTCCTACACTTTATGTTGCTAAACAGCTTGGTGTAGCAGCTCTTCCTATCTGCTACTCAATCGCACTTTGCATGTGCTTCGTATCAACAGCTGTTACATCAGTATACGGACTTATCCCTCGTTTCCAGAAGAGTATTAAGGCTCTTGGAAACATGAACCCTAAGGTAAGTTCATTAATCATCGCTGCTATCGCTATCATAGTTTCAATGTCATTCTCAATGGTTGGTCTTACAAACATCATCAAGTATGGCTACAACTACTGCGGTATCTTCGGCGTATTCATCATTGTTATTCCTTTCCTTGCAGTTGGAACAAAGAAGAACAATGCGTTCCTCAAAGAACATCCCGAATACATCGGCGAGTAATTTTAAACTCAGCAGGAGACCTTTTAAGGTCTCCTGTTTTTCGTTAAAAAAAAGTTTATTCTTTTCACACGTCAAACTATAAAAGCGGGTATATTTTTAGATACAAAGCAGACAGCAAAAAAATATAAAAATAGGATACAAAGGGATGTCTGATGTGTCGGAAAGGCCAGTATTTATGCGCTTTGTTATCTAATGTAGTGAATTTGTACAAACATGTACATTGTTAACAATACCCAATACATTGATGTTAATCAAGGGCAAAATTTTATAATTAATATTTTATAGTTTTACCCCTTATTTGATTGACAATTAATAATCAAATGATTAAAATATCAGTATAGGATATATATCGTGCTGTGGTATGTATTCTTGTAGAATAATCGCTTTGGGCAACATACAGACCGTATTTTGCGAGGAACTTACGGACTGTAAGGATACATTTGCGGAGTTCCGCATAAGATGCCTTAACTGAGTATTAATCAATTGCTTGGCGGTTATTAACTTGAGGAGGTTTTTATTATGTACACCATGGGTGTTGATGTAGGTTCTGCATCATCGAAAGTAGTTATTCTTGAAGACGGCGAGCGTATCGTAACAGCTAATGTTGTTCAGCTCGGTACAGGTTCATCAGGACCTCAGCGTGTTCTTGAGGAAGCCCTTGCGGCAAGCGGTCTTAAAATGGAAGACATGACAAAGGTTGTTGCAACAGGCTACGGCAGATTTTCTTTTGACCAGGCAGACAGACAGGTCAGCGAGATAAGTTGCCATGCAAAGGGTATCCATCATCTGGTTCCCAGTGCAAGAACTATAATCGATATCGGCGGACAGGATGCCAAGGCTATCAAGCTTGATGAAAAGGGCGGAGTTAGCCAGTTCTTCATGAATGACAAGTGTGCAGCAGGTACAGGCAGATTCATTGATGTTATGGCGAGAGTACTTGAGGTTACAACCGCTGAAATGCAGGACTATGACGCGAAAGCGACAGAACCCGCTCCTATAAGCAGTGTTTGCACAGTATTCGCCGAGTCTGAGGTTATTTCTCAGTTATCACAGGGCACAGCAAAGGAAAACATTATTGCCGGAGTTCACGCCTCTGTTGCCGTTAAGGCCTGCGGTCTTGCACACAGAGGAGGAGTTACACCTGACGTTGTAATGAGCGGCGGCGTAGCCCAGAATGCCGGTGTAGTACGTGCTATCAGCAAGGAGCTTAAACAGAATGTTATCGTAGCTCCCAATCCGCAGGTAGCAGGTGCTCTCGGAGCAGCCCTTTATGCATACGAAGATGCATTAAAGGCTATGAAAAAGTAAAAAAGGTCATATTTCGTAATGCGAGATGCGAAATTTGACTTTTTAAAAAGCCGGTGCGGTTTATGCTTGTTTTGGGACTGAAACAGCCTATATTTATTATAGCAGTTCCCGTTTAAGCAGTTTTTATACCCGGCACGGTTTCTCTTGGTATACGAGGATACAAAGAGAAACTGCGGACAAATCAAAAAGAGAATAAAGAAAGAGGGATTTTAACATGAGCGAAGCAGTAGATTTCAGTACAATGACTTCAAAACAGCTGTTAGGTTATTTCCAGGAAAAAGCTTATTCAGATTCTTATCACGCACATGAGAATGGTCAGCTTATAGGTTGGTCATCATCAATTGCTCCCGCAGAGTTCTGCGAAGTTATGGATGTAGTTTTACTTTATCCTGAAAACCACGCAGCAGCTATTGCAGCTAAAAAGTATGCTGAAACAATTATCAATACATCAGAAGGTAAAGGCTACGATGTAGACCTTTGCGCATATGCAAGAATTAACCTTGGTTACATGGAACTTCTTAAACAGGAAGCTATCACAGGCGAGACACCTGAAGCTCTTGCTAACTGTCCTGCACCCAGAATGCCCCTTCCTGACCTTGTAATTACATGTAACAACATTTGTAATACACTTCTTAAATGGTATGAGAACCTTGCTGTAGAGCTTAACATCCCCTACATCATCGTTGACGTACCTTACAACCACACAATGCCCGTATCTGAGCATGCTAAAGAGTACATCGTTGATCAGTTCAAGTACTGCATCAAACAGCTCGAGGATGCTTGCGGCAAACCTTTCGACTATGATAAGTTCGTTAAGGTTCAGGAGCAGACACAGCGTTCAGTAGCAGCTTGGGACAGAGCTATGGGAATGTGCGCACATGTACCTTCACCCATGAACGGTTTCGATATGTTCAACTACATGGGACTTATCGTTTGTGCTAGATCTAAACACGATACAGAAGTAACATTCAACAAACTCTATGAAGAACTTTCAGAGCACGTTGCAAACGGAACATCAACATTCAAGGGTGTTGAGAAATTCCGTACAGCTTGGGAAGGTATCGCTGTATGGCCTTACCTCGGAGCTACATCAAAGCCTCTTAAAGCCCTCAACTGTAACGTTGTTGGTTCTACATACCCCGGCGCTTGGTCAATCCATTACGATGTAGGCGATCTTAAAGCTATGGCTGCTGGATACTCAAAGATGTACAGCAACACATGTCTTGAAAACAAAGTTGACGTTATCAGCACAGTTCTTGAGACAACACATTGTACAGGTATCACATACCATCTTAACAGAAGCTGCAAACTTATGGACTTCCTTAACGCTGAAACAGCTGAACTCGTTAAGGAGAGAACAGGCGTACCTTATGTAAGTTTCGATGGCGACCAGGCTGACCCTAGAGCATTCTCACCCGCACAGTATGAGACACGTGTTCAGGCTCTTGCAGAGATCATGGAACAGAACATGCAGGAAGCAGCTAACTAAGGAGGGGTTTATAATGAGTAAAATTGATACAATAATCAGTGAATTACAGGCAATCGCTAGCAATCCCAGAAAAGCTATGAACGACTACAAAGCAGAGACAGGTAAAGGTGCCGTTGGTATCGCTCCCGTATACGCACCCGAAGAACTCGTTTATGCTGCAGGTCGTCTTCCTATCGGCTGCTGGGGCGGTCAGACAGAGATTTCTAATGCACGTGCATATCTTCCTCCTTTCGCATGCTCAATCATGCAGTCAGTAATGGAACTTGAGTGCAACGGCGTTTACAATGACCTTGAAGCTGTTATTTTCTCAGCTCCTTGTGATACACTTAAATGTATGGGACAGAAATGGAAAGGCACATGCCCTTGCATCCAGTTCGTACATCCCCAGAACGTAATCGTTGAAGGTTCAACAAAGTTCCTTGCAACAGAGTACGCTATCGTTAAAGAAAAACTTGAAGGTATCTTCGGTGAAAAGATCACAGACGAAGCTATCGAAAAGGCCATCGTTGTTTACAATGAGCATCGTGCAACAATGAGAGAGTTCTGCAAAGTAGCTGCAGATTATCCTCAGGTTATCGATCCCATCAAACGTCATGCTGTAATCAAAGCCGGCTTCTTCATGGATAAGGCTAAACACACAGCAGCTGTTAAAGAGCTTATTGCTGAATTAAAGGCTACACCCGTTCAGCCTTGGGATGGCAAGAAAGTTGTTCTTACAGGTATCTTAGCTGAGCCCAACGAACTCCTTCAGGTTCTTATCGACAACAAGATCGCTGTTGTTGCTGATGACCTTGCTCAGGAAAGCAGACAGTTCAGAGCAGACGTTCCCGCAGAGGGCGGCGATGTTCTTACAAGACTTGCTATGCAGTGGACAAAGAATATGTATGGCTGCTCACTTCTTACAGACCGTGACAAGAGCAGATCAGACATGCTCGTTAACATGGTTAAAGAGACAGGCGCAGACGCAGTTATCATCATGATGATGAAGTTCTGTGACCCTGAAGAATTCGACTATCCTATGTACTTCCAGAAGCTCAATGCTGCAGGTATCAAGAGCCTTAAGCTTGAAATAGACCAGCAGACAACATCATTCGAGCAGGCTGCTACAAGAGTACAGGCTCTCGTTGAAACACTTTAATCTTAAATTAAACAATCAAGGGTGTCCCGAAAGGGACACTCTTTTAGATTGTATACAAACTGATTTTTTGTGTGGAAAGGTTTGGAAAACGAAGGGTTTTCCAAGTTCAATCCGCAGGAAAGCAAACCGGAAGAATATACTCCGGCACCGTTAGGTGTTCCCGAAGGGAATTTGTGAACCTGTTATAGAGACCGCGCACATATCAGCGTGCCGCCGCCCACAATTGGGCGCTTTGCAAGCAAAGTGATAACGGC
>JAQXNZ010000089.1 GCA_029098265.1 Clostridia bacterium | reverse complement strand
TTTAAAACTAATGCTAACTCGTATTTGTTCATTCCTGATACACCTCCTTCTGGACATAAGGCCCTGTTTTAACAGAGCAAGGATAAAAATTTACTTACAGAGTGGTATTATACCACAGTTCAAGTCCTAAAGCAAGAATTTTTTGCTTTTATTTTCTTTTATAGGTACAGAAACGGTATACTGTTCCCCTTTCCTCCATAGGCTCGCTTTCCTCCGCCAGATACCAGTCTTCCGCCTTATCCAGGTTTTCAATAAAAGTATCGGCCTCGTACTCCTTTTCGAATTTTGTTATATATGCCATATCGCAAAGCTCCATAAGCTGGCTGTAAACGGTTCCTCCGCCTATGACATACAGGCTTTCGCTGTTTCTGTCCTTAATAAAATCCTTAAGCTCCTCAACGGAATGGACTACTGCGGCGCCCTGTCCGTCAAAGGCTTTATCTGTAGTCAATATTATGTTTTCCCTGTCCTTAAGGGGTTTGCCGCCTGGAAATGTGGCAAGGGTCTTTCTTCCCAGTATAACTGTATTTCCTACGGTTTTGCTTTTAAAAAACTTCATGTCGGCAGAAACATGGGCCAAGAGCTGCCCTTTATTTCCTATGCCCCAGTTTTTGTCAGCCGAAGCTATAATATTCATCTTTCTTACTCCTCTGTTATATAGTCTGCCGGGCGTTCACCCATGCCGAAGCTGTAGAGTATGGCCTTTACTATTCTTTCGGACGCATTTCCGTCGCCGAAAGGATTTTTCGCCACAGCCATTTTTCTGTATTCCTCGCTGTTTTCAAGCAGTTCCTTTGCCATGCCGTATACGGTATCCTCATCAGTGCCTGCCAGCTTGAGCGTGCCTGCCTTTACACCCTCGGGTCTTTCCGTCACGTTTCTGAGCACCAATACCGGCTTGCCCATCGAGGGAACCTCCTCCTGAAGTCCGCCGGAGTCCGTCATTACCATATAAGAGCGGTTCATCAGGTTATGCATATCCTTAAGGTCAAGGGGGTCAAGCAGGTGTATTCTTTCGTGTCCGCCCAGTATTTCATGGACGGGATTTGATACAGCGGGATTTTTATGCACCGCATAAACCAGTTCCACGTCATCGAAGCTGTCAGCTATCCTTCTGAGCGCTCTGCATATATTTCTTAAGGGCTCGCCGAGGTTCTCTCTCCTGTGGGCAGTAACCGTTATGACCCTTCTGTTTTTATAATCAATATTATTGAGCTCCTCCACCGTAAAGCGATAGCTGTCATCAATGGTTGTTTTCAGTGCGTCAATAGCCGTATTTCCCGTAATAAAAATGGCTTCGGGATTTACGTTTTCTTTAAGCAGGTTTTCCTTGGCGGGTTCTGTGGGCGAAAAATGCATGTCCGCTATAGCGCCTGTAAGTCGTCTGTTCATTTCCTCGGGGAAGGGCTGATACTTGTCATAGGTACGAAGTCCCGCCTCAACGTGACCCACCTTGGTCTGATTGTAATATGAAGCCAGTGAAGCCGCAAAGGTTGTGGAAGTATCTCCGTGTACAAGAACCACATCGGGCTTTGCATCCCTTATGGCCTCGCCTATGCCCCTGAGTGCTCTGACCGTTATATCCTCTAATGTCTGTCCCGCCTTCATTATATTCAGGTCATAGTCAGGAACGATATTGAAGTCCCTGAGCACCTGGTCAAGCATTTCTCTGTGCTGAGCCGTTACGCAGACAATGCTTTCGGTTTTTTTCTCCGCCTCCAGCGCCTTAACCAAAGGTGCCATCTTTATAGCTTCCGGACGGGTGCCGAATACGCTCATTACCTTTATTTTATCCATAAACTTTCTCTCCGTTTTCAAAGTTTTCGCAATAGCTGTTTTTATAATAACACGGCAGGGCGGAAATTAAAAGCTATTTTAAGTTTATAGCCGTAAGCAATAAAATAACCGCCTGATATTTATTCAGACGGCAAGTAAATTCAGCTAAAGACTTTAATAATATTCTCATGTAAATACAGCACTATATGCCTGTACAATCCTCACAATGTATTGAAATTAATGCACATTAATGGTATTTTATAGATGCAGATATGTCTGCAGGGATTGCCGTTCGGCGGTTGGTCACTTCCTTAAGCAAGGAGGTGATAATATGAACTATGTTACATATTCTGATTTAATACAAATCGGACTGTTAATTGTAGCTCTTATTGTCCTCTATAAAAACAAGGACAAATAACAACGACCGCCTAACATCAGGTTAGACGGTCCAGCGTCTCAAATCAGGACTGACCGCCTCGCCAAAAGCGGCAATCCCTTTAATAATTATATTATAGAGCAGGCCGTATTTATTGTCAACGGCCTGTTTCTTCGCTTCTATAAAGTTTATCTTAAAGCTTTGCTATTGTTTCCATTATGTAGTCCGTTACCTGTGCGCCTGTTGAGCCTGTGTCACGTCCTGTTGTATATATCTTCTTCTCTGTCTGTGTGCATATATCAAGGGCCTTATCAAGCTTATCAGCCTTGTCAGCATAGCCGATATGTCTGAGCAGGAGTGCGCCGGCCTTCATCATTGAGCAGGGATCTGCGTACTTATCTCTGCCCTCGGCAACCATTCTGGGTGCTGAACCGTGGATAGCCTCAAACATAGCATAGCGCTTACCGATGTTGGAGCTTCCTGCTGTACCTACGCCGCCCTGGAACTCTGCCGCTTCATCGGTAATGATGTCGCCGTAAAGGTTGGGAAGTACAACAACCTGGAAATCTCTGCGTCTCTTTTCGTCAACGAGCTTGGCTGTCATTATATCAATGTACCAGTCGTCGGCTGTGATATCGGGATACTCCTTGGCTACCTGATAGAATATATCAAGGAACTTGCCGTCTGTGGCCTTAATGATGTTTGCCTTTGTAACGGCTGTTACCCTTGTCTTGCCGTTTTTGGCGGCATAGTCAAAGGCTGCTCTTATAACTCTTTCTGTTCCCTGGGATGTTGTTACCGTAAAGTCAACTGAAAGATCCTCGTCAACAACGGCTCCCTTACTGCCTACAGCATAGGCTCCCTCTGTATTCTCTCTGTAGAATACCCAGTCAATGCCCTGCTCGGGAACTCTTACGGGACGCACATTTGCAAAGAGGTCAAGTTCCTTTCTCATGGCAACATTGGCGCTTTCGATATTGGGCCAGGGGTCACCCTTTCTGGGAGTAGTTGTGGGTCCCTTAAGGATAACATGGCATTTTTTAAGCTCTGCCATAACGTCATCGGGAACGGCCTGCATGCACTCTACCCTATGTTCTATAGTAAGACCGGGAATGTCTCTTATTTCAACCTTGCCTGCCGCAATCTCGTCCTTAAGCAGGAACTCAAGCACTCTCTGAGCCTGTTCTGTTATAGCGGGTCCTATTCCGTCTCCGCCGGTAACGCCTATAATTATTTTGTCGAGCTTGGAATAATCAACGAAGTCCGCCTCGTTTTTCATTCTCTCTACCCTTGCGAGCTGTTCTTCAAGAAGAAGGCCGAATTTTTCCTTTGCTGCTTCAATTTTTTCTCTGTTTGTCATACGCTTTATCTCCTTAAATATTTTTTCTGATTCAGCTTCACAGCCGTTTCGTTTACAACGGACTCAAGCTCACTGTCGGTTATCATTGTTACACGTCCCTCGTTATACTGGTCATCTACCCAGTTTTTAACGATTTCAACAAGCTCGTCCTTTTTATCGACAATATCGTCGCCCTTAAAATTATAGAACGTATTTATCCAATGAGCAATACCCGATGTTCCCGATGTATTGGAAATAGCTATTTTTACGGGTCTGTCCAAAAACTTTGCCGTATCGAATATGTTGTATATTTCCTCATTTTTAAGGAGTCCGTCGGCGTGTATGCCTGCCCTTGTAACATTGAAGTTCTTGCCTACAAAAGGCGTCATGGGCGGTATATCATAGCCAAGCTCGTCCTCATAGTATCTTGCTATTTCCGTAATAACCCTTGTGTCGGCTCCGTTAAGTGTGCCCTTAAGCTGGGCATACTCAAATATCATAGCCTCAAGTGGTGTATTTCCTGTTCTTTCACCTATGCCGAGCAGTGAGCAGTTTACACTGCTGGCACCGTAAAGCCATGCGTATGAAGCGTTGTTTACGGCACGGTAGAAATCGTTGTGTCCGTGCCATTCGATAAGCTCATGGGGAACTCCCGCATGGTTATGCAGACCGTAAATTATACCGGGTACGGAACGGGGTAGCACCGCACCGGGATAAGTAACTCCGTAGCCCATAGTATCGCAGGCTCTTATCTTTACGGGCACGCCCGTATCCTCCATAAGATCCATAAGCGCTGATGCAAAGGGTACAACAAAGCCATAGAAGTCCGCCCTTGTAATATCCTCAAAGTGACATCTGGGTTTTACGCCTGTTTCTATACATTCTCTGACAACGGCAAGATAATGGTCTACCGCCTGTCGTCTTGTCATGTGCATTTTTTTGAAAATATGATAGTCGGAACAGCTTACAAGTATTCCCGTTTCCTTAAGGCCTATCTGCTTAACCAGCTCGAAATCCTTCTTGGAAGCCCTTATCCAGCTCGTTATCTCGGGGAATTTGTAGCCCTTCTCAAGACATTTATAAACGGCCTCCTGATCCTTCTTTGTATAAAGGAAGAACTCACTCATTCTGACAACGCCGTTGGGTCCCGAAAGTCTGTGAAGCATATCAAAGAGTGTTGTCATCTGCTCCACTGTATAGGGTTCCCTTGACTGCTGTCCGTCTCTGAATGTGGTATCTGTTATCCATATATCGTCGGGTACGTCCAAAGGCACAAGACGTCTGTTAAAAGCTACCTTTGGAATTTCGTCATAGCTGAAATAGTCCCTGTAAAGGTTGGGGTCTTTTACTTCTTCAAGAAGATATTCCTGCGCTACACTTTCAAGCAGGTTTGTTTTTTTGTTAAACTCAAGCATTGCATTTCCTCCCTGCCGCGCAATACGATGTATCCCGCTGTTTTTATCTAATAGTTTCCTGTTAATAATTTTCTCTTTAAATTTTTAGTTTTCTATTCAAAATTCTAAATTTCTTCTTTTAAATCAGTAAAGTAAAAATTAATGACATTGTATAATACCGTCATTACAAAGTCAACCTCAACACATAAAATAAGAAAAATATTGTGCCCAGGCACAAAACCGACATAAATACCCGCCGTGTATCATATAAATTCAATAAAAAACCGGAGTATATGCCATGAACAGACGAATGAACGATACCCTGCCCTATCCCTATAGCAACGCCTTCTCTGCAAGGCCCTGCCGCCCTGCCGAAGAATGTAAAGAAAAAAACGAATCCCCTGCCGACTGTCGTCCTGCGGTCAAACCACAGCCCTGCCGCCCTGCCGACAATGTGCGGCCCGTTTCGAAAAAGCATCCCCCTACCGCAAAAAACAGCGGTATTTCCTCTGCTGTAATTATTCTTTTTATACTGCTGTGCTTCTGCCCCTGTGAGTGCTGACATTACAATGACCGGAACCTATGGATTCCGGTCATCAGACTGTAGGCAAACTCAACTAACCATTTGAAATTACTCAGTATTTGCTACAACAACCGGGAAAGGTTCGGAAAACCCGGGAAGGTTTTCTGAGGCTTTAAACTGCGGCGGAATTCACTTCCGTCGCAGAGAAGTCCTAAGACACAAGCCGTGCGCAGTGTCAGGACTTCATTCATTAATTTAAAACAAGTCGAAAACCTGTTTTCGACTTAGTGTCGACTTTGTCGACACTAAAATGACCGGAACATATAGGTTCCGGTCATATTTTATGGATTCGGGCAATATCGGGCAATATTTAATTTATGTTTTTTACGGCCTCTGCCAGCCTTCTTGCCTCCATCATCTTGAGTATCACATCAAGCCTTCTGCCGTTTTCTCCCGTCATCTGCCTTCTCATGGCTCTCAGCATGGCCTCCCTTTGTTTTTCGCCGCTGTCCTCCCTTATGCTCTGGCATTGCAGACTCATGGCACCCGAGTCAAATTCTCTGCTCATTTCCATAAGCTTTACCGCCAAGAAAAGATTTTTCTGATACTCTCTGTCAAGGAAAGGTATAGCCGCCTTAATGACCCTAACATTTTCATTGGGCTCATCATCACAGGCAGTATAATCCGGCGCCTCTGCGGCCTCGACGGGCTTTTCCCTGGCTTCTCCGCCTATTATGCCGAGACTCTTTGCGGCGGTTATGGCATTTATTATTTTATCCGTATCCATCTGCCCGCCGTCAGATGACATGAGCTTTGACAGAGATTTCAGTCTGTCCATGTTCCTAATCATTCCGTCGTTATCATCCATTGCTATCACTCCCGAAGCGTTTATATATTTTTATGTGGCCTGACCTATATTAATGACTGTCAAACCACACCCATCGGATACAAAGCATATATCCGTTTTGCGGCTTGCCGTATCTTTGCACACTGAAAAGGGGCTGTTTTTACAGCCCCTAAATTGCCGTTTATTTGTGTACAAGGCTTATTTTGCTTCGCACATGTTGAAATTGTTGCCGCCGCATCCGCATAAAAGGAAAATGAGAATGATGATCCAGAGAGAGTCACAGCAGCAGTTATCCCTGTTTCCTCCTACATTGCCGCCGCATCCGCAGAGAAGAAGCAGAATTATAATCCACCAAGACTCGTTACCTCCAAAACAACCGCAATTACCCATGTTAACAACACTCCTTAAAATTTTACACATCTAATCTTATGCGCCCTGATGTGCGTATAATACATAAATTTCGAATTTTTAGGAGTACAAGCCCATTTTCTGTCGCACAAGGGTCCTGCTTTTCATAATCTATATTAAAATCCAACGGAGGGTATCTTATGGACAAAGCCGGAGTAACTGTAGGGGCCGATTATGCTGCAGAGCTGGGTCTCAGCGGTAGGGGTGTCGGGATAGCGGTGCTGGATACAGGACTTTCGCCCTCCAAAGATTTTTTGCTGCCCAAAAACAGAATTGCGGTATTTATGGATTTTGTCAGCGACGTATCCGCCTGCTATGACAACAACGGTCACGGCACCCATGTATGCGGAATTACCTGCGGCAGCGGATATATGTCCGGCGGAAAATACAGGGGGATTGCTCCCGGAGCCGACCTTATTGTACTTAAAATACTGGACAAAATGGGCAGAGGCTCTGCCCAGACAGCTCTAAAAGCCATACGCTGGCTTACGGAAAACCGTCTCAGATACAATATCCGCATAGCAAATATGTCCGTCGGCACCACCGACAGGACAATAAATTCCGCCCTTATACGAGCCATGTACAACGCCTGGGACAGCGGAATATGTATTATAGCCGCCGACGGAAACATAGGAAGCGGAAACAGCTCCATTGCCCGTGCAGGCATTAATGAAAAAATAATAACCGCCGGAAGCTTTGAAAATCCGTCCTTCTCCTGTGATATAACTGCGCCCGGCGTTGATATAGTATCCTGCATGTCAGAGGACTATTCCTTTGCCTTCCACGGCAGGAGCCGCCAAAAGACCGTCGGCGGCCACTATGTGAAAATGAGCGGCACATCAATGGCCACGCCTATGGTTTCGGGAGCCGCCGCCCTGCTCATAGAAAAGGAGCCGAATATAAGTCCGTCGGAAATCAAAAAACGCCTTATAATAACAAGCGGTCAAAATAAACTGCTTGATATAAGGCGACTGCTCAAAGAGCAGTGACATATAATTCGTCCCCGTAGATTTAAGGCGGATTTATCATAATAATTTTTGTGCGGTATAAATATACTTAAAAGCCTACACAAACAAAAACGGTCGGAAATGAATGCTCGCTCCGACCGTTTTTGTCTATTGTTCAGTTCTTCTCTGCGCTTCCGCCTTTGAAAAAACACAGCCGCAGTAGTTCTGCCTGAAAAGGCTGTATTCCCTTGAAAGCTCTATTGAACGCTTATATCCGTTTTTCTTCTTGAAATCCGACGGAAGCCATTTCACGCCGTATTTTTCCGCCTGCTCCCTGCCTATTCGGTTCAGATTATCGGCATTTTTAAGGGGGCTTATGGTCAGCGTTGTGCATACATAATCCGCACCGATGTCCGCCGCCGTTTTTGCGGCCTCGCCCAGACGAAGCTCAAAACATTTAAGACAGCGTGCGCCGCCCTCGGGTGCATTTTTAAGACCCTTTGCGCAGTCAAAAAACTCCTTGGGGTCATATCTGCCCTCTGTAAATTTAACATTCCTGCAGGCAGGCATCTCGGCAATAAGCCTTTTTACCTCGTTTACCCTTTTTTCATATTCCTCCTTGGGGGAGATATTGGGGTTGAAATAAAAAACCGTTATATCGAAATATTTGCTCAGATATTCCAGCACATAGCTGCTGCAGGGCGCACAGCAACTATGCAGCAGAAGCTTCGGTTTGTTATCGCCGTTTGTCTCTATTATGCGCTCCAGCTCTTTCTGATAGTTTTCCCTGTTCACTGTCTTATCTGTCCGTTTCCGTATATTATATACTTTGTGGTGGTTATTTCCTTAAGTCCCATTGGGCCTCTGGCGTGGAGCTTCTGGGTGCTTATGCCTATTTCTGCGCCGAAGCCGAACTGCCCGCCGTCTGTAAATCGGGTCGAAGCATTGACATATACAGCCGCCGCATCCACCTCATCAAGGAATCTCTGGGCATTGGTATAGTTTTCAGTCACTATACACTCGGAATGACCTGTGCTGTATTTTCTTATATGCTCTATGGCTTCGTCAATGTCCTTCACTACCCTTGCGGATATGATAAGGTCGTTGTATTCGGTTCCCCAATCCTCCTCGGAAGCGGGAACGGCGCCTGCCTTTTCAAAGCTTTCGTCGCCCCTTATTTCGACCTTTCTTTCCTTGAGCGCCTTTGTGACCATAGGTATGAACTTATCAGCTACTTTTTCATGCACAAGCAGACTTTCGCAGGCATTGCATACACCCGGTCTTTGGGTCTTGGCATTTATGACGATGTTAACCGCCATATCCAAATCGGCGCTTTCGTCCACATAGGTATGGCAGTTGCCTGTGCCGGTCTCTATTACGGGAACAGTGCTGTTTTGTACAACCGACTGTATAAGTCCCGCTCCGCCTCTGGGTATAAGCACATCGATATATCCGTTTAGTCTCATCATTTCCGTTGCCGTCTCACGGCTTGTATCCTCAACCACCTGAACACAGTCCTTGGGCAGACCTATGTTTTCCAGTGCTTCTCTGAATATTTCTACAATGGTTCTGTTGGAGTTAAAGGCTTCCTTGCCGCCCCTGAGCATAACCGCACTGCCTGCCTTAAGGCACAGGCCGAAGGCATCTGCCGTTACATTGGGTCTTGCTTCAAATATAATGCCTATTACGCCCATAGGCACACGCTTCTGTCCTATTTTAAGGCCGTTGTCAAGGGTCTTCATCCAAAGTACCTCGCCAATGGGGTCATCAAGCCTTGCCACGTCCCTGAGACCGTCGGCCATTTCCTTTATCCTCTTTTCATTGAGAGTGAGCCTGTCGATAAACGCTCCCTTTATACCGTTTTCCACAGCAGTGTCAACATCTGTTTTATTGGCGGCAAGCACCTTGTCCATATTTTTCTCCAGTGCCTCAGCCGATGCTATAAGCGCCTTGTTTTTTTCGGGCGCCTTGAGTCCCGCCAGCACAAATGATGCTTCCTTTGCCGCCTTTCCCATTTCAGTAAGTCTGCTCACAGCCCATTCCTCCTATCAGTCTTTTTTCCGTTATTATGTCCTTCATTATTCTGTCATGCTTTTCAAAGGGTATGCTGTCCTTAACCTGCACGTCAAAAGCAAGGGCAGCCGTATTTTTAACACCGTATCTTTCTATATATGTATCATAATATCCGCCGCCGTAGCCCATTCTGTGCCCCTGTACATCAAAGGCCACTCCGGGCACCGCAAGCAGTGTGCCGTCGTCACAGGGCAGTTCCTCGTCCCGTGTGCATATCGGCTCATAAACACCCAGCTTTGTTTTTGCAAGCTGTCTGTCTTTGTCATATCGTACAAAGAACATCTCCCTGTTTTCTCCCGTAACGGGAACTGCAACGGTCTTTCCGTCTAACAGTGCTCTTTCGATTATTTTTTCCGTAGGCACTTCATATTTCATGCTTATGTATATGAATATTTTGTCCGCCGCATTATATATATCCGATGATACAAGCCTCTTGAATATTTCTTCGCCTGCGGTTTTTCTGTATTCCTCCGACAGTTTACGTCTTTCCTCAAGACAGCGCTTTCTGAATTCGCTTTTCATTGGTCTATCCTCAATAGAACATGAACATGCTGAAAAGCTGTCCGGCAAAAGAAGCAAGGCTTATCCAGAACAGCAGGTCAAGCACAAGGAACACAATGCTTATTATAAGAAGCATCTTTCCGTAGCTTTTATAGCCTTGGGCGCTTTTGCCCATATATACGGCTCCGACAATTATACCGATTACAGCGCCCAATACATTAAGGAATATGGCCATAAGCACCAGCAGTACCCTTGCGGCGGTGCAGGGCTCATATTTTGTATCCACGTTTTCTGCGTCCTTCATGTAGTCGTAGCTGTCATAGTATCCTTTGTCGTTGAAAGCATCGCTTTCCCTATAGTTATCATTTGTATTTTCCGTTTCCGCAGAACTCTGCGCAAAGTTTTCGTTATTATCTTCCATAACAGCCTCCTGAATAATCACAAAGGCGGATTAACTCCGCCTCAGACTGTAGACAAACTAAATATTAATGCGGATGGTCAGCACTTTTGCTTATAGCAAAAGCTGCGCAAGCGCAGTCGCATTTATCTTTGCGATGCACTGGTTAGGAAAACGAAGAGTTTTCCAAGTGGAATCCGCAGGAAAGCAAACCGGAAGAATATACTCCGGCACCGCAGGTGTTCCCAAAGGGAATTTGTGAACCTGCTATAGAGACCGCGCACATATCAGCGTGCCGCCGCCCACAAGTGGGCGCTTTGCAAGCAAAGTGATAACGGCCGAGGAGAATGGCGTGTTTCAAGTAGCACGCCGAAGATGCGGCGACGCCGTAGGCGGCTTGCCTTTAGGCAAGTGCTGAGCTTATACGCTTTTTTGAAAAGCCGATAGAATAGCCATTCATGCATTAATTTAAACAAGTCGAAAACCTGTTTTCGACTTAGTGTTGACTTTGTCGACACTCTATACTGCCTCCTTAAATGGGAGGCAGTTTTTGTATGCCGGGATTAATTTATATTGGAATAGAGCGCCGCAAAGGAACGCACATGGCTGTCAAGTATTTTGAGTGCTTCGGCCTCATGGGCTTCGTCATTGTCATACCTTGCCAACAGCAGGAATATGGGCGAGTAAAAGCTGACGGCAACAATCTGTGGGTCATTGGGCTTGAAGGCACCGCAGTCTATAAGCTGGCGGAACACCTCGGTCTGATAGTCTATACTGTCAACGGTAAATATCTTTTTGTAAAGAGCCGATACATCGGAGCTGTTATACTGCTCTATGGTAAGCATACGCCTGAATCTGGCGGCAAAGCTGTCCTTGAGATAGAATAGGAATACCTTTTTTGAAAGCTCCGCCAGTTCGTCAACACTGAGGGCGGCGAAATAAGGCGAGGCATCTCCCTTATAGGCATCGGCTATATGGAGCCTGTCTGTGAGGGAATCCATTCGGGCGGTCATTTCCGCAAGAATAGTATCAAAAATGTCACGCTTGCTTGAAAAATGCTTATAAAGGGAGCTGTCCTTTATGCCCACGGCGGAGGCTATTTCCCTTACACTTACTCCGCTGTAGCCCTTTTTTGAAAACAGGGTCAGGGATTCGTCTATGATTTTTTCCTTTGTTGTCATTTCAGTCCTCCTGCAATAGCTTTGACTTCTTCTTCCCTCTCGAACAGCACACAGCCGCCGCTGTGACTGCCTTCAAGGCAGGCACCCTCACGAAGGGATTTGAATAGCGGAGAGGAAAGCACATCTATGAGAGGTTTATCCTTTACGTTTGTATCAGAATAGGGTGAAAACGGACAGGGCTCTGCGGCACCGTCATGGTTTATGTAGAAAAATCCTCTGCCCGAAGCCAGACAGCCGCCAGAGGCAAGCTCATCACCGGGGAAGGACACAAGAAGCATGGAAGAATATTTTTCTCTCAGGGCAGAAAGACGTTCTGCGGCATAGGCTCTGTCCTCGTCTGCGGGCGCAAGCTTTTCGGTACCCTTTACGGCGGGAACATACTCCACAAAGACAACGGCGCGACAGCCCTTTGAATAAAGACCTTCGATAAAGCTGTCCGAATAGACCTCTGCCATATTGGCTGTGGTAACGGTTACAGATGAGCCGAAAAATATTTTGGAGTCGGACAGATGCTCCATAGTTTTTTGCAGACTGTCATAAATGCCGCCGCCCCTTCGATTGTCGGTGGAGAATTTGCCGCCCTCGGAGCTGAGAACGGGTACTAGATTTCTGTTGGCTTCAAAAAGCTTTATATAATCTTCGTCAAACATTGTTCCGTTGGTGAAAACGGGAAAAAGTATGCTTTTATGCTTTGCGGCTTCGGCTATGACGTCCTTCCTCATCATGGGCTCTCCGCCCGCAAGAAGAATGAAGCTTATGCCGAGAGAGGCGGCTTCGCTGAATATTCGTCCCCACTCATAAACGGAAAGCTGTCCCACCGGCGGCAGGTCATTGCAGGAATTATTGCTTCGGGCATAGCAGCCCGCACAGTGGAGATTGCACATGCTTGTTATACCCGTAATGAGAAAGGGCGGTATATGCACTCCGTTTTTCTCATGTTTTGCCCTGACAGAGGTGGCTTTTTTGGCTGAAGCCGCAAAGGAAAGCATAAAGCGGCTTTCTTTAGGATTGGACAGACTGGCACGGAGAGCGTCCTTTACTATGCCCTCTACGCCGTCCGTAAGATATTTTTCCAAAGCTGTATCATTCATTATATTATCTCCTTTGACTGTAGCTGTTTAATATGGTTACAGTATAGCTAGCAAATGCTAGCCTGCCAATACTTATTTTGACATAATACTGTTTTAATTGTGTTTTCTGTGATATACTGGAAAAAAGGCTTTCGGAGGACGATATGTATACATGCTCTTTTACCGGTCACAGACCGGAATATTTCGAATTCAGATATAATGAGGACGACACAAGGTGTGCCGCTGTAAAGGTAGCCCTGCGCAGGTGGATAAGGTCGGCCTGCGATATGGGATGCAGAAGATTTATGACGGGCTGTGCTTTGGGTGTTGATATGTGGGCGGCAGAAGCTGTAATAGAGATAAGCAGGGATATAAAGGACATAGAGCTTGTTGCTGTCATTCCCTTTAAGGGGCATGATTCAAAATGGAGCGATGAGCAGAAAATCAGATATGAACGTATGCTGTCCTGCTGCGGTAAGGTGCTGACACTGACTGACAGATACTCCAAGGGAGCGTTTTATGCCAGAGACAGATATATGGTGGACAATGCAGATATGCTTATTGCGGTATACAACAGAGAAAAAGGACACAGCGGAACAGGCTATACGGTGAGGTATGCCATAGGCAATGATAAACCTATTATAATAATAGACCCTGAAACACTGGAGGAAACGAAGATAAATATTGAGTTAGGATAAAATATGTTGGCGACGGCGAGAGTGCGGGGAATGCAATCCCTCAGACTTTTGCTATGCAAAAGTCAGCTCCCTTTACACAAGGGAGCCTAGAGTGTCGACAAAGTCGACACTAAGTATAGTCAGTATTTTGCTAAAGCAAAACCGCTTCGCGTCCGCACATCTTTGCGGTACTAGAAAACAGGTTTTCGACTTGATTAAATTAATGTATGAAGTCCGGCAGGTTCTCAAATTCCCTACGGGAACGCCTACGGCGCCGCGA
>JAQXNZ010000088.1 GCA_029098265.1 Clostridia bacterium | reverse complement strand
AGGGAATTTGTGAACATGCTATAGAGACCGCGCACATATCAGCGTGCCGCCGCCCACAAGCGGGCGCTTTGCAAGCAAAGTGATAACGGCCGAGGAGAATGGCGTGTTTCAAGTAGCACGCCGAAGATGCGGCGACGCCGTAGGCGGCTTGCCTTTAGGCAAGTGCTGAGCTTATATGCTTTTTGAAAAGCCGATGGAATAGCCATTCATGCATTAATTTAAACAAGTCGAAAACAGGTTTTCGACTTAGTGTCGACTTTGTCGACACACATTGGGGTGCGTAAAGCACCCCACAATAATCAAATAAATTCTGCTTTCTTTGCCATGAGCTCTCTGTATTCGCCGTACATTTCCTCTATTATCTCGGCGCAGGTCTGCTCTTTTTTAACAAGTCCGGCTATCTGACCAGACATTACCGAGCCGTTATCCGTATCTCCGTCAACAACAGCCTTTCTGAGAGCTCCTCTGCCCAGTTCCTCAAGCTCTTCGGCAGAAGCGTTGTTTTTCTCAAGCGCCTCATACTTTCTTGTCATTTTGTTTCTGAGAATTCTTACGGGGTGGCCCGTGGACATTCCCGTTGTTACGGTATCTATATCCTTGGCCTTTATTATCTTTGCCTTGTAGTTGGGATGAACACTGCATTCCTCAGCCACAAGAAATCTTGTGCCTATCTGCACGCCCGAAGCGCCGAGCATTACTGCGGCAGCTATTCCTCTGCCGTCGGCTATACCGCCTGCGGCAATAACGGGAATTTTTACGGCGTCGACCACCTGGGGCACAAGGGCCATAGTTGTTGTTTTTCCCACATGTCCGCCGGATTCGGTTCCCTCGGCTATTACTGCATCAACGCCTTCCCTTTCCATTATCTTGGCAAGGGCTACGGAGGACACAACTGGTATTACCCTTGTGCCTGCCTCTTTGAATTTAGCCATGTATTTTCCGGGACTTCCTGCGCCTGTTGTTACTACAGGCACCTTTTCCTCGCATATTACGTTTACTATATCGTCAACATGCTCGGATAAAAGCATGACATTTACGGCATAGGGCTTATCTGTCATGGATTTAAGCCTCTTTATTTCTCTGCGACAGCCCTCTCCGTCCAGATGACCCGTGGCAAGCACGCCCATTCCTCCTGCATTGGAGACCGCCGCTACAAGGCCGGCTTCGGATATCCATGCCATAGCGCCCTGTATTATGGGGTATTTTATTCCGAATAATTTGCAGATGTCTGCATACATCGTCTATTCCACCTTTAGTTTTTATTTGCCTCAACAAATTTTACTGCATCTGCAACAGTCTGGATTGACTCTGCATCCTCGATTTTTACATCGAATTCGTCCTCAATCTCGTTGATAATCTGGAAAAGGTCAAGAGAGTCAGCGGCAAGGTCCTCTTTAACTCTTGTCTCCATTGTTATCTCATCGATTTCTTTTCCTAACTGGTCTGCAATGATTTCTCTGATTTTTTCGAATACCATTTTGTTTTCCTCCTGAATTATCCTTTTAATATCGCTTTTTATTTCTTTTAAACATCAATAAGCATACTGCACCATGTAAGTCCGCCTCCGAAGCCTGCCAGCAGCAGTCTGTCGCCCTCGGCAACCATATTTTTCTCAAACATTTCGTTGAGGGCAATGGGTATGCTCGCCGCCGACGTATTGCCGTAGCGGAACATGTTCAGGTAGAACCTGTCCATCGGTATTTTCAGCTTTCTGCTTATTATTTTCACTATTCTCTCATTGGCCTGATGGGGAACAACATACTTTATATCGTCTGTGCTGACGCCGTTTTCCTCCAAAAGCCTTTTGGCGCTTTCGGGCACCTTTCTTGTGGCAAAGTCAAATACAGCCTTTCCGTCCATGTGGATAAATCTGTCTGAATACTGCTCTGCATCGTTGAAAGCATTGGCGGCTGTATTGTAGCCTCCGTTAAGGCACATTCCCTTGCTGCCGTCACAGCCGATATCCTCGGCTATTATTCCCGGTTTGTCGCTGCGTTCAATGTATGCTCCCGCAGCGCCGTCACCGAAAAGCACGCAGGTTGTTCTGTCTGTCCAGTCAACGTATTTGCTCAAAACCTCGGCGCCTATGACCAAGGCATTTTTATATGCCCCTGTCCTTATGAATTTGTCCGCCGCCGACAGAGCGAATACAAAGCCCGAACATGCAGCGCTTATATCAAAGGCAACTGCCCTTGATGCGCCTATGGCGGCCTGAACCATACAGGCTGCCGAAGGGGTTATCCTTTCGGGTGTGGCTGTGGCAACGATTATAAGCTCAATATCCTCGGGGCTGATATTTCCCTTTCTGATTATATCCTGCGCCGACTTTGCCGCCAGCTCAGATGTATTTTCACCCATTGAAACCCGTCTTTCGCCTATTCCCGTTCTGGAACGTATCCATTCATCGTCGGTATCGACCATTTTCTCCAGTTCGTCATTTGTAACTATTCTTTCGGGAACGTAAGCGCCCGTGTATTTAATTTTAGAAAAATACATCACTTTTCACCTTTAACGATAGAATATTTTTCGGTCAGGAAGTCATTGAGATGCCCAAGGGCACGGGCCAAAAGCTGTGCTTCTTCTTCGTCCATTCCGTTTATGGCCTCTGTGACCATATCCTTATGGAACTTGTCATGCACCCTGTAGAGCAGGCGGCCCTTTTTTGTCAGACCTACCAGCACTATTCTTTTATCGTCCTCGCTTTTAAAGCGTTCCACATAACCCTTTTTTACAAGCTTGTTGACAGCCACGGTCAGCGTCCCAACCGTTATATCAAGGCTTCTGGCAACATCGCTCATAGTCTTTTTTTCGTACATTCCAATGGCTTCTATCGTATGTACTTCCGTAATGGTCACGTCGTTGAAGGAGCCCTCCTTGAGTGTTTTTTCCTCAATGTACAGGATGTCATCAAACGTCTCGACCAAAAGCTTATTTATGACTTTCATTATCTCGTTCATAGCAACCTCCGGACCAACCAAAATATATTTTGATAATCAAAGTATATTTATTTTTTGTTATATGTCAATAGCTTTACAGAAAATTTCATAAAAAATTCATAATTAATTTTGAAAATCAAAATATTTATATCGCCTAAATTAAAAGCAAATTAAAATTTTGAGTTTCAAATTAAATTTTGATTATACGCTTTATATGCATAAAATACATAGAAAAAACAGCCATTTAGGTCAAAGTTTTTGACCCAAATGGCTGTCGATCAAATGCGGTTATTTTATTATATTCATTTTTCTGAGTGCATCCATAGCGGCTGACTGTTCGGCTTCCTTCTTGCTCTTGCCGCTTCCCATTCCCAGTGTAGCACCGTCATGGCTCACCGCCGCCGTAAAGAGCTTGTCATGGTCGGGGCCGGACTCACCTACTATCATGTAATGTATAGGCTCCTTGCTGGTCTTTTGTATTTCCTCCTGGAGTCTTGTCTTGCAGTCGATAGTATTAAGTGAAAGCTTTATCTTTCCTACCGTACCCTCAAGCTGTGTCAGTATGTGGCGTCTTGCGGCCTCTATGCCGCCGTCGAGATATACTGCGCCTATGACCGCCTCAAACGCATCCGCCAATATGGAGTCTCTGCGTCTGCCGCCCGTGGTCTCCTCGCCCTTGCCCAGCATTATAAAGTCACTGATGTGTATATCCCTTGCTCTTTCGGCAAGACTTGTCTCACACACAGTGCCGGCTCTGAGCTTTGTCAGCTCTCCCTCGGGCATGTGGGCATAGTTATTGTATATATAATCACTGATAACCAGCTCCAGCACAGCATCACCCAAAAACTCCAGCCTTTCGTTGTTATCATATTTTTCGATATGCTTCTCATTGGCATAGGAGCTGTGAGTAAAGGCCTTTTTCAGCAGCTCAATATTGCTGAACTTATATTGAATTATTTCTTCAAACTGCTCTAAATTTGTATTATTCATATTACTCCGCAACCATGCTGTTGATGTAGTCTACTGCGTCCTTAACCGTTTTGATCTTGTCTGTGTCGTCTGTGTTGAATGTTACCTCATATTCCTCCTCAAGGGCAGAAATAACCTGGAAAAGGTCAAAGGAATCGGCGCCGAGGTCCGCAAATGAAGTCTCCTCCGAAATAGAATCGGGATCTACTCCGAGCTGTTCGGCGATTATTTCGATAATATTAGATGTATCCATAAACTATCCTCCTGTTTGCGTCTTTCAATTAGACAGCTTTATTCCTGTATTAATTTTTCTATCTTCTCAACCGTACCGTTTTCTATGAAATCTATGCTCTGCTTTATGCAGTTTACAATGGCGGGAGCCTTACAGCTGCCGTGTACCTTCATAACAAGCGCCTTAAAGCCGATATAGGGCGCTCCGCCTATCTGGTCGGAATCGTAAGATTTTTTAATATTGTCAAAGGGTGTCTTAAGTGCTGCTGCCGCAATCTTGTAGGGTCCCTTTGTTATTTCGGATTTGATACGCTTTAAAAGCGCCTTGCTCTGACCCTCAAGGGTCTTTAATATTGTATTGCCCACAAAGCCGTCACATACTACTACGTTGGAAACGCCGAAGGGTATATCCACCATTTCCGCATTGCCTATGAAGTTGATGCCCTCGGCATTTTCAAGAAGCTCGTACACTTCCTTGACAAGCATATTGCCCTTTTCCTTTTCCACACCGATATTTGCAAGGCCTACCGTGGGATTTTTCATGCCGAGTACAGTCTCCGCATATACAGAGCCCATTTTTGCAAACTGTACAAGATACTGGGGCTTGCAGTCCGCATTGGCGCCGCTGTCAAGCAGAAGCGTATAGCCGTTGAGAGTGGGAAGGCATGTGCCCAGCGCAGGTCTTTCAATGCCCTTTATCCTGCCGACGGTTATTGTGCCGCCTACAAAAAGCGCTCCCGTGCTTCCGGCAGAAATAAACGCCATAGCCTTCTTTTCCTTAACAAGGCCGAGTCCTACCATCATTGAAGAATTTCTTTTCTTTCTGACAGCCTCTGTGGGCACCTCCTCAGTGCTTATAACCTCATCGGCATTGACTACCTCTATGCTGTCCTCGTCATAAGTATATGCCGACAGCTCTTTTTTTACAATAGCCTCCTGACCTACCAGCAGAACTTTTACCGGATACAGCTTTACCGCCTCGGCTGCTCCCTTTACTATTTCATAAGGAGCGTTGTCTCCGCCCATTGCGTCCACGGCTATAACTATATTTCTCTCCAAGCGCTTTCCCTCCCTTTTTATTTTTAAAGCACAAAATAAGGCAGCCTAATAACAGCTGCCTTAAGGTTTATGATTAGTCTACAGGTGTAACAACCTTTTTGTTATATGAGCCGCATGCTTTACATACATGGTGAGGCACCATAAGTTCACCGCATTTGCTGCACTTTACAAGTGTGGGTGTAGCAATTGTCCATGTAGCTGCTTTTCTTTTACCTTTTTTTGATTTTGAGACTCTTCCTTTGGGTACTGCCATTTCTCTTTACACCTCCTCATCGAATTTGAGAAGAGAACGTAAACTTTCAAACCTTGGATCTATATACGTCGTATCACAGCCGCAATCTTTTACATTAAGATTTTGTCCGCATACAGGGCATAAGCCTTTGCAGTCATCGCTGCATACAACCTTCATTGGCATAGCCGCCAATATATTCTTCGCTACAGTTGATGTAAGGTCTATAGAATCTCCCGAAAAAGTTTCTATCTCTTCGTCATAACTTGCATTGCTGCTGAATTTTTCATTCAGTTTGAAGTCAACGGAAATCCTGACAGGAGTAAGACACCTGTCACAGGGTACGTCCATGTCTACGGAGCCTGCTCCGTCCACATAGTATATATCCCCGTCCTTAATTACTTCTCCCTCAAGACTAACAGGCGCTGCAAAAACCGCCCCATCGGGACAATTGGCCGCCATTTCCTCCTTAAAAGAAAACGGTATTCTTGCCTCCCGTCTGCCCGAAACAGCGGAAATGTTAATATTCATAGTTATTAATCACCCCTGCAAGTCATACTTTAACAATTATACTAACAACATTATTATTTGTCAATCTAAATTTTTATAAACCCTGCAAATCACAATATTTGCGCAGTAAATTTTCTGTTGACGCAAGCGGGAGCAGAACTGTTATTCCGCTCCCGCAGATTTTTATTCAAAGATTCGCAAAGACTTATTTCTTAAGTCCTTCAACGATTTCTCTTGTATCTCTTGCGATAACAAGCTCTTCGTTTGTAGGGATAACGAATACCTGTACTCTTGACTGTCTTGTTGTGATTTCAATAGCCTTGCCTCTCTGGCTGTTGTTGTAGGAGTCAAGCTCGATTCCGAGGTATCTGAGGTAGTCGCAGATAACCTGACGCATTGTTGCGCTGTTTTCGCCCAGACCTGCTGTGAATACGATAGCGTCAACGCCCTTCATGGCTGTTACATACTCGCCGATAGTCTTGGCAACACGGTAAGCGAAAAGGTCAAGAGCTGATGTTGCTCTTTCGTTTCCTTCGCCCTCGGCAGCCTCGATGTCACGGAAGTCGCTGGATACACCTGAAATACCGAGTACGCCTGATTCCTTATTAAGGATGTGGTCCATCTGGTCAATTGTAAGGTTTTCCTTTCTCATAAGGTAAAGGATAGCAGCGGGGTCAACGGAACCGCTTCTTGTACCCATTGCAAGACCGTCAAGGGGTGTGAAGCCCATTGATGTGTCAACGGAGATACCTTTTCTTACAGCGCAGATGCTGGCGCCGTTTCCGAGATGGCATGTAACAATCTTAAGCTCTTCGATGGGTTTGCCGATGAGCTTAGCACATTCCTGTGATACATATCTGTGGCTTGTGCCGTGGAAGCCGTATTTACGAACTTTGTACTTTTCATAGTATTCATAGGGAAGAGCGTAAAGATATGCTTTTTCGGGCATTGTCTGATGGAAAGCTGTGTCGAATACAGCTACCTGAGGAACGCCGGGCATAAGCTTTTCGCATGCTTCGATACCGATGATGTTTGCAGGGTTGTGGAGGGGAGCAAGGTCGATGCACTTTCTTAATGCGTCCTTAACTTCCTCTGTGATAAGCACTGAGTTTGCGAAGTACTCTCCGCCGTGTACGACACGGTGACCTACAGCACCGATCTCAAGTGTTGAACCGATAACGCCGTGCTCGGGATCAACAAGAGCATCCATAACGGCCTTTACAGCTGTTGAATGATCAGGAAGGGGATCGTTTGAAACAAACTTGTCCTTGCCGACAGGCTCGTGCTTGAGCATACCGTCGATACCGATTCTCTCACAGAGACCCTTTGCAAGTACGTTTTCTGTTTCGCTGTCAATAAGCTGGTATTTAAGTGAAGAGCTTCCGCAGTTTAATACAAGAATTTTCATTTTTGTTTTCTCCTTATCTTATTTGTAGTCTGAAGCGGCCTTCCGCTTCTCTATAGCATAGGACCCCGGGCACGTCAGCCCATAAGGTCAGATTATCAAATGATTGTTGCCTGGAATGCTGTAAGAGCTACGCATGCAACGATATCCTCTGCATTGCAGCCTCTTGAAAGGTCGTTAACGGGAGCGGCAAGACCCTGAAGAATAGGTCCGAAGGCCTTAGCGCCTGCAAATCTCTGAACAAGCTTGTAGCCGATGTTACCTGCGTCGATGTCAGGGAAGATAAGTACGTTTGCCTTACCTGCAACTGTGCTTGTGGGAGCCTTAAGCTCGCCAACCTCTTTAACGAGGGCTGCGTCAAGCTGAAGTTCTCCGTCGAGCTTGATTTCGGGGTGCTTTTCCTTAGCGATTCTTGTAGCCTCAACTACTTTTGTAACGTCGGCATGCTTAGCTGAACCCTTTGTTGAATGGCTGAGCATTGCAACTCTTGCTTCTCCGCCTACAAATGCCTCAAAGCTTGCTGCTGAAGCTGTAGCGATAGCTGCAAGTTCTTCGGGGTTGGGGTTCTGGTTAAGAGCGCAGTCTGCAAAGAGGAGAACACCGTCGTTTCCGTATGTATCATCCTTGCAGCACATTACGAAGAATGATGATACAAGCTCTGTGCCGGGTGCTGTCTTAAGAATCTGAAGTGCAGGTCTTAATGTATCTGCTGTTGAGTGGATAGCGCCTGAAACCATACCGTCTGCAACGCCGATTTTAACAAGGAGAACACCAAAATATGTGTAGTCAGCCTTTGCTGTCTTTTCAGCTTCCTCGGGTGTAAGGCCTTTGCTCTTTCTTGCTTCGCAGAAAGCAGCTACTACTTCGCCCATTCTGTCATAGTTTTCGGGGTCGATGATTGTAGCCTTTGAAAGGTCACAGCCCTTGCCTGCCTCAAGAATTTTTTCCTTATTTCCGACGAGGATAAGGTCTGCGATGTCCTCTTTAAGAATCATATCTGCTGCATCGAGAGTTCTTCTCTCATAAGCCTCAGGTAAAACTATCGTTTTTTTATTTTTCTTTGCTCTTTCTTTTATGCTGGTTAAGAAATCCATTATAAAAAGCCCTCCTAGTAAAAATTTAATTGATATTAGCGGATACACTTATTACCCGTTATCATAATTAGACAAACTTAATTATATAACCAAGAAAAAAAATAGTCTATATAAAAAATAGATAATTTTTTTAATATTACCGTCTTTTTACTGACATCTACGCAAAATTTACTATGCCGAACCATCTCGGCGGTCTTTTTAAATATTTTTCGGTTATCCGGGAAAAAAGCTTCTAAATCTGGTATAATAAATAAAACAGCTTTGCTTATGAACTTACGAAAGGTAGATGCCCAATGAACACCACTGCTGTCATAGCTGAATATAATCCGTTCCATAACGGCCACAAGTATCATCTGCGTTCAGCCAGAAAGGCTTCTTCGGCTGACTTTATTCTGGCGGTAATGAGCCCTTCCTTTGTGCAGAGGGGCGAAGCAGCCGTCTATGACAAATGGATAAGAACAAGGGCGGCACTGCGTGCGGGAGCTGACATGGTCGTTGAACTGCCCGTTGTATACTCCACAGCCTCCGCCGAGAGCTTTGCCAGAGGCGCCGTAAAAATAATATGTGAATCCGGTGTGGCGGACTCCATTGCCTTCGGTGCGGAAACAAACGACCTGGAGGCTCTTTCCGCCGCCGCAAGCCTGTTTCTTTACCCTACCGAGGGCTTCACAAACACCCTCAGAGACGAGCTTTCCAAGGGCATGTCATTTCCGTCGGCCAGGGCGGCGGCCTACAGCCGTGAAAGCGGAAAAAGCCCCGATATACTGAGCACCTCAAACAACATACTTGCCATAGAATATCTCAAGGCACTGAAAAGCTTTTCTTCAAACATACGCCCTGTAATAACCAAGCGAACGGGTGCCGACTACAATTCCGAAACGGTGGAGGGCACCATTGCCTCGGCATCGGCAGTCAGAAAGGTAATATATAAAGGAAAGACCAATCTGCTGACCCAGGCCGTACCGCCCGAGTGCTTTGACATATACGAAAAAGCGATGCCCATATTTATGGACAGCTTTTCCGATGCAATGGCATATCTTCTCAGGACGATGAACGCCGATGACCTCCGTCAGATAAGCGGCATATCGGAGGGTATAGAAAACCGCATAATAAAGACCGTCGGCAGTGCCTACAAAATAACCGATATATGCGCCGAGCTGAAAACAAAGCGCTATACCCACACAAGGCTTATGCGTATCATGTGCCACATACTTCTGGGCATAACAAAGGAGCATGAGCAGATGTTTGAGCCCGACGATTTTGAGCCTTATATCCGTGTGCTGGGCTTTAGGAAATCAGCAGAGCCGCTGGTGGGTGCCCTTTCCAGAAATTCATCGGTGCCTATCATAATGAACGTAAACAAGGACGAACGCCTGCTTTCCGATAAGCAGAAGGCGCTACTTGACATCGAAAAGAAATCAACCGATATATACTATCTCGGTCAGCCGACACCCTCGGCAAAAAAACGGGCTCTCGATTACACGATGCCCGTTGTCATTGAAAATATTTGATTTTATCATCTTTGTCCTCTGCCTGTCATATTTATTATTTAAAGACCGGCGGAGGATATTTATGTATATAATTTTTAAAACAGCAGTTTCTTTGTTTCTGATTGCCAGCATAGTCCTTTTCAGCGACAAAATGACAGCCGCCGCCCTTAACGGTCTGAATCTGTGGCTCAATACTGCGCTTCCGTCACTTTTTCCCTTTATGGTCATAGTTTCGTGGCTTTCCTTCGGCTCCCGCACCTCAAAAAGCCTTTTTGACGGCATAACCCGCCGACTGTTCGGCGTACCCTCCTGCTGTATGTCCGTATTTGCAGTCAGCTTTCTGGCAGGCTATCCTATGGGAGCAAAAATAATTTCAAATATGCTTAAGCAGAAAAAAATATCCGCAGATACCGCAGAACATATGCTGTCCTTCTGCAATAATCCCGGGATAGTGTTCATAATTTCGGCTGTGTCCTCATCAATGCTTGCGGACCGCCGTGCATCGTTCTATTTCATTGCAATATGTGTCCTGTCCTCTCTTTTGACAGGCATTGCCTATAATATTTTCTTTCCATGCGCAGAAAAGACCATTCATACGGTATCTTCCGTCTGCGCCAAGCCTGTCGGTATATACGAAGCACTGCTTTCGGCAGTGAAGTCCATACTCGCCGTAGGCGGCTGTATAATATTTTTCTCTGCTGTATCAGCGGCAGTTAACAATGTGCTCCCCTTTAACGGCATTGCAGGTGCTTTTATAAACGGCATACTGGAATTTGCAGGTGGCATCGGTGCCCTTTCCTCCTGCGGATATCCCCGAAAAAGCGTATATCCCCTTATTGCCGCAGTGCTTTGCTGGGGCGGCTGTTCCGTTCATTTGCAGACACTTGCCGTTCTTGACGGAGCGGAAATTGATTTCAGAAAATACATAATATCAAAGCTTTTCTGCGGCTCTGCGGCATACATAACGGCATATATACTTTATGACCGCTTCTTTGCAGACGGCAGAGTCTATGCTCCCGCCTTCTCTGCGGCATATATGGCGCCTTCACTATTTATATCATCGGTATTTCTTGCCGTTGTTCTTTATCTCTCATTCAGGGAAAAACGGCGTTAACCGCATAAAAAAAGTTCTCCGTTGTTCGGAGAACTTTTTAATTCATCAGTCTTTCTTAACGCCCTTGAGCTCCTGTCTGTTTTCAAAGATAACATTGATGTTTTCTCTGAAAAATTCTATTATCTTCTGGTTTTCCTGCTCAATTGTGTCCTGCATTTCTCTCAGACGCTGTTCGGCAACACCCATAACGTCGTCGGCATACTCAATGGCTCCAAGGCGCATTTCCTTGGCGCTCTTTTTGGAAGCCTCCATAATTTCGGAAGCCTGCTCGTATGCTTTCTTTGTAACTGCGTGTTCCTCAACAAGCTTTCCAAGACGAACCTCTGCCTCCTTGAGCATTTCATCAGCCTCTTTCTGGGCGTCAACAAGGATTTTGTTTCTTTCCTCAATGACCCACTTGGACTGCTTAATCTCATTGGGAAGCTTCATCTTTATCTCATCAATGATTTCAAATATCTCGTCTTTGTCGACCTGTACTTTGTTTGAAAAAGGCGAAGAACGGCCTTCATCAACTACCTGTTCAAGTTCTTCAAGAAGCTTTAATACTGTATCATCCATTCTTATCCCTCTCTTTCGTTTTTTGCTTTAAGTTTTGCCTTGACAGCCTCTGGCACAAACATATCCAAATTGCCGTCAAATGCCAGTATTTCTCTTACTGCGCTGGAACTCAGCGTTATATTTTCAGGACTGGCTGCCAGAAAGATAGTTTCCACATCACCTGTGAGCTGTTTATTGATAATGGCTCTCTGGAACTCATTTATAAAGTCACTTATATCCCTTACGCCTCTTATTATTACATTGGCTCCCTGTTCCTTGGCAAACTCTCCCAGCATGCCTTCGATTTCCATTACCTCAACATTTTCTAAATTCTTTGTTACCTCCCTGAGAAGCTCGACACGCTCATCGGCGGTCAGTAAAGACTGCTTGTTCGGGTTGCCGCAAACGCCCACAATAAGAGTGTCTGCCATAGCCGAGGCTCTTTTTATAATGTCCAGATGACCGTTGGTCACAGGATCAAAGCTCCCCGGATATACTGCTTTTAACATCTTTCTTCCTCCACATTCAGAAACGTCATTACGGCGGGACCGCATTTACGTTCTTTAAATACTTTAAACCCTTTTACCGCAGGGAACACAAAATCCTTCGCCGATTCCGCTACGATATATCCATCTTCCTTAAGTATCCCCGAAGCCCTGACGGCTTCAAGCACCGGAGAATAGAACCCTTCCGCATAGGGAGGATCCATATAAATTATATCAAATTTTTCTCCGTTATCACCAAGTTTCCCTATGGCGGCATAGACATCGCTTTTCAATATCTCCGCCCTGTCGGAAAGCCTTGTATGTTCAAGATTTTCCTTTATGATTCCGGCGCATACGGGCGACATGTCAACAAAAACCGCTTTTTTGGCTCCTCTGGAAAGCGCTTCAATACCTATGGCACCCGAGCCGCTGAATAAATCCAAAAAAGCACAATCGTACAAATCGGGATTCAGCATGTTGAAAAGCGATTCCTTCACACGGTCTGTAGTAGGTCTTGTATCAAGCCCCTCCGGTGTTTTTAGGTTAAGCCTTCTTGCGCTTCCGGCAATGACTCTCATACAAATACCTCCGCTATGCTCCGAAATAAACTAAAATGAGTATATCAAACTTGTGCATAAAAAACAACAAAAATTTATTTATTTAATCAGTTTTAAGCATTATTTCCTTATTATTTCTGTGTTTGGCCGACCTTCAATGAGTGTGACGGCTCTTAAAATTAAATATTTTTCGGTTTTATATACCGATATTTTCATCCAGTGAAAGCCTGTCTATTTCCCTGCGCAGGTCAAAGTTTTCTTCCTTTTCCAGCTTAGGGTCGCATTCCGCCAAATGCTGTGCGGCGCTCTGGGCATCTTTAAGTATATCCATATCACGGTAAAGATTTGCTATTTTAAGGCTGGGTATACCATGCTGTCTTGTGCCGAAAAATTCTCCGGGGCCCCTCAGCTTCAGGTCCATTTCCGATATTTTAAATCCGTCGGTGGTAGATGTCATTGTTTTCAGTCTCTGCCTCGTTACCGAGCTTTTATTATCGGATATGAGTATACAGTAGGACTTATCCTCGCCCCTGCCTACACGTCCTCTGAGCTGATGAAGCTGGGCAAGGCCGAAACGCTCGGCATTCTCGATGACCATGACAGTGGCGTTAGGTACGTTTATGCCTACCTCTATGACCGTAGTTGCCACAAGTATGTCTATCTTGCCCTCCGCAAAGGCTTTAAGTACGCTGTCCTTTTCATCGGGCTTCATTCTGCCGTGTATAACGGCTGTGTTTCTTTTTCCCAAAACTGTATTTTTAAGGCTTTCGGAATACTCTGTCACGGACTCGGCCTCTATCTTTTCGTTTTCCTCAACCATCGCACATATAATATAGACCTGTCTGCCCTTTTCTATCTCCTTGTCCGCAAATTTATATATTCTTTCTCTATAGCCCGTATTCACCGCAAAGGTATCTATCTGCTGTCTGCCCGGCGGCAGGCTGTCAATTATTGAAATATCCAAATCGCCGTACAGTATGAGTGCCAGTGTTCTCGGTATTGGTGTTGCTGTCATAACAAGCACATGGGTGCTTTCTCCCTTATCCGACAGGCTCTGTCTCTGCCTTACTCCGAAGCGGTGCTGTTCATCGGTTATGGCAAGTGCGGCGTTTTTAAACTCTACTCCGCTTTGTATTAGGGCGTGGGTGCCGACTATTATATCCGCCTCGCCCGAAGATATTTTTGCAAGGGCTTCTCTCTTTTCTTTGGCCTTCATGCCGCCCTTAAGCAGGGCAACATTTATCCCCAGCGGCTCAAATACAGCTTTAAAGCTGTCAAAGTGCTGTACTGCCAGTACCTCCGTCGGCGCCATCATAATTGCCTGATAACCGTTTTTCACCGTCATATATGCAGCTGCCATAGCAACGGCGGTTTTTCCGCTGCCCACATCGCCCTGAACAAGACGGTTCATAATGCCTCCGCTCGTCATATCGGCGGATATTTCGTCAAACACCTTTGTCTGGGCGTCCGTAAACTTAAAGGGCAGGCTTTCAAAAAACGGCTTCATGCTGACCATTTTCAGCTTTATGCCCTTTCTGCCAAAGCCGTTTTCCGCCTTTATCCTAAGCAGTGCCGTCTGGAGCATGAAAAGCTCCTCAAACACAAGCCTTTCCCTCGCCAGCCTCAAAAACTCCTCATTTTCAGGCATGTGGATATTTCTGAGCGCAAAGCTTCTTTCCGCAAGCATATATTTTTTTCTTATGTCCGTTGGTATGAACTCGTTTATGCTGTCTCCTGCGGCTTTTAAAGCCTCTGCCGCTATTTTGCGGAATACCTTCTGGCTGAGACCTGCACACAGCGGATATATGGGTACTATGGAGCCCCTCCACTCGCCGTTTTCATCGGTCTTTTCCACCTCGGGTGACTGAATCTCCCTCTGCCCGTTTTTTCTGACGGTCATTTTTCCTATAAATGCATAGGTCTGTCCCGCCTTTATATTGTTTTTGGCATAGGGCTGATTGTACCAGGTGACGCTTATGCTTCCGCTTTCATCGTATATCCTTGCCTTGGTTATGGTCATGCCGTGAATGTAGGAGTTTTTTGCTTCATCATTTACACGGGCAACAACAACGGCATTTTCGTCCTCACTCAGCTCGGCAATGGGAGTAACGGCTGTTCTGTCCTCATATTCCCTCGGGTAGTGGTTCAAAACATCGCCAACCGTTTCTATATTCAGTTTTTTAAGATATTTTGCCCTCCCTGAGCCTATTCCCTTAAGCTCGCTTACGGGACTGTTCAAATCAGCCATTATGCACCTCCGACTGCGTTAAAAAAGGGCGCTGATGCGCCCTTTCAAAAGTCTTTGTTATTCTACGGAAATAATGTAGTAGTAGAGCTGCTGATTGCCCGAATGTATCTCTACATCGCAGTCGGGTAACTGTTCGCCTATGAAATCGCCTATCTCCTCGGCCATTTCCTCCGTGGCGTCGCTGCCGTAGTAGATGCTTATTATCTCGCTGTCCTCTGTAGCGGCTTTGCTTACAAGCTCCTTTGTGGCCTGCTGGACGTCCTTGCCGACAACGGCTATGTCATCGTCAAGCATGCCGAGTATGTCTCCTTTGGCTATTTCCTTGTCGCCTATCTTTGTATCTCTTACGGCATAGGTTACCGAAGCTGTAGCAACATTTTTGATAGCCTCGTTCATTTCCTCGATAACGTCGTTTATATCCTCCTCTGCATTATAGCAAAGCATGGCTGTTATAGCCTCGGGCATGGAGCGTGTAGGTATAACAAATACCTGCTTGTCCTCCGTAAGATTTCTTGCCTGCTCTGCCGCAAGGATAATGTTCTTGTTGTTGGGCATTACAACAATATTGTCGGCGTCTATTTGTCCTATGGCATTGAGAATGTCCTCTGTGCTGGGGTTCATTGTCTGTCCGCCCTCGATTATAACATCAACACCGAGACTTCTGAATATATCCGCAAGACCCGAGCCTGAGCATATTGAAATAAAGCCTGTTTCCTTATGTTCCTTTTTGGGCTCCTCTGTCTTAACGGGAGCAGGTGCAGCGGCCTTTACAGCCTTTCCCTCCGCCTGGAAATCTATTTTATTGGTATGCTGTTCACGCATGTTGTCTATTTTGAGACCCGAAAGGCTTCCTATGCTGAGAGCCTTCTCTATTGCCATACCGGGGTGGTCCGTATGAACATGAACCTTTATTATCTCATCATCGGCAACGACAACAAGGCTGTCTCCGATGGAGCTAAGATAGTTTTTAAGTCCCGATACGGTTGATTCGGGAGCTTCCTTTACATTGATAAAGAACTCCGTGCAGTAGCCGAAGGTTATGCTTTCATTATCAACGGACGCAAGAGCCGCAAATTCATTTTTAGATGAGCTTGCAGATACTTCCTCAACCTTTACCTCGTCTTCGCTGTCAATCATCCTGAGAGCGCCCTCAAGGAAGAAAAGAAGTCCCATGCCGCCGGCGTCCACAACGTCGGCCTGTTTAAGTACGGGAAGCATTTCTTTTGTCTGAAGAAGTATGGCATGTCCGTCTTCAATTACTGCTTCCGCAAATTCCTTTATGTCTGTATACTTGTGGCAGTATTTAAGGGCGCTTTCGCTCATTACTCTGGCAACAGTCAGAATAGTACCCTCTTTAGGCTTCATAACTGCTTTGTAGGCAGTCTCTACAGCCTTGGCGCTGGCCTTGGCAAGAATGACGGTGTCCGCCTCCTCAACGCCCTCAAGCTCCTTGGAGAAGCCCCTGAAAAGCTGTGAAGTGATAACGCCTGAGTTACCCCTTGCACCCCTTAAGGAACCGTTGGCCGCAAGCTTTGCTATATCACCTGCATTAAGGGACTGGCTCTTTTCCACCTCCCTGGCTGCGGCTAACACCGTAAGCGACATATTCGTGCCTGTATCTCCATCGGGTACGGGGAATACGTTAAGGGAATCCACCGTATCCTTTTTGGAATTGAGACTGTTGGCTCCCGAAATAATCATTCTCTTAAGCAGTAAACCATTAATACTTGTTACACTCACCGAAAAGTCCTCCTTAATCAGCCGTCGACGCGAACGCCTTCGACAAACACATTCACCTGTTCAACGGCTATGCCGCATACGGTCTCAACCTTATATTTTACCGTGCTGATAATATTTTCTGCAATGGCGGTAATGTTTGTGCCGTATTCAACAATTATGTGCAAATCTATACTAACTCTTTCTTCTACTATGTTAATCCTTATGCCCTTTGTCAGGCTTTCTCTTTTGAGGAGCTGAACAAGACCGTCTTTTACGTTTTTGGCAGCCATGCCCACGATGCCGTAACAATCTATGGCAGTAAGGCCAGCAACTCTGGCTATAACTTCGTTCTCAATGGTTATTGTACCGTATTGATTTTCAAGTTTTGCTGACATATTCCTAACCTCCTAAATCGTATAATCTCTTATATTATAACACCATTATCCGAAAATAAAAACAATTTTATGAAATAATATCTTTTATAGCGTTAAAAAGTTGTTAAAAATCTTGTTATAAGTTATATAAAAACCGATAATTCAGAACGGAAAAATTTTTTACCGAAAACTTTCAAAACTTCTTGCAAAATTGCTTCATTTCTGTTAATATACATTATGTTATGTCACGCAATAACAACTAGGAGGTGTAATAAATGGCAAAGTGTGAAATTTGTGAAAAGGGTATGCGTACAGGCCACAGAATCAGCATCAACCGTAGCCAGGTCAGCAGACGTGCCAACAGAACATGGAAACCCAATGTAAAAAAGGTTAAAATCAACGACAACGGAACAATCAGATCAATCTACATCTGCACAAGATGCCTCCGTTCCGGTGCTGTAACACGCGCTATCTAATGCACGGCCTTTCATATAAGACATTTAAGTTGAGATTACTATCTCAACTTTTTTGTTTTATGCCGATATTTTATTTTCCCTCTTATTGCAAAAAGCCCGCATCGTTCTCCTAAACAGTGCAGGCTTTGCCTTTAACATTCGTTATCCATAAGCAGGAACACACCGACGGCGGCTATGACAAGCGCCGCTATAATTCCCCAAAGCGGTATGAATCTTGCAATGAGCATTCCCAGTCCGAAGGCCGCAAGCACAGCCCCGATACATTTTCTTTTCTTTCTGTCCATATACTCTGCTCCGGCCCTTTGTCACTTATATTATATGCCCCCGCAGAGAAAATAGTTATACTTTAAAATCCGCTGTCAGCAATTATCATTTCCACTCCCGCCTCGGCGTCTGCTCTTCCGGATTTTATCATATAGTCCGTTTCTATACACCTGTTGAGCGCCTTTTTAAGAGTATCATAGCTGAATGATGATGCCTGTCTGAGCGCTCCCCTTGCTACAAAGGACGCTGTGCCTATCTTTTTTGCTATATCGTCGGTACCCATGCCCGTCTCCGCAAGGCTTTTGCATTTAAGTATTATTCTGAACTGTCTTGTTATCAGCGACATCACCATAAAGGGCGACTCATTGAGCGACAGCAAATTTCTGTATATTTCCAGCGCCCTTTCAGTCTTTCCCGCTATCATTGCGTCCACCAGATCAAACACCCTTGTTTCGGAGCTTTTGGCGCATACTGCATCAACATCCGCCGTTGTTACCTCTTTTCTGTCCTCCAGATACGCCAACAGTTTATCGCTTTCGCTTTTCAGAAGTTCTGCATCGTTGCCCGCATTGCGCACCATATAAACGCATACGGCCTTGGGTGCCTTTATGCCGTTTTTGGCAAACTTCTTTTCTATCATGGATGCCAAATCCGTGTCCTTAAGACCGTTGAACGCCTCTGCCGCACCGTTTTTCTCCACGGCCTTATAGAGCTTAAGCCGTTTGTCGGCCTTTTCCTCGGAAAACACAATACATGCCGTATCGGGAGCATTTTTGATATAGTCTGCCAACAGGTCGCTTTCAGCCTTTTTTCCCTCGGAGAAAAAGCCGCAGTCCTTGACCAGTATGAAACGTTTCTCACTCATAAACGGAAATGTCTCAGCGGCCTCGATGACCTGTCCCGCCGTTGTCTTTATGTCATTGAACACCGACACATTCATCATTTCGGCGGCCTCATCAACGACCTTCCTTTTTATTTTGTCCTCATAGGATTTTCTCGAAAATGTATCTTCCCCATAGAGAAGATAGCACCTCTGTATATTTTTCAAATCAAGCTTTGCCATATTTGTCTACCTTATTATATGTTATTAATCGTAAAATACCAGCGCAACAGCAAATACCCTGTCCCATGCACTCAATACTTCTGTATCCTCAAAGTTTTTGAGTTCTATACTTGGCAGTTTTTCATTTTCATCAAGGGAATCCCCCTCAAGCCGAACCAAGGTTTCCTCTCCGTAATGTATCCTGCCGGCATTAGGTGTATTGGAATGCCAAGAGCTTATGCCCATTTCAAATGTGTCCCATCCATTCTCATTTTTATATGAGGTCTTTACAATACCGTCCTCATCGTTCTGTAAGGCAAGTGCCACACCCTCGGACAAACAGTTATCAAATATAAATATATTGCCTTCCTGACCGCTTACATCAAGCTTTATTTCATCGGATAAAAGCTGCCATTCACCGTCAATAAACTCGTAATAGTTCAGCCCTATGCTCTTAAGATTACCGTCAGCCTTATAATAATAGTTTTTATAGACATCACTTCCGAACTCATTTATGAGCATTTTCCTCTCGGTATCACTGAGTTCACTGCTTTCAATTTTCTCGAAATAGTTGGTTGCTTCTCTTTCTTCCGTTGTATCAGCGGCGGCATTTTAACTGAATACCGCCGTCACCGCATACACATGCTCATACTGTTTCAGCTCATCAGGGCTGTAAAACTGCTCCGCACCGTATACGTCCGCATTGCCGTAAGAATATATCTGCAGAGCCAGCGGTATTTCCTTTTCACACTCTATGACTGTTTTTTCTGAAAGAAAGGCATCCGATAAAACAAGACCGTCAAAGCTGTTTTCACCGTCACCCTGATAATGTACAGAAGTCATGCTGTCTCCCGTATCAATGCTTATGTCCTTTTCTCCGCTAAGGCTGTCATATACAAGCGCTATGCGTCCGGAATTGTCATAAATAGTATATCCCTCGGAGCTGTTTTTCTGCCTCCAATTGCCGTCCGATTTAAGCTCATATATATTTATCTTTACGCTTTTAACAGTTTCATCTGTCCTAAAGTCAAAAGTTTTATCTCTATCTGCCTTTACCATTGAAAGCAGATTGCTTTCCTCATCGGTAAGCTGTGCCTGCTCTATATACATTTCGTTATCCGTTTTCGCCTGCTTATCAGCTCCACAGCCCGAAGCTATAAGAGCCACAGCCAGCAATGCCGCAAAAAGTTTATATTTTTTCATATTCTGCCCCTATCTGTATGTCTTTACACTATAGCCGTCCTTATCTATTTTTACCGTAATAGCACCGTCTCTGCCTGTTACATAAATATCCGTTCCGTCTTTCAGAAGTCTTGCTATGACCTCCGAATGCGGAAATCCATACATATTGTTTTCCGCCGCCTCTATAACTGCGGTCTTGGCTTTTGCCGTTTCGAGGAACTCCTCCGTTGAGGAAGTATTTGAACCGTGGTGGGCTATTTTTATTATATCACATTCTATATCACTGTTAAGCAGATATTTTTCGTCCTCGGCCTCTATATCCCCTGTAAAAAGTATTTTTGTTCCGTCAATCTCTGCCGAAAGCACAAGGGAAGTGCTGTTTTCCTCTGCCGATATGCCCTGATAGGGATAAAGGCACTCTATTCGGAAGTTTTCCGCTTCAAATACATCACCCTCCGAAGCATAGAATACCTGTATTCCGTTTTCCTCCGCCGCCTTTTCTATCTCTCTTATTTTATCCGAATGTATGGTATCGGACACAACCGCCATGCCGACCATATTTCTCTTTATAAGCTCCAACGCTCCCGAGGAATGGTCATTATCCATGTGGGTTATGAACAGTATATCGGCCTTAACGCCCTTTGCCTGCAAATAAGGAATTACCGAGCGTTCCGCCCCTCCGTCGGGACCTCCGTCTATGACAGCCGTTATACCGTTCGGTACATATATAATTGAAGCATCTCCCTGTCCTGCGTCAAAAAATACTGCTTCGGCAGGCCTGTTAATGTTCACTGCCGCAGTGATAACAGTAAAGGCCGCCAGTGCCGCCGCAGATATACGCAGAGTATATTTTCTGTTTCTGTAGGCTATGGCTGTCATTGTTATTATGTAAAATACTATTATTGCCGCCGCAGAGGGCTTTGCCGTTTCTATATACAGGCCTTCGTTTATAAACATACCTGCCGCAGTCTCATACAGACCTATTGCAGACCCTACAAGCCTTGCCGCCGTAGGCCCGATAGGTGTAAATGACATCAGTCCCGCCGCCAGTGACAGCACCGTCACCATGCTCAGATACGGCACAGCTATTATGTTAAGCAATACGGACACAGGAGAAATGCCGCCGAAATAATACATTACGGCAGGTGTAGTAAGCACCCATACAACCGTTGAAAATATAATTGTTTTGGCAAGCCTTTTGCCCCTTTCGAGCCTTTCCGTTATATCCATAGCAAAGGCCACCGCCGTTATACCCGTATAGGACAGCACAAAGGACACATTCCACAGGTAAAGGGGCTGAACCATTAGCATACAAAAGGCGCTGAAGGCTATGGTATTTAACCTATCGGAATTTTTATAAAGCATAAGTGCCACATAAGCCGTCAGTGCCATTACCACAGCTCTAACTGCCGACGGCGAAAAGCCCGTAAATGCCAGATACAGCACAAGCAGTACCGAAACAACCGGTATTGTCCTGCGCTTTTTAAGTCCCAAAAGCTTAGTGAAGACAATAAATATCAGTCCCGCTATGGCTGAAACATGCAGACCCGATACCGCCAGTGCATGGCTCAGACCCATATTTCTGAAAAGCGTCCTTGTATCATCGTCAATATCGTATTTATAGCCCGTAGTCAATGCCTTTGCCACTCCCGCCCTGCTTTCGGGCAGATATTTGTCAAAGAAGCCGTTGACATACTCCCTTATGCCTTCTATGCGGTATATTATGCCGCTGTTTCTCCTTCCCGTTTGTATCAAGGCGTTACAGCTCATGGAATAATCAAAGCCTTTTGAGCGCATATACAGCCTGTAATCCGTCTGATACGGGTTCGTCGGCTCCGAAAAGCCGTATAACCTGCCCTCAAGGTCTATTATCTCGCCTGCACTGACATTTACATCACTGTCGGCATATACGCACAGTCTTACTTCTCCCGAAGTACCTATGTCCTCACAGCGGATATATTCGGCATCCAGTGTTATGACGGTATTGTCCTCCGTACTATGCCATTCCCTGACTGTACCTCTGACAGTCACGTTCCTGTTTTTCATACGCTCCGCTCTGCTATCTTTGGGAGCAATGGCGCAGTTGCACAGCAATATTCCAATTACGGCAAAAACAGGCACGAGCATATACTCGGCCTGTCTGTTTTTGAGCGCAGAAAGTACACTTATCGCCGTAAGTGCAACAACTACAGCTATACCGATATTCTTATATACGGCGGACAGTATGCCTGCCGCCAGTCCTGCAAAAAACCATATAAACGGTCTTTTCATGCCCATCCCACGCCCGCTTATTATCATTCAAAGGTAATGTCATAATTGGGCTCAATAGGCTTGCTTATGTCCACCCCGTCCTTATATCTTTCTATCTTTTCGCCCTCTATCAGGAACTGTACCTTATTGACGCTTTCCATTTCGCCCAGAGAATTGACTATGCTGTACACCGCCGCTTTTGCGTCCGACGGACTGCCTATCTGCTTAGTAACAAAGTCGGAGCTTAAGTCCACATAGCATATACCGTCGGCAGTGCTTATTTCCCTTATCTTTGTATCCGACGGAATAACGCCCTTTATATCCGTATTCTCAGGTCCTTTTATAAGCTGTTCGATTATATATCTTTCAATGGGCTGATTGGGGTTGACCTCAACCTCCCTTATCTCTGTGGCAAGTCCCTTGTCATCGGCGCTCTTGAAGTACAGCGTCAGTATCTCATAGTTGGTGGGCTCTGCTGAAATATTGCCGTCGGTAATTATATCCTTAACGCCCAGCTTGCCTATGGCCTGTCCGTTGGTTCTTCTCAAAGGCTCACCGCAGACCGTTATATACACATAGTCGATAAAATCCAGTGACGTAAAAGTATATACCGCTGCCGTCCTCAGAGTAAGCTCGTCCCCCGATGACAGAGTATAGTATTCCGGTTTAAAATCTATCGTCAGTGTTCCGCTGTCTATCTTAATATAGTTGGTGTCAATCCCCTCGGGAACCGCCGAATGTCTTTCCTCCGTATTCTCTATGCCGCACATTTTCTCATAGGCCGAAAAAACCACGTCCTCATTGGTGCCGTTATCCAACATCATTTTTTCGGAGCTCAGCTTCTGGGTCGCCCCGTCTATATAATATATACTGCACCCTATGCCGTTGGCGGGCCCGTTCATAATCTCCGCCGTCTTATCGGTACAGGAGCAGAGCATGGACATAACAAGCACCACGGCACATATTATATTTATCCTTTTCATATATGACCTCATTTCTGCCTGAGCGGAATATTTATGACGAAGGTGGTACCCTCGTTTTCACTGCTCGAAACCTTTATGCTTCCGTTATGCATAAGCACCGCCGAGCGGGCAATGGAAAGCCCCAGTCCCGTTCCGCCGGTCTCCCTGTCTCGGTTCTTGTCCACCCTGTAGAACCTGTCGAATATCTTATTTATATCCTCCTCGGATATGCCTATACCCGTATCCGCCACGGTAATAAAGGCGTTCTGTCCGTCGGCCTCCAGAGTAACATTAACACTGCCGTTTTCGGTATTATACTTTATGGCGTTTTCTATGAGGTTAGACACCGCCAGAGAAATCTTTGTTGCCTCTACCTCGGCGGTCACCTCGTCAACCATATTGTATTTAAGGGTTATGCCGTTTTTCTCCGCTATGGGCTCCAGTCTCCTTACTATATCGCCGATCATTTCCGAAAGGTTCACAAAGGCAGGCTTGAGCTCGACCTCCTCCCTGTTCATTCTAACAAGGGTCAGCAGGTCGTTTATTATGGCTGTCATTCTGTCAACCTCGGAATTTATGTCCTGCAAAAATTCCACATACATTTCCTTGGGCACCGTCTCCGGGTCCTGTATCAGTATGGAATCGCTGAGCACCTTTATGGAGCTTAGCGGTGTTTTCAGTTCATGGGATACGTTCGATACGAACTCCCTGCGGCTGGTCTCTATGCGGTCAAGCTGTTCCGCCATATTGTTGCTGGATTCCGCCAGTTCCGCCAGCTCCGTATGCAGGAAATCATTGACGGGTATTCTCTGGTCAAAGTGACCGTCGGACATTTTCTTAATAACCTCTATGGTCTTATTCAGCGGATTTGTAAACCACCATGCCATAAACAAATCGATCAGCACAACTACCACCATAAGAAGCATAATCATATTGAAAATCTTATGCCTGATGGCGGCAACATTTTCGTAAATATCCGTTACCGAGTCGCACACCAGCACCACGCCTATGCAGTTGGAGCGGTCATCAACGATTGATACTGCCGCATGCACCGTATCGTTTTCCATGACCCTTGCCACGTCCTTATTATTGAGCGCATCGGTAATCTCAGGCAAAAAATATGTCTTGCCCTCCTCGGTCTTATTGGAATCATTGACAACAACACCTGACCTGTCGAGCACCATTATTCTGTAGCCACTCTGCTTACTGGTATGGTTTATGTCATAGTCAAATACAAAGGCTTTGCTTTCGTCATACATATAGTCCGAAATGCTTATATGTCCTGATATGACGTTAGCCTGCAGAAGAAGCTCCTTTTTTCTTTCCTCGACGAAATACCCCTGAACGGATTCAAGGGCTATTTGTGTCATTATAACAAGCGGTATTATGCCTATCAGCATATATGTGGCAAGCAGTGTCCACTTTAATTTTATATTTTTCTTAGCCAAAGTAGTAGCCAACTCCCCATTTAGTAAAGATGTACTCCGGTGCGCTGGGGTTCTTCTCTATTTTTTCCCTAAGCCTTCTGACATGCACGTCAACAGTGCGCACGTCTCCAGGATAGTCGAAGCCCCAAACGGTATCAAGCAGTTTTTCACGGCTGTATACCTTGCCCGGTGTTTTCATCAGCAGCTCCAGCAGGTCAAATTCCTTTGCGGTCAGAAAGGCCTCCTTGCCGCCCACGAACACCCTCCTGCTGTCCAAATCAAGAGTAAGGTCCTTAATGGTTATCTCATTTTTTGCAGGAACAGTCTCCCTTGCCGCCGACGTGCTTCGTCTGAGAACCGCCTTGATCCTCGCCTTAAGCTCAAGGATATTGAAGGGCTTTGTCATATAGTCATCTGCGCCGTATTCCAGACCCATTATCTTATCCATATCCTCGCCCTTGGCAGTCACCATAATTATGGGAAGCGAAGAAAACTCCCTGACCTCCCTGCACACCTGCAATCCGTCCATTTTGGGCAGCATAACGTCCAGAACCGCAAGATCATAGTTATTTTTCTTTATCAGATTCAACGCTTCCTCGCCGTCATAGGCCACATCCACATTCATTCCGTCCTGTTCCAATGAAAACTTTATTCCTTTAACGATGAGCTTTTCGTCATCGACAACCAATATGCTGTACGCCAAATCAATTACCTCCCAAATTCTGCACAAAGCAGTTATCGATTATGACCTTCTGCCTTATGAGTGTAAGCCCCTTTACATTACAAATATCTTCCACATCTTTAAAGCCGCCGTTATTCTCTCTGTAATCTATTATAAGCTCGGCGCTTTCCTCGTCTATATACATCAGCGAACAGAGTTCCTTTGCCGATGCCGTATTAAGGTTCAGCCTGCCGCTGATATATTCGGTTTCCGCAGGTGAATTATCATAAACAGCTATATCTGTATTACCGGTATGACAATGTATAAATATAAATGCCAGCAGTCCGACAAAAATAATTACAACACATTTCGTTTCATTATGCGTAATTTTGACAGCCGCCTCCCATTCTAAGCCGCCGAACTAACCCATGCGGCATGAAATATTTCAGTTATTTTAATTATATATTAATCAGCGAAATAAATCCACAGCAGAAGAAAAAAGTAAGAAAATTTTTATCCGCAAAGTCCAATGGAAAAATTTAGTCAAAAGGGGAAAACAGGAAATTCGTTAAAAAATAGACAGCACAAATTACACAACTTTTGTTGTGTAAAACTGTGTAAAAAGTTGTGTAAAAAGCCGTGCAAAATCACACTTAAAAATCATTATTTATGATAATTACGCCATTTATAAGCACTGCAACCCGTATTGCACGAACGGAATAGGCATTTCTGTTGACTGAAATCTCAGCATTTGCTACAATTCATTTTGTAAGCGGGGAAAGCCCCGAAAATAACCAAAAACCGGGGAAAACACCCCAAAAAATTTTAAAAGGAGGACAACAAAATGAAGAAGAAATTAGCTTTATTAATGGCTGCTATCATGAC
>JAQXNZ010000087.1 GCA_029098265.1 Clostridia bacterium | reverse complement strand
AATAGATACAATACTTGAACAGCTTAAAAATATTGCGGATAACCCCGTAAAAGCTATGCACGACTACAAAGAAGAAACAGGCAGGGGTGCAGTAGGTATCATGCCTCTTTACGCACCCGAGGAGCTTGTATACGCAGCAGGTTTCCTTCCTATGGGAATCTGGGGCGCAAACAAACCCATATCAAAGGCACGCACATACCTTCCTGCATTCGCATGTTCAATCATGCAGCAGATAATGGAGCTTCAGTGCGAAGGTACTTATGACGAGCTTGAAGCAGTTATCTTCTCAGTACCCTGTGATACACTTAAATGTCTCAGCCAGAAATGGAAGGGCACATCACCTGTTATCACATTTACACATCCTCAGAACAGAGGACTTGAGTCAGCTAATCTTTTCCTTGTAGAGGAATACAAGATTGTTAAGGACAAGCTTGAGCAGATTGCAGGAGCACCCATAACAAACCAGGCTATCGAGGACGCAATTACAGTATATAACGAGAACAGAGCCGTTATGCGTGAGTTCTCAGCAGTAGCAGCTGATTACCCTCAGGTAATCGACCCCATTGCAAGACATGCTGTATTCAAATCAAGAATGTTTATGGATAAGGCTAAACATACAGTACTTGTAAAAGAGCTTATCGAGGAAATCAAAAAGTCTGAGATTCAGCCTTGGACAGGCAAGAAGGTTATCCTTACAGGTATCCTTGCCGAGCCCGACGGAGTTCTTGACATCTTCAAGGAAAACGGCCTTGCTGTTGTAGCAGATGACCTTGCTCAGGAATCAAGACAGATTAGAGTAGACGTTCCTGCAGGAGAGGCTGCTCCCCTTTACAGACTTGCAAAGGTATGGCAGAACATGTACGGCTGCTCAGTTGCTACAGATACAAAGAAAACAAGAGGCAAGATGCTCATGGATATGGTTAAAAAGACAGGCGCTGACGCCGTTATCGTATGCATGATGAAGTTCTGCGATCCCGAGGAATGGGATTACCCTGTATACTACAGACAGTTCCAGGAAGCAGGAATCAAAAGCCTTATGATTGAAATCGACCAGGAGGCTAACTCCTTCGAGCAGACAAGAACAAGAGTTCAGAGCTTCGTAGAGAATATCTGATTATTGTAAATAAGACTAAAATTTGATAAGCTTAACTATTCTCACTCCCCAGATAATAGTTAAAAAATAAAAGTGCCCCGGCCGCAAGGCTGGGGCATAACTATTTATCAAAGAAATTGTTTATGCTTTTTGTCTGTCGGGAATCTGTGTGAGGATAACGCCGATGAATACGAGGGCACAGCCCGCAAGCTCCTTAAGCGAAAGCGCCTGATGAAGCAGAAGCCAGCCGAAAAGCACCGAGAATACCGATTCGAGAGAGCATATAAGAGAGGCTACTGTCGGGTCAATATCCTTCTGGGCAACTATCTGAAGTGTATAGCCTACGCCTGAGGAGAGAGCGCCTGCATAGAGAATAGGGGCCCAGGCGGCAATTATACTGCTCATGGAAGGCTTTTCTATCAAAAACATAGGTACTGCGGAAATGGCGGCTGTTATCCAGAACTGAATACAGCTCATTTTTATGCCGTTGACCATAGGCGAGAAATGGTCGATTATAAGTATATGGAAGGCAAAGCCCAGAGCACACAAAAGCACCAGCAGGTCGCCCTTGCCGATTCCCTCTACGCCGTTCATACAAAGCAGATACATACCTATGACAGCAACAACGACAGAGAACCAAACCTTTTTGGGAGCCCTTCTGCCGAGGAAAATACCTATGATAGGCACTATTATCATATAAAGTGATGTTATGAAGCCTGCCTTGCCCACGGTGGTGTATTTTATACCCACCTGCTGGAGTATGGACGCAGCAAACAGCGCTATGCCGCAGGCAATTCCGCCCTTTATCAGCGTGCTTCGGTCAAACTGACCGGGCTTTTCATTTTTAGATGTGGATTTGATAAGGGGCAGCAGAACTATTCCCGCAATAACGCTCCTTGAACACAGATATGTGAAGGGGCCTACATAGTCCATGCCGACACTTTGAGCCACAAAGGCGGCACCCCATATAAGTGCGGTGAGAGTAAGCATAAGTCCCGCACGAAGCTGTTTTGACATATAAGTATACCTCCGTTGTCAATTTAAATGAATATAACTTAAACAATATACATCAAATCCGGAAATTTATCAACAAAATATGACAAAAAACATTCTTGTTATTTCAGCTGTTTCTGATACAATATATATAAATCAGGAAGGCGGTGCGGTAAATAAATGCCTATATGCGGACGAAATATCCTGTTTCCGTAAATGGCTTTGCCTGAACTGCCTGAGCAAATAAAATAAGGAGCTGATTATAATGAACGTACTTTTGGTAAATGCTAGCCCCCACTAAAACGGCTGTACATATACAGCCCTCTCTGTAATAGCCAAGGTGCTTAATGAGGAAGGAATAGAAACAAATATTGTGCAGATAGGAAAGAAAATGAAGCATCCATGTGTTGCCTGTATGACATGCGCAAAGACAAAAGCAGACAAATGCGTATTTGATGATGACCCCGTAAATGAGTGTATAGAGCTTATTAAGGCAGCCGACGGCTTTATTATCGGTGAGCCTGTATACTACGGCGGACCTGCTTCACAGGCGCAAATGTTTATGGATAGAGTATTCTACAGCGGAAGCTCTGCCTTTGCCTTTAAGCCTGCCGCAGCAATTGCAAGCTGTCGCAGAGGCGGACTTACACCTACAATGGACAGAATGAATAAGTATTTTACGATTTCTCAGATGCCTATAGTTTCATCAAACTACTGGAACGGTGTTCACGGCAACACACCCGAGGAGGTTATGCAGGACGCCGAGGGCTTACAGATAATGCGTACGCTCGGCAGAAACATGGCGTGGATGGTAAAATGTATAGATGCTGCCAAAAAGGCAGGAATAGAATATCCTGTGCCTGAGGCAAAAATAAGAACGAATTTTATAAGGTAAAAACTTAGGCCGCCGCCTGAACATTAGAGTTTGGACGGCGGTTTTTGTTATATTAAACAAGTATTGGTTGCACCAATTATGCAATATAGATAAAATTCGGAGAATTACAATATATTTGTTGACTTATGGAAAATGGGTGTATATAATCTTAAACATGAGATGTATCATGTATACATCATACGGTATGGAGTATGGCAGGAATGCCGAGAAGGAGGACTTGTTATGAAAACAATCAAAATTCCTTACTACAAGGATACAGTAGATATTCATGTTGCAGAGGAAAACCTTAAGGCTGTTATAACAGCAAAGATGCATGAATATAAAGCGGAAAAGGGAGAAAAAGAGCTTATTATCGACGCCCTTGAAAATCCCATCGGAAGCAAAAAGCTTTCTGAGCTTTCAGTCGGAAAGAACAAAATCGTAATTGTTACCAGTGACCACACAAGAGCCGTTCCCAGTAAGATTACACTTCCTATACTTCTTAAGGAAATAAGAAAAGGAAACCCCAATGCAGATATTACTATTCTCATTGCTACAGGCCTTCACAGACCTACAACTGAGGAAGAACAGAGAAACATGTTCGGCGATGAAATAGTTGATAACGAAAAGATAGTTGCAAACAATGCCTTTGACCCCGAACAGTTTGAAAAGGTATGCGACCTTCCTTCAGGTGCGGAGTTCTTCTGCAACAAGATTGCCGTAAACTGTGACCTCCTTGTCACAGAAGGATTTATCGAGCCTCACTTCTTCGCAGGCTTCTCAGGCGGAAGAAAGAGCATACTTCCCGGAATATGCAATTCCACAACAGTAAACGAAAACCACTGTTATACAGCCATAGCAAGCCCCTATGCAAAGACAGGCGTGCTTGAAGGCAACCCCATACATAAGGATATGGTAGTTGCGGCAAGGGCGGTAAATGTACAGTTCATTCTCAATGTTGCCCTTGACGCCGAGAAGAAGGTTATTGCTGCATTCGCAGGCGACCTCGAAGAAGCCCATGCAAAGGGAGTGGAATTCATCAGAAGCCAGTCCCAGTGCCCTGTTGTTACAGGTGACATTGTTGTTACATCAAACGGCGGCTACCCCCTTGACCAGAACCTTTACCAGAGCCCCAAGGCTGTTGCCACGGCAGAGGTTTGCGCCGGTGAGGACGGAGTAATAATCATGTGCTGTTCATGCTGTGACGGAATGGGCGGCAAGAACTTTGAAAAGCTGATAACAATGGGAACACCCGAAGAAATAGACGAATATCTTTCAAAGATTCCTTCAAAGGAAACTATTTCCGAGCAGTGGTGCCCTCAGATATATTCAAGAATACTGAAAAAGCACAAGATGATACTCGTAACAGATTTCCTTGACCATGAGCTTGTTAAGAAAGCAAATATGATTCCTGCTTCAACGCCCGACGAAGCTCTTGAGATTGCATACGGCATTAAAGGCAAAGATGCGAGCGTAGTCGTAATACCCGACGGCGTAAGTGTGCTTGCCGTAAAATAAAAAAGTGAAAAAATAAGCGAAAGGAGAAAAACATCATGGCTCTTAATTTAGCACTTAAGGTTAACGACCTCGATAATGTTGCCACAATATTTGCAAACGGCATTACGGACGGAACAACTATTGAGATTCGTGACAAAAAAGGCAATTCCGAAAACTGCGCCGTAATCGGAGATATTCCCTACGGACATAAAATAGCCGTAAAGGACATCAAAAAAGGTGAACTTATAATCAAATACGGCGAAGAAATAGGCATTGCCACAAAGGATATAAAGAAGGGTGAATATGTACATGTTCACAACCTCGACAGTATGCGCGGACGCGGAGACTGGGAGAAACAAAAATAATCGAAAGGAGATAACAAACATGGAATTTATGGGATATGTTCGCCCCGACGGCAGAGTCGGAGCAAGAAATATGGTTGCTGTCATTCCCAGCGTAACTTGTGCAAATGACGTTTGTAATGCTATATGCCGTCAGGTACAGGGAACACTTACATACCCTCATCATCAGGGATGTTGTCAGACACCTCCCGACCTTGAGAGAGTTACAGATACACTTATAAGCCTTGCTTGCAGCCCTAACACTGCGGCAGTACTTATTGTAAGCCTTGGCTGTGAAGGCACAGACCACGAGCGTATGTACAACACAGTAAAGGCAACTGGCAAACCCGTTGAGATAATTCATATTCAGGAGCTCGGCGGAGTTTCCAAGGCTATCCAGGCAGGTATCGATATCGCAAGAAGACTTGTTATCGAAACCTCCGGTATCCAGAGACAGCCCGTAGATGTATCCAACATCGTTATGTCAATCAAATGCGGCGGCTCCGATGCCACAAGCGGCATGGCTTCCAACTGCGTAGTCGGCTATGTTGCAGATAAGCTTGTTGACCTGGGTGCAACCGTTATTTTCGGTGAAACAACAGAGTTCATCGGCGGCGAGCACCTTCTTGCAAGGAGAGCTGTTAATAAAGAGGTAGCTGATAAGATTTTAAGAAAAGTTGACGAAATGGAAGGCAGAGCAAAGGCCATCGGCTGTGACATGAGAAAAGGACAGCCCACACCCGGCAACATCGCAGGCGGCTTAAGCTCTATCGAGGAAAAATCCCTAGGTGCTATCGTTAAGTCTGGAACAAGACCCATACAGGGCGTTATGGAATATCCCGAAATCGTTACAGACCACAAGGGACTTTGGATTAAGGATACACCGGGACGTGAGCCTGAAATCCTTACAGGTATGGCTGCAACAGGCGCTCAGTGCATGATGTTCTCAACAGGAAGAGGAGCACCTCAGGGCTTCCCTAGCATGCCAGTAATCAAAATCTGCGGCAACCCCAACACCTTTGAAAACATGAAGGAAGACATGGACATCAACGCCGGTCTTATCCTTACAGGCGAAAAGACAATCGAAGAAGTTGGAGAAGAAGCATTTGCTAAGCTTCTCAGAGTACTCAGCGGAGAAATGACAAAGAACGAGGCTGTTCAGTACTTCACATCTATAGACATTCATTGTCTCGGACCCGTCATCTAAGGTGCGAGGCGCTTAAGTTGAAATCCTTGTGGGATTTCAACTTGTTACGGAGCTAAATACAAAAGTTCCCGAGGAAACTTTTGTATTTAGATTAAACTAATCTCAGTTTATTGACCACTGCGAAAGTAAATTTCGCAGTGGTTTTTGTTTGCGGAAATATAGATTTGCATTCCCCGAAAAACGAATGTTTTTCGGAGATAAAGTTTAGGTCAAGCCTTTTTAAAGGCTTGCGGGGTTTGGGGCAGCGCCCCATAATCAAAAATCACAAATTCCTGAGTAAATGAATAATTTATTAATATTTACAAATATTAATTAAAACCTTTCTTACTCAGGAGGACACAATATGAAAGATAACAAAGCATTCAGCGTTTTACAGCGAATAGGCCGTTCCTTTATGCTTCCCATAGCAATACTGCCTGTTGCAGGTCTGTTTTTGGGCATAGGCGGCTCCTTTACCAACAAAACAATGATTGAGGCCTACGGTCTGACCTCCGTACTCGGCGAGGGCACTCTGCTCAACTCATTTCTGTCCGTGCTCAACGCCTGCGGCTCCGTTGTTTTCGACAACCTGCCTCTGCTTTTTGCCATAGGTGTTGCCATAGGCATGGCGAAAAATGAAAAGGCCGTAGCCGCACTGTCGGCGGTCATTGCCTTTTTCGTAATGAATTCCGCCATGAGCGCACTGATACGCATAACCGATGCGGCTCTTACCCTGCCCGACGGCTCCATTACAACGAACTTGGGCATAACCACCCTCCAGACAGGCGTTTTCGGCGGCATAATCGTCGGTCTGGGCACCGCATGGCTGCACAACCGATTTTATAAAATAGAACTGCCGCAGGTATTCGCTTTCTTCGGCGGAACCCGTTTTGTTCCCATTATAAGCGCTCTGGTATATCTGTTTGTGGGCATTGCTCTGTTCTTTGTATGGCCCATTGTCCAGAACGCCATACTTGCCCTGGGCTCTCTTGTGCTCCGCTCCGGCTATGCGGGAACCCTCATATACGGAATTATCGAAAGGGCGCTTATCCCCTTCGGACTGCACCATGTTTTTTATATACCCTTCTGGCAGACCAGCGTCGGCGGAAGTGCAGTCATCGACGGCACCGTCATAGAGGGCGCCCAGAATATATTCTTTGCGGAGCTTGCCAGCCCCAACACAGTCAGCTTCAGCTCATCGGCAACACGTTTCATGGCGGGAAAATTCCCCTTTATGATATTCGGGCTGCCCGGTGCGGCCTACGCCATGTACCGTACCTCAAGACCCGAGAAGCGTGAAGCCGCAGGAGGACTGCTTTTGTCGGCGGCGCTCACCAGTATGCTGACGGGCATAACCGAGCCTTTGGAATTCACCTTCCTTTTTGTAGCTCCCATACTTTATATAATACACTGTGTATTTGCGGGTCTGTCCTTTATGCTCATGCATATTTTCAACGTAGGCGTTGGAATGACGTTTTCGGGCGGTCTTATTGACCTGGTTCTTTTCGGAATAATGCAGGGCAACGCAAAGACCAACTGGATATGGATAGTTATAGTGGGCGTTGTGTACTTCTTCCTTTATTATATCGTTTTCTCCGCCGTCATAAAGGCAAGGGACCTCAAGACCCCCGGCAGAGAAGCCGACACCGAGGAAACCAAGCTCTATACCCGCTCCGACTACAACGAAGCCAAATCCTCTGCCCCCACAGCTCGCAGGCGAAACGACAAGGACAGCGTTTCACAAATGATAGTCGAGGGTCTGGGCGGCATGGACAACATATCCGATGTGGACTGCTGTGCCACAAGACTGCGCTGTTCCGTTATTGACTCCGATAAAGTAAAGGACTCCGTACTCAGGGAAAGCGGAGCCGCAGGCGTAATCAAAAACGGAAACGGCGTCCAGATAGTATACGGCCCCAAGGTTACGGTCATAAAGTCAAATCTTGAGGAATATATGGGCACTCCCATAGCCGAGGTTCCCGACGAACCCGATGCACACGAGGATACCGGCAATATCCTTATAATGGGCTGTCCAGTCAGCGGCAGAGCCGAAACTCTGGACAAAACGCCCGACGAAGTATTTTCTTCGGGAATGATGGGTCCCGGAATAGTCATATTCCCTAAAAACAATATAGTATATGCTCCGACGGATGCGGCTGTCGTTCACATCTTCCCCACAAAGCACGCCTTAGGGCTTATAACCGACACGGGTATAGAAATGCTTATTCATGTGGGAATAGATACGGTAAATCTTGACGGCAAGGGCTTCAATGTCTTTGTCAAGGAGGGACAGCATGTCAGCCGAGGCGACAGACTGCTTTCCTTCGACCTGTCATATATCAGGGAAAACGCTGCCTCCGATGCCATACCCATTGTCTTTACGGGCGGCGAAGCAATGGAAATCACCCTGATTAAGGGCGGCGGAAAAACCTATAAAGCCGACGAGGACATGCTTGAAATAAAAACCGAAAAGAAGTAAATCAAAATAGCATTTCCTTAAAACAGCGCCGGAATTCACTTCCGGCGCTGAGCTGTATCTGGTTTTTGACACGGTCTGAAAACAAAAGTTTCCTCTGGAACTTTTGTTTTCCTCACCGACAGTAAGCTGAAATCCCACAGGATTTCAGCTTAGCGCACCCCGTGCGCACAAAAAAATGACGCATATCCGAGATATGCGTCATTTTTTTAAGAAGAAGAATAGGGATATTATGTTTGCCAGTCTTTTCATCACTTTGCTTAACAGTGAGCTATGGCATTTATATATATATTAAAAACATGGGGTGTGTTTTTAATTTCTCAGCCCGGAGTTTGCGAGGATGCCGGACCTATAATTAAGGAGCTTTGAGATTAATCAATTGCTTGGCGTAAATATTATTTTACAGCTCCTTTGTTTTCTTCAAAACTCTGTTCCTACTACAGACCATCCATTTTTTTATTGATGTCTGATTTCAAGATGATTATATATCGATATATATGCGCTGTCAATAGTTATTTTTACTTTTTTCAATATTTTTATTTAGGCTATTAGGTGTAATTTTCAGAACATTTTTTTTGAAATCATACAACAAACTTATATTTAACTGTTTACATGTCTAATCTTTTGGTGTAAAATAATTATGATGAAATACACTATCAAGGTAGGTATGAAAATGAGTGACAAATCTGAATTAAGCATAAATGACGATTTCCCCTATGAATATATAATAGGCGGCTCCGACAAGCTTTCTGCGGACTATATTGTGGAGCAGTTCAAAAGCAGTATACTTTCCGACAAATTTCCCGCCGGATATATGCTTCCCAACGAGAACACCCTCTGCGAAAAGCTCGGTGTCAGCAGAAGCACCCTGAGAGAAGCCTTCAAGGTGCTCTCCTCCTACGGACTTATTACGAGAACAAAGCACGGCACATACATAAACGGCAGTGAGGATTTCAATTCCTCCCTTGTGCTGGACTATCATTTTGAGTGTTCCGACATTATGGAAATGCTGGAATTTCGCAAGATATTCGAGCCGGAGCTGGCATATCTCGCCGCCCAGAATGCCAATACAGATGACATTATGGAGCTTAAAAAGCTTATAATGAAAATAAAGGGGCTTGAGGGCAACCCTTCCGCCCTTTCCTACAATGATGTGGCATTCCACTCCATGATTGCCCGCTGTACCCACAACAGGCTTTTCATAAGCATTATGAAGCTTGTTTCGGATACATATTACAAGGGCATAAAGATGCAGTTTGAGACCATAGACCAGATAAACGACCTCCCTCCTGTAGAAGCTACTATATACTACCACAACAGAATATTTGACTCCATATTGCTTAAGGACTCAAAGGCTGCGGCAATAGCCATGAAGGAACACATGGAAGCTACTATCAAGAGTGTGGAGAAACAAAAGAATATGCAGGAATAAAAATAACAGCGCTTCGGTTGTGATATGACAATTTGAGCGCTGTTTTTATTTCTAATCCGTTATTTTTTTATTTCCTTTATCAGCCTGAATATCTGCGTTACACACTTTTTAATATTTTTGACCGTAACTTCGCTGTTCATGGCCTCTTCCAGCGGCATGGCCTTATCTATTACGGGGAATATGGTGTCTATGCCCTTGTCATTGCACATGTATGCGTCATCGGAGACACAGCCCGCAATGCCTATTACGGTTGCTCCTGCCCTTTTTGCCCTTGCCGCCACACCTGCGGGACCCTTTCCCATAGCAGTCTGGCTGTCAATTCTTCCCTCGCCCGTTATTACAAAGTCTGCATTTTCAATAGCCCTGTCTATGCCGATGCTTTCCAGCACTATCTCAACACCGCTTTTAAGCTCGCCGTTAAGGTACGCCCTGAATGCATAGCCCAGTCCTCCTGCGGCTCCGCTGCCGGGCATATCGGCACAGTCTGTTCCGAAGGCTTTTTTCGTTGCCTCTGCAAAATTATAAAGCGCCTTATCCAAAAACTGTACCTTCTGTTCGTCCGCTCCCTTTTGAGGGCCGTATATCCTTGATGCTCCCCTTTCTCCGCAGAGAGGGTTATCCACGTCGCAGGCTATGCGGAATATACATTCCTTAAGCTCCGGCATTGCGCCACCTGCGTCTATGCGTTCAATATCCGCCAGATACTTTCCTCCGAGACCGATTTCCTTTCCGTCCTTATCATAGAATTTAAAGCCCAGAGACATCAGCATACCGACACCGCCGTCATTGGTAGCGCTTCCGCCTATACCTATTATAAATTCACGGCAGCCTCTTTTTACGGCATCCTTTATCATGTCGCCCACACCGTATGTGGTGGTATACATGGGATCTCTCTTTTCGGCAGGCACCAGCGGAAGTCCCGATGCCGACGCCATTTCCATAACGGCTATGTTTCCGGTTATTCCGTAAACGGCAGTTCTCTTTTCTCCCAGCGGGCCTGTGACCTCGGTCTCTATCAACTCTCCGCCCATGCCGTACACCAGTGTCTCAACGGTACCCTCTCCGCCGTCGGCCAGCGGCATAACGATTACCTCTGCATCGGGGTATACGGAAAGTACGGCCTCCTTTGCGGCGTTTCCTGCTTCCAGGGAGGAAACACTCCCTTTGAATGAATCTATAGCTGCTACGACTTTCATGTTTTTTTCTCCGTTTATCATTCGCTTATAACTCTATTATCTCGGCATTTTCCACGGCTTCGTTTATATATCTGTCAAGCTCCGTCAGCCTTGACTCTATTTTTTCTATTACCGATGTTTTGGGTTTGGTTTCGGGGTGTTTTGCGACAAATATTGTACAGCAGTCCTCATAGGGTCTTACGGAAATATCAAAGGTGCCTATCTGTCTTGCTATGTCCACTATCTCCTGCTTATCAAAGCCTGCTAATGGTCTTAGTATGGGCATGGTTGCTGCGGCGCTTATGGCGTGCAGACCCTGCATGGTCTGGCTTGCCACCTGACCTACGCTGTCGCCTGTTATGACTGCCAGTGCTCCGTCCCTTTCGCCCAGTATGCAGGCAACCCTTGTCATGGCTCTTTTTAAAAATATGGTCAGCTTGTCATGGGGTACGTTTTCCAGCAGATAGAGCTGCAAATCCGTAAAGGGCACAACATACAGCTTAAAGCTTCCCGTAAAGTAGGTCAGCCTTTCCGCCAAATCCACAACCTTCTGCTTTGCCCTCTCGCTTGTATAGGGCGGCGAGTTGAAGTATACGCCCTCCACCTCAACGCCTCTTTTTGCCATCATATATGCGGAAACGGGGCTGTCTATACCGCCGGAGAGCATAACGATGCCTTTACCCGATGAGCCTACGGGCAAACCGCCCAGACCCTTTATGAGCTTGGAATATACATAGGCGTCGTTTCTGAGCTCTATGTATACCGTCAAATCGGGATTATGCACGTCAACGGTCAGGCTCGGGAACTCGTCAAGAATATATTCGCCAACACTTGCGGAAACCTCTCTGGATTCCAGAGGGTAGCTTTTGTTGGAGCGCTTTGTTTCGATTTTGAAGGTTTTATATTCATCTACGCCGATGGTTCTCATGTGCTCGGCGCAGACCTTTTTCAGGTTGTCCAGCTCCTGGTTTTTCACACGAACGCCCGGAGAAACACCTATTATCCCCATTATACATATAACTCTGGGGATAACCTTGTCAAAATCCATTTCTCCGCCCCTGTCCTCGACAATGAGACGTCCCTGCTCCTTTACCACATAGTAATCGCCTATGTCGTCAAGATTTTTTCTTATGGTACGCAGAAGTCTTTCTATAAAAAACTTGCGGTTATTTCCCCTTACGGCAATTTCTCCGTATTTTACTATAAGTACGTTTTCCTCGGTTTTTAATTCACACATACTTTTACCTCATGTATTTTCTCAAAAAAGCAACCTTTTCCTTAAGCACCTTAAGGCACTCGTCGGCCTCCTCCACCGTATTGTAACGGCAGAAGCTGAAGCGTATTGCTCCCTCTATCCTCGTTTCCGACAGACCCAGAGCCGAAAGCACCGAGCTGCCTTTTTTCTTGCTGCTGCAGGCGCTTCCTGCGGAAACATATATCTCCTTTTCCTCCAGAGCATGGAGAAGCACCTCGCTCCTTATGCCGTTAAAGCTTATATTAAGCACATAGGGGCTGGCCTCCTCTACGGACGGTCCGTTGATATGGGTTTTCGGTATTTCGCTTAAAATGCCCTCGGCAAGCCTTTTTTTGACTGCTATTACATTTTCCTTGGCCTTATCCTGCTGTTCAATGCCTATTTTGACGGCCTCTGCCAATCCCACTATGGACGGTGCATTTTCCGTTCCCGAGCGCTGACCTCTTTCGTGTCCGCCGCCGTATATGACAGGCTTCACCTTAAGTCCCTTTTTCATGTAAAATATGCCAACTCCCTTAGGGCCGTGTATTTTGTGTCCGCTCATGGAAAGCATATCTATACCCATTTTTTTGACGTCTATGGGGTATTTTCCAAAGGCCTGCACGGCGTCCACATGGTAGAGGGTATTGGGATTTACGCTTTTTACCGCTTTGCTTATTTCTGCGGCATTCTGTATTGTTCCCGTTTCGTTATTTATAAGAATTGTGCTGACAAGGACGGTGTCCTCCCTGACAGCGGCCTTAAGCTCATCAATATTTATATAGCCCTCGCTGTCAACACCCAGTATCGTTATGTCCCAGCCCTCTTTTTTAAGCTCCTGCATGGGCATAAGCATGGCGGGGTGCTCTATGGCGGTGGTTATCATGTGCTTTCCGCTTCTGATGTATCCCCTCGCCGTACCGAATACGGCCCAGTTGTCGCCCTCTGTGCCGCCGGAGGTGAAATATATTTCCTCGGGCTCGGCATTTATAGCCTTTGCCATTACCTTTCTTGCGTCCTCTATTTCCCTTTCGGCTCTTACGCCCATCATACTCTGGGACGAAGGATTTCCGTAGTTTTCAAGAAGCATATATTTGACCTTATCGGCAACCTCGTCCAATGCCCTGGTTGTTGCGGCATTATCAAAATAAATCATTTCATATCCCTCACATATCAAGATAAAACAGTGTATTTGCCACCGCCGTCATTCCTGCAGTCTCCGTCCTGAGTATTCTTTTGCCCAAAGTGACGGGTATAACTCCGCATTCCTTGGCCTTTTCTATTTCCTCCGTCGAAAAGCCGCCCTCGGGGCCTATGAATATGCCAAGTCTTTCACCCTCGAAGCCGTCCAAAAACTGTTTAAGACCTCTTTCTCTTTCCATTTCGTAGGGAATGACAGCCATACCGTCCCTTACGGCCTCCTTCAGGGCTTCTGTAAAGCTTTCCGTACAGCCTATTTCGGGTATTATTCCTCTGCCGCTCTGCTTTGCCGCCGATTCGGAAATCTTCTGCCATCTCTCGATTTTTTTCTTTTCCTTGATTTTATCCAGCTTAACTATACACCTTTCGGTGTTTACGGGGACTATTTTCCATATACCCAGCTCAACGCATTTTTGTATAATAAGCTCCATTTTGTCGCCCTTTGGCAGTCCCTGATAAAGGGTTATCCTGACCCTGGGCTCACTTTCAGTAGGCTTTTTATCCTTTATTTCAAGCACCACCGTCTTGTCGGATATATCCGTTATCTCGGCCTCATAGTCAAAGCCGCTGCCGTCGCATACGGTCAGTCTTTCGCCTGTTTTGCTTCTCAGCACTCTGGATATATGGCCTGCGTCCTCGCCCGTTATTGTTATTTTGTTATCCTTTATATTTTCAGATTGAGCAAAAAATCTCGGCATACCTATCACCCATTGTATTTGGACGCAACCGCCGCCCAGCCCTTTTTCTTCTTTATATCAAGCACCTTAAAGCCATGTTCCTCCAAAGCCGCAAGCACATCGTCCAGTCTCTCGACAATTATTCCCGAGCATATAAATACTCCGCCGTCCTTAATATAGTTCGGCACCTTTTCGCTCAGGGCGATTATTACGTCGGCAACAATGTTTGCCTCTACAACGTCATATTTCTTTCCGCTGTAGGCCTTGTCCAGTTCGTCGTCGGCAAGTATGTTTCCGCTGACTACGGTATAAACGTCCTTTCCGATGTCATTCATTCCCGCATTGGTATAGGCAATGTCCACGGCGTTGGGGTCTATGTCCACCGCATCAGCATGGCAGGCACCAAGCAGCAGTGAAGCAATGGAAAGTATTCCGCTGCCGCAGCCTATGTCAAGGACATTGTCGCCCTTTTTCATATATTCCTCGATGAACTCAATGCAAAGCTGTGTCGTCTCATGGGTACCGGTGCCGAAAACGTGACCCGGGTCTATTTTAAGCACCGTCTTTGTGCCGTCATCGTCATATTCCTCCCAGGAGGGACGTATAACAATTTTATCTCCCACGGCAAAGGGCTTGAAATATTTTTTCCAGTTATTGGCCCAATCGTCCTCTTTTATATTTTTAATTTTCATTTCAAGACTGCCGAAGTTAATTTCCTTTTCGTTTTCCTTGGCAGCCTTAAGCATTTCCTTGACCATGCCGAGGGTTTCGGCGCCGTTGGCATTGTCCCTGACAAAGAAAGTAACGCCGTTTTTCGCCTTTTTCTTCTGCTCCACCAGCTCGTCCTCGATATAGTCCCAGTCCCTTGCGGGGTCTTCCAGAAACTCGGTAAAGTCGTCGCTGTCCTCTATCATAACGCCTGTTATGCCGCACTGGTATATTATTCCGCTGACGGGTTCAAAGCCCTCTTTATCGGTTTCGATAAATATTTCAATCCAGTTGCACTCGTTTTCGCTCATATTTTAAAAGTCTCCTTTTTACAAAGTAGAAAATATTTTTTAGTTACCTAAAATTGTTTTTCGAAGCCGAGGCTTCTAATTGCCGTTTTATCGCTGTCCCAGCGATTGCACAGCAAAGGGGGGGGTAGGCGAACGCTCAGAGTACACCTTAGCACACCCAACGGCACAATGTACCTATTGGGTAGGTGCGTTACAATACTCGAACATTGTATGCCGTAGGGCGTTTAACATCGAAGCCCGCTTTCTCCTACCCCCTTGCAACCCCCACCTCTTTCGGGCGACGCTTAAAACCCAAACAGATCGGTAGTTTTGTAGCTGATTGTCGGTTGTCCATTCGCGAACTGCGCCCGCGTTAATGTCGTGCCACCTTTGGCTCCCTTGTGGAAAGGGAGCTGTCAGCAAAGCTGACTGAGGGATTGAAAAACTAAATCATCGGCGGAATTCACTTCCGGCGATGTCGAGTATTTTAATTCAGCCAATGCCCGAACGCAAAAGTTTTGTCAGGAACTTTTGCGTTCCTCACCGACAATCAAGTCGAAAGCCTGCTTTCGACTTAGCGGCTACGCCGCCGTCATCGCGAGGGAGCTTTGCCCACTCGCGTCAATGTACCTACGAATAGACCTATCTAAAGTCAAAAGTTTATTTAGGAACTTTTGGCTTTAGCTCCGTACAAGTTGAAATCCCCACAGGATTTCAACTTAGCCGCTCTGCGGCTTAGCGGCCTCGCCGCAAATGGGGAATATCTGCCGACATTCCCCATTTTGTTTCTCTTACTTTTCAAATTCCTCGCAAACCTCTTTATAGCTTTCGGGCGTACCTATATCATAGCATTCGCCCTCAAAGGTATAGGCATATACTTCCTTTCTCTTATAAAGCCACTCAACAAAATATCCTGGAGCATCGGGTTTATTGCCC
>JAQXNZ010000086.1 GCA_029098265.1 Clostridia bacterium | reverse complement strand
CAGATTAACCTCTGCGGCTTTTTGTTTTTAAAGGCTGACTCATTGTTACTTGCCATAATATGCATTAAAATGATATACTTTTTATAATTAATGCATAAGGAGGATACTTTTATGAAAATGGCAGTTATCGGCGGAGCCGGACTTCTTGGCTCCACATCGGCATTTATGGCGGGTCTTAAAGGCTATCTTGAAGAAATAAAGCTTATAGATATAAAGGAAAATCTTGTAAAGAACCACGTCCTTGACATGGGACAGGCCGTGTATCCGTCGGGCACAAAAATATCCTACGGCGATTACAGCGATTTGGCAGACTGTGGGATAATACTGCTTACGGCAAGCATGCCCGAAAGACAGGTTGCCGACAGAATGGAATATCTTTGGGACAACATGAAGCTCATAAAGCCCATATGCGAAAAAATAAAGGCAAACTGCCCGGGTGCGGTGCTTATAAACGCCACAAACCCCGTTGACATATTCAACTATATAATCTGGAAGCTGCTGGGCTGGGACAGGAGCAAAATTCTCGGCTTCAACGGCAATGATACCTATCGTCTGAAATGGGCGGTTTCCAAGGTTACGGGAAAGGATTTCAAGGACATCGGCGGCTTCTGCATAGGCGAGCACGGCAACGGAACTGTTAATCTCTATGATAAAATGACCTGCGGCGGAGAGAAGCTTGACCTGACTGAAGAACAGATAGCACAGATAGAAACTATCACAAAGAACTTCTTCATAGAGTTCCAGTCCCTTAACAGCGGAAGAACCTCGGGCTGGTGCTCGGCGGTGAACATTGAGGAGCTTATCGAGGCCGTAGCTACGGATTCGGGCAAGGTTTTGGAGTGCTCATCGGTGCTTTTGGGCGAATACGGCTTTGATAACGTGTCCTTCGGCGTACCCGTATCTGTGGGCTCAGACGGTATAAAGAGCTATGATATGCCGTCTCTTACGGAGGAACAGAGAAAGAGACTTGAGGATATAACGGGCGCAATGAAAAAGACAATAGAGGCGATAGAGCTCTGATGGAAATATTATCACGTTTTTTTGAAATAAAGCATAGAGAACGGTTTATTCCGAGACTGCTGTTTTATATACTGGGAAATATAATACTGGCCTTCGGTGTTACCTTCAACACAAAAACTGCCTTCGGTGCTTCGCCCTTCATAGCTTTTGCCTTTACAACGGCGGAAATAAGCGGAGTAAACTTAGGCGTAACGTCATTTCTTACATATCTGACATGCATATTTTTGCAGTTTGTCATACTCCGAAAGGATTTTAAGCCCGAAATGCTGCTCCAGATACTGCTTAGCTTTTTGACCAGCTTTTTCATAGGCATATTCGACACATTTCTGCCGAACCTTACGACAATGGGCGCAAGGGTGATTGGACTGGCCGTCGGCATATCCTGCACGGGCATAGGCTCGTCAATAATAGTTGATATGAAGCTTATCGCCAATCCTGCCGACTCACTGGCAAATCTAATCGGTATAAAGCTCAAAAGGGGCTTCGGCTTCGGCAAGAACGTATTTGACTTTGCCTTTCTTGCGACCGCCGCCGTTATCGGCCTTGTCTGCCGAGGACGGATACTCGGCATAGGCATAGGCACCGTATGCGCTATGATATTCACGGGCAGAGTAATCGCCCTGTTCCAAAAGCTGTTTAAGGAAAAAACAGAATATTTTATATAACAAAAAGCCGGAGAAAGGTTGTGAGCCATCTCCGGCCTTTGTATGTCATCATTAGGTTAAAAGGACTGCCTTTTATAATCGGCAATAAACCCGTCAAACTGTGCCCGCACCTTTCTTTCCAGAGGGTGAGCGTTGAAGCGGTTGCGTGTTTTAAGCTCCGCAAGCCTTGCCGCGCGTCTTTGGGCGGCCTGTGAGGAAACGCCGCACAGCTTGGCTATGTCCCCGGCTTCAAATATTCCGGCAGAGGCAAGCACCGTCGCAGGCATAAGCAGGTCTCTGGCAAATATACCGGCGGAATATTCAAGGGTTTTTGTCCTGTACCACGGCTTGTCGCTGAGCATACAGAAGCCTATTCCCTTGGCTATGGAGAACCTGACTTTTCCCGGGTCTCCGTCACCCTTTACAAAGACGGTTTTTCTTCCCTTTATTATCCTGACCTGAACAGAGCCCTTGGCCTTGGCAGGGTCAAGCATACCGTTTTCTATTGCCTTTTTGAAGGAAATAACGTCTATATCAAGGCTTTTGGTAACCTTTTTGAGGTCAACGGGAAGGGCGGTAATCTCACATTTTATGAGTACCTCCCATGACATATCCCTTGCTTTTTTGTATTCGTCATAATTCTCCATACATACCGCCCTTTATGTCTTATTCGGCCAATGACTCCATGCCTATCAGTGCGGCGCCTATGGCTCCGCAAAGCTGGGCGCTGTCCGATATAAACAGCTTTTCGCCAAGTTTTTCTTCGATTGCCGCGGCAATGCCTCTGTTTTTGGCAACGCCGCCGGTCATTATATAGCCCCTTTCGCCGCCGAGACGCTTTACAAGGGAAACGGTCTTGCCTGCTACGGAGTTATTCAGCCCGTGGATTATGTCCGCAGGAGGGGTATCCTGCGCTATGAGTGAAACGACCTCGGACTCGGCAAATACGGTACACATGTTGGAAATAACAACGTCGTTTTTCCAGTGGAGACCCAGCTCGCTCATCTCGTCAAGGCTCAGCTCCATAGTCCTTGCCATCATGTCAAGGAAACGTCCCGTTCCTGCGGCGCATTTGTCGTTCATTACAAAGCTCATTACAGAGCCGTTTTCGTCTATCCTTATGGCCTTGGAGTCCTGACCGCCTATGTCTATGACCGTCCTTGCCTCGGGATAGAGATAGTGGGCGCCCTTAGCGTGGCAGGTTATCTCCGTTACGGACATTTCTCCGAAGCTGATGTTTTCCCTGCCGTAGCCCGTTGTTACGGTCAGTGTCAATTCTTCCTCGGCAATGCCTGCTTCCTCCAAAGCCGCCGCAAGAGCCCTTCTTGCACCGTTGGTGGCGCCTGCGCCCGTGGGCACAATTGATCTGCCTATTATATTTTTATTATTGTCCATTATTACGGCATCGGTGCTGGTGGAACCGCTGTCAATGCCTGCCGTATATATTTTTCCGTCTTTTTTCATATTTTTCTTCCTGTGTCCTATGCCTGCGTCTATGGTCTCCGCGAAGGCCTCAAGCCTTGTGGAAAGCTGTCCCTCGCTCTGAGCCGTGCAGTCGGTCTCTATTTTCAAAAGAGGCACTCCTGCGCTGTTTTTAAGACCCATGTATTCAAAGCTGTAATAGTCGCAGAACTTCATTGTGTGGTATATTATTCCAGATGTTCCCTTGGATAGCTCCCTTCGTCCTCCTGCGTTGTACATTCTCATGCAGGGTGTCTGCGAAAGAAGCACCGGTGCGTAGGCATCTATAAAGCCGTCCAAATCTGACGGTGTAGCAGTAAGCTCCACCGAACGGTTGCCGGTACAGGTGCTGTCATGGACGGGAAGGGAAAATTTACTGCTTACGGTCTTGTAGAGGAACTTTCCGCCGTGGGCGCCCAGTATGCTGATGTGCTTTTCACTGCCGTCCTTTTTTGTTTCGGTAAAGGCGCTCATGGCACGCTTTACATCAAAGGCTCCGCCGCTGTATGCTGTGTAGGCCTCCGCCAGCTTTTTCAGGCTTTTTTTGAAAAGCTCCGTTTCGGCTCTGCCCGTTTTGTGGGGCAGCTCCAGAAGATATATAAAGTCCATGCAGCCCGTTTCCGTCAGTATGTCGTATACCCTGCGGATAACGTCACAGCAGTCCACAAGCACCATTTCCTTTATGTTTTTGGAGAAAACCTCCTCAATGACTGCCTTTCCGTAGCCGCACATGTTGGGATGTCCCAGACTTTCCGCCGTGTCAAAGCCCTCGGGCAGGGGGTCAAGCCTGAGACAGTCCGCACCCAGTCCCTCCAAAAGCTCTATGGGAGTATATTTGCAAACGTAGTATATCATTTTTTCATATCCTCCAGCATTTCTATAAAGGCGTCAAGCCTTGTCATAACCTGTCCGTTGCTGGTGTTTCTGCGGTCTCCGCCATCGCCGTTTAATACGAGGGTGGGGAAGCCGTTTTCCTCCAGCCTTTTCTTGGCGCTGACAGCGGCTCCCATAGTCTGCTTGCAGCCCCAGTGGCAGAAGTATATTATGCCGTCAACCTCCAGCTCCTTTGCCACCTCAATGGCCTTGTTTATCCTGTTTTCAGCCGAGCCGTTGAAGCTGCTCATTACAATACGCCTTGCCATGCTCTCAAAAGGCTTTTCGGGGTCGGTGTCCACAAGGTTTTCAAAGTTCATGTCACAGCTTATTATCTGGCATTTTTCGTTGAAGTTGAGCCTTTCCCTTAAGGGCTCCTGAAAATAGGGTATGGTGTGCATCCAAAGGAGCCTTATGCCCTTTTTAGGCGGTGCGCTTTTAAGGTCATCGGCAAGCATCTGTGAATATTTCAGCGCTTCATCGGTGCCCAGCAGAGGGTGGGTCATAAATACCTCGTACATTTCGCTTGTTATGTCGTTGAGCAGGAATGTATTTTTCTTAAGCTCAAGGCATCTTTTGAAATTTTCTATGGCACGTCCGCTTTTGGCAACCGATGCCTTAAGCTCGTCCATGTTAAGCTTTTGTCCCGTGTTGTCCTCAAGGAATTTTGTCATTTCCCTGAGCTGATCCGCCACATACATTACGCTGTCCTCATCGGCGGCGGTGGGCACGTCCACATAGAACTGCGGCACCCTATAGTAGTCCGAAAGCGCACGGAAGGTCAGGTTGTTGGCGTCGCATACGATTGACGTGTTTATTATAAGCTTGGGCTTTGGAAGCACTCCCGAATAGGCGGCGCCCATAAGTATTTTGTGATAGGAACAGTAGGTTTCGGCTATGCCTGCGGCCTCGGCGGCCTCAACCATTGCCTTTTCGGCATATATGCCCGTCATGTAGCCTGAAAAGCCCTCGGCAAATATGGTGTTGAGCCCAAAGGTACGAACCGCTTCGCAGGGCAGGAAAACGCTGACCATGGCGGCATTTTCGGGCGATGCAAAGGAACGCACATGCTCGTCCATGCACACTGCGCCCAGATACTGTCTTGCGGGCGAAAGCCTTTTGTCGGGGGCATATTTAAGCTTCATGCCGTAGGCCCTGTAGCCCAGAAGCATTTCACGTCTGGCACTGTCGGGCTTTTTGGGTATTTCCCTGTCGATATGCTGTCCGAATTTTGCTATTATATCTGACATTTATAAACTCCTTTTAGCACTGTACGTCAGTCCGTTACGGTCGGATGTACAGCGGATATATACTATAATATAACATTATAAGTCAAATTAAATCAATCGGCCTGACCCAATATGGACAATTTGGTAAAAAAATGTACTACAGAGCTTTTTTGTATATGCTTATTATATCCTTCTCGGTCAGAGGAACATAACAGCCCTCGCAGAAGGATACGCATTTTTTTGCCATTTCCTCAAAATGCCTGTCGTCAATGCCTATTTCCGTAAGGGTCTTTGGCATGCCGAGAGAGGCAAAGAACTCCGCCGTTTTGTCTATGGCGGCTTCTGCAGCCTTCATGTCATCGGTTTCACCTATGTTCCATACGTTTCTGCCGTATTCGGCAAAGTCATGGGAGGTACCTTCGTTAAGCACATATCTCATCCAAACGGGAGTGAGTATGGCAAGACCCATGCCGTGGGTAATGTCATAAAAGGCCGAAAGCTCATGCTCTATGGGGTGTACGCACCATGCCACCTCTGCGCCGTAGCTGAGTATGCCGTTCAGAGCCAGACTGCTGCACCACATGAGATTGGAGCGTGCTTCATAGCTTTCGGGGTCCGCCAATGCCTTGGGTGCGTTTTCGATAACGGTTTTAAGCAAAGCCTCGGCAATGTGCTTCTGTACGGCACAGCCCTTGACGTTGGTGAAATAGCTTTCAAATATATGGCTCATTATATCCACAGCACCTGCGGCAGTCTGGTTTTTCGGCACTGTAAATGTATATTCGGGGTCAAGAATTGCTGTTTTAGGCTTCAGATAATCGGAGCAAATATCCAGCTTTGCATTCAATGTGGGGTCGGATATAACAGTGGAGTTGTCCATTTCCGAGCCCGTTGCCGCCAGCGTAAGAACACAGTATATGGGCAGGGCGGCCTTTATGAGAGAGCTGTCCTTCATAAGCTCCCAGGGGTCGCCGTCATAGAGAGTTCCTGCGGCTATAAGCTTGGCGCAGTCGATACTGCTGCCGCCGCCAACGGCAAGCACCATGTCGATGTCCTCCCTGCGGCAAATATCGATACCCTGCCTTACAAGCTGTATGCGGGGATTGGGCGTTACTCCGGGCAGCTCGAACACCGTCAGACCTACTTCTGTCATATACTTCACGGCGGCATTGTAAACACCGTTTCTTTTTATACTGCCTCCGCCGTAGACCATAAGCACACGGCTGCCGCTCTCTTTCAGCTCGGAAAGATGCGATATCTGACCCTTGCCGAAATGGATAACGGTTGGTATTGAATATGTAAAGTTATTCATAATGTGTACCTTCCTTGTTCAATAATTTATTAACTGTAATTTATTATACAGCAGGCAATACGGTTTGCAAGCCGAAAGTTAACAGGGATAGGTTACTAAGTACCGAAACAAATAAAAACCCCTGCGAAATTTATTTTCGCAGGGGTAGGAGTGACTAAGTCGAAAACAGGTTTTCGACTTGTTTAAATTAATGTATGAATGGCTATTCCATCGGCTTTTCAAAAAGCACATAAGCTCAGCACTTGCCTAAAGGCAAGCCGCCTATGGCGTCGCCGTATCTTCGGCGTGCTACTTGAAACACGCCATTCTCCTCGGCCGTTATCACTTTGCTTGCAAAGCGACCGCTTGCGGTCGGCGGTTTTACCGTTGATATGTGCGCGGTCTCCGTGGCAGGTTCTCAAATTCCCTTTGGGAACGCTTCGCGCCGCGACTTTCACGCGGTTTGCACTTCTGCGGATTAAACTTGGAAAACTCTTCGTTTTCCAAACCTTTCCGCACAAAAGGCCAGTTTGTATACAGTCGAAACTGAGCCAAAACCTGTTTTCGGCTTATACGCTTGTATATCCGCCGTCTATGTATATAATCTGTCCTGTTGTATATGCCGAAGCGTCGGAAGCAAAGTATACTGCCATTCCGGCAAGGTCTGTGTCGGCATTGCCGAAGCGTTTAACGGGAATATGTCTGAACATTTCCTCTCTTGTGGCGGGGTCTTCAAAGAGAACCTTTGTCATTGCTGTCTCAAAGAAGCCGGGTGCAACGGCGTTTACGGTAATTCCGTACTGTGCCCATTCAACGGCAAGGGCCTTTGTCATCTGCATAACTGCGCCCTTGGCGGCAACGTAGGAAACGATATTGGGTCTTGCAACTACTCTTGCATTGATTGAAGAAATATTGATAATTCTTCCCTTAATGCCTTTCTCAATCATGTGTCTGCCGACAGCCTGACATGCAAGGAATACGCCCTTGAGCTGTACGTTCTGTACTGTGTCCCAGTCCTCAACGGTATAGTCTACGGCGGGCTTTCTGATATTTACACCGGCGCTGTTTACAAGAACGTCGATGTGACCGAGCTGTTCTATAACCTTATTTACAAGAGCGTCAACGCCCTCCTTTGTGGAAATGTCAGCGGCAATGCCTATGCACTTTCCGCCTGTGCTTTCCGTAATTCCTGCGGCGGCCTTGTCGCAGTCGGCCTGATTACGGCTGGAAACCACCGCAACAGCGCCTGCCTCCACAAGTCCTCTGGCAATACCTTCGCCGAGACCCTTGCTTCCGCCTATTACAAGAGCGTTCTTGCC